>DUEX01000072.1 GCA_011170325.1 Dehalococcoidia bacterium | reverse complement strand
GCCCTCCCCTTTGAGAATCACCGTCCGAACGTCATGGTCGGCTTCCGCCGCGCTCATGGCCTCCACCAGCTCGTCCTGTAGCGCCACATTGAGCGCGTTGCGCTTCTCCGGACGATTCAAGCTGATGCTCACAACATTGTTCCACTTGTGATAGATAATCAGACTCACAGCTCTACCTCCTTTATGCGTGATGTTCTTCCGAGATAATCGTAGCCATTTGAGCTGGCAAAAGGCTACCACTTTATGGGTGCGCTGTCAAGCGGCGGCGGTGGAGGATGGAGATAGGTGGCCCTTAAGTAAGAATAGCCGCTGTCGCGCCGGCGTCTTGATCCAACAAAACGTCATCCCTGAAAACGCTGACATTGTCAATAGCTGACAGGATTTTCTTGCTCATCCCTCCGTAGCTTCGTAGCCACACTATGTCGTTCAGGTTAAGGCTGCCCAATCATTTTAACGGCCAGTAAGACCAGACGAATTCACGGGCTCACCCTTGCTTAACAACTCAGCCAACTTCTCCACTTCAGTAAACGTCTTGCCATCTTTCATCATGTGGTACATCCACTCTAAGAGCTTTCTAGCAGTAGCCACCTTGGCTACCTTGCCCCCCTTCTTCCTCTCTACTTTTTGGTAGAAGCGGCGCAGTGGCCCTGGCCTCTTCACTGCATGTATCGCTGCCTCAATCAATATCCAGCGTAGCCACCTTGAGCCTTGTTTTGTGATATGTCCATGGTAACAGGAATTGCCTGATGCATAAGTCGAAGGTACAAGTCCAGCGTAAGAGCAGAGTTGTTTGGCCGACGGGAACCTCCTAACGTCTCCTATTTCACTTTTTATCGTAAGAGCACTGTAATAGCCCACTCCGGGCACGGTCATCAGAAGCATGGCATCCCGGTCCTCTTGTGCCAGTTGTTGTATCCTTCTACTTACCACCTTGATTTCATGTCTTATGGTCTCTAACACCAAAAGGTATCCTTCAAGAGCAATCTTGTAATTCTCTGGTACAGATAGTGAGTTTAAAAAGGCCATTCCTTCCTTGCTGAATAGATCGCTGTATTCGTGATTTACGTTGTTCTTGGCTAAGATGGTATGAACTTTGTTCTTTATCCCACTCTGTATCTTCACCAGGCTTGCCCTGTAGCGCAGAAGCTCTCTGTTCAACCTCACTGGCTTTTCTGGGACGTACGACAAAGGGAGCAGATCGCTCCTTAGAAGGTGCGCTAAAGTGGCAGAGTCTACCTTGTCCGTCTTAACCCTCGCATAGGCTATGGCCTTGGTCTTCAGCGGGTGGGAAAGTTTGACGTCAAAGCCCTCTTCTTCTAACCAATCATAAAGCCAATACCAGCTGGGTGTGGCTTCGATTGCCACTTCCATCGTTTCGTCAAACGCTTTAAGAAACTCTACTACCTCCCCATTGCTGGGTAACTTCTTCTGACCGACGATCTTGCCCTTGTCATTCATGGTGGTGATATACGAGAAACTTCTATGCAAGTCCAGCCCTGTGTAAAGCATCGCTGCACCTCCTGTGCCTTATTATGCGCCGAGAGGTCAGCGTTTTCATGACATCACGTTGTATAAACATTTAATACCCCTTCTGTTTCGTACAAGATGACCTGTTAAGCAGTGTAGAAGCCAGAACTCTGCCCTTCGTCCATCTCTTCGTATTCAATACCATGACTTGAGATGCTCGGCAATGATATCCATATCTTCAAGCAAATCGGGCGTGGGCAAGAAATAGGTAGTCCTGATCCTGGCATACTCATACTTTGGCTCAGGGAATACCTCAATGCTACCCTTAGGAGCTGCTTGTAATAGTTTGTCTTTCAGCCGATAATCGAAATTGAGCTTCTGGGCTAGGGTATTATCTCCTCTCCATTCAATATCAATCACCTTACCCCTAATGAGTGAGCTTTTCTTAGTAATCATCCTGGTTTTCTTCTTTTTCTCTATTCCGATTATGCTAGATTTCCTCACCAAATAGTCGAGATAGTAGTTGACTCCGTACTGGCTAGCCACGCCAACAACACTTATTGAATCTATATTTCTATCTGTCAGTTTGATAATCCCTACAGACTTCTGCCCCCAACTGCGTTTCTGCCCTAGTTTTTCTTGGCCGGTGCCTTTTTCAAACATAGACGCCTTTACGCCTATCCCCTGAAGGTGCTGCCAAAGCTCCTGTACCTTCTTTTGACCACCCTTCCCTCTGCTCCTCAAAGCTAGGGGGAGCCCTATGGCTGCCAAAATCCCAAGCACAATAGTTAATATACTGCCCCAATCCACCTGATGTTCTCCTCTTCATTTAGTTAATGCACTGGAGGTCATGATACCTCACAGGATCGATCTAAGCAAGGATCCTGGGCATTGAGATAGCGTTACCGAGGTCGCTGATTCTATCCCCCTTAGCGATCCCAAGACAAAGTTGTTGGATAAATCAGCCTCAAACCTGCACAATTAGCCAGAAAATGACAAGCACCAAGGTCAGCGCCTGAGCCGTGTATAGGAAACCAACATCTGCTGCAAAGCCGGAATGAACAGTAGTTCGGGAGCTGTCCAGCGTGATCCATTACGCTGGACTCGAACGGGAAATGTAAAAGGCCAGGCTATTTGCCCGGCCTTGCTGCCATCAAGAAGACCCTGCTAAAGATCAGAGTTCTTGATTTTATCCCGTTTGGCTCACCAAACATGACTTTTCGACACTCAATGCCAGACTCGCACTCCCCATCGGCTCTTGATTCAGTTAAGTCTAGTTTGTCACTGTGGCTCTGTGATTGCGCCTGCTCAAGGCTTAACTGTCAGAGCACCCTAGTTGGGGATTAGGGTTCG
>DUEX01000071.1 GCA_011170325.1 Dehalococcoidia bacterium | reverse complement strand
GGGCTAACCTGGGCTAATGATATCCGGGTTGTACCAGACCCTCATCAGCCCAAAGTGCAACGGGGGTTACCCAGAGATGTGGCCGAAGTAATCAAGGAAATAGGTTACGGAAACAAGCGAATTGCCCTAGAAATGGGGCCGCTTGGCTGCATGTATATACCTAGGCCCCTCAATGATATTGAGGCTTTAAAGGCTGCTCTATCCAGTGCCAAGTTTGTCGATGGTGACAAGGTCATCTGGGGCTGCCGGATGATAAAATCACCGCTTGAACTAGAGCGAATCCGCAAGTCAGTCCAAGCCACAACCGCAGTGGAGTTAGCCATTGTCACGGGGTACCGACCTGGTATGACTGAAGTTGATCTTTGGAAGATAATAAACAGGGCCGTAGCAGAGCAGGAAGGAAATCGACTGGGCGATGATATTCCTGGCTGGGCACACTTTATATGCAGTGCCGATAAGGCTGCTTTCAGTGATGTTCAGGCTCTGGAAGGAGCGCCAATAACCAAAGATAGTGTCATCTCATATGATGGGACTTCCTATTATAAGGGGTATGGCCCAGATAATGCCAGGATATGGCAAGTCGGTCCGATAACCCCGGAAATCAGGCGTGCTTATGATACAATTTTTGCTGCCGAAGATGCTGCCGGGGATATGCTCAAGCCTGGTGTTAGAGCCAACGAAGTATATGAGGCGATGTATAGTGTGGTCAGGGAAGCTGGTTACCAGTGTCTTGATATGGGCGGACACGGTGTCGGTTTGGATTCTCACGAGCCGCCATCCATTGATGCCTGGAATCCGCAAATTATCGAAGAAGGGATGGCCCTTTCAAATGAGCCATGGCTCATTACCAAAGACGGCGGAATATTTGGCATCCAGGATACATACGTAGTCACCAAAACTGGCTGCACCAAGATGGACGGGCTTGATAGAAATATCATTCAGGTTTACCACCCGTTTTGCTAGGAGGTTTAAATACAAAAAGCAAAAATTTGTGGTATTGTGGGTAGCCCCAGGGAAAATGCTAACACCGCGAAGCTGGTTGAGAAAGCACTGGAGGCAGCAAGGAGTGTTTCCGGTATTGAAACGGAACTTTGCCAAATGGCCGGTAAGAAATTTCATCACTGTACCGGATGTTATAACTGCCTGAGGACAGGGGGGCTGTGTCTTTAAAGACGATTTCCACGATTTTGTCAGAAAATATATGGAATCTGATGGTATTATCTGGGGGGCCGATATATCACATGTCAATCGCTGGTCTCATGAAAAACGCGATAGATAGACTGGGTAACTAAACTCTTTGCAACTGGATCAAGCGAGGCGTCGAGGTTCCCAGATTGAACAAAGTCTGCGACACACTCTATTATCAGTAGCGCTACCGGACATGCGGCACAACTCCTCATTAGTCAGCCTCACCAGCTCCCCTAAGTTCTCTTCGGTAAGAATATAGCTCTTAATGCGGTCTATAATAAACCCCTCGACCTTATTCTTGGGCAGAATGGGTGATGGGCATACCTCCATATGAGAGATAATGGTACGAGACAGAAATGGCCTGAAGCTGATGAACTAGAATGCTTGGCGTTAAACTCTACTAGGCGTTGCCTCATTCAAAAGCAGCTAACCACTGACTTAGTGACACCAAATCAACTAATAGGAGGTAGCCATGTAACTTATTCATGAGAACGGCGCGAGGGGAAAGGCCTTGGATTTGGAGCTAAAAATGGAGCTTTTTGTCATGATTTCTAAGGTGTCACAAGCATCATTCCATTATTCGCTAAGAAAAAATAGGGGGTAATCTTGATGAGAGATGGGAATAAAGTAATGATAGTAGGGCTCGGGAGCGTGGGGAATTTAGTTCTAGAGATGCTGTCTAGAAACCAGACTTTAAGCGAATGGGTAAAGATAATAGCTGCTGATGTAGCTGAGGATAGAGGACAACAGAGTGTGAATTTGGAGGTTGCTGTAGCAGATAAACTCGGATTACACCCAGATATAAAGTTTGTAAGCGTGGATTTACTGGATATAGATTCAACTGCGGAGACCTTGAGAAAGTATGACCCAGATTTAATTTTTCAAGTCGCAACTCTCCAATCTTGGTGGGTTAGGGATTATCTGCCAAAGGATGAACGAAACAAAATAGTTCAAGCTGAGATTGGGCCATGGTTGCCAATGCATATAACAATGCCCTACCACTTGATGCAAGCCATAAAGAAAGCGGGGACAAACCCATATGTGGTGAATGCATCAGTTCCTGACGTGGTTTGCCCCACACTTGCGAAGCTTGGCATGGCTCCAACAGTTGGGATAGGGAACTTAGGAGAGGTCACCCCGCTCCTAAAGATGGCAGTAAGCAAAAGACTAGGAGTCCCTATTAGAGATGTCACTCTTTCCATGGTTGGATCACATTACGTTTGTTACCACATTGAGGCCAATGGCAGTACTGATGGAGCACCTTACTACCTGCGGGTTCTTGTGAATGGTAAGGACGTCACACAAGAGGTTGACCCAGACCAGAAATTGAAGCGTGAAGGTTGGGATGATATCCCGCAGATTCCGGAAGACCCTTTGATGTACAACAAGCTCACTGCAGCGACAGTGGTCAAGGTAATAAGGGCCATCTTGCAGGATACAAAGGAAATTGTGAATACACCAGGCCCAAATGGTTTGCCTGGGGCTTATCCTGTCCGACTTGGTAGAGAGCTTGTTGAGGTTGAGCTACCTGATGATATCTCCCTCGATGAAGCGATAGCGATTAATGAAGAGGGCAACAGATTCGATGGAATCGAAAGGATTGAGGATGATGGAACAATAATCATCGCTGAAAAAAATTCCAGAATCATGCGCGATATGTTGGGCTATGATGTCAAGAAGTTCAATGTACAAGACAGCAAGGAACTGGCTGGGCAGCTAGGAAAGGCCTTCTGGAGTTACGGCAAAAGGGTTGGACTTCCAGATTTTGCTTTAAATGCTATTTACGCAGGGAGATAAACATGTTCATTACCAGTTTATAAGGAGTGGTTGGTACCTTATATATTGGTATCCTCATATATTCTAGAGTTGTTGCCAATAGGGTAGAAACACTATCAAGTGTTGAGACAAACGAAGGAGGTAAATAAGTATGAGTGAGGTTGGAATATCGCAAAAACCGGTGGCGGTTCTTGGTGGAGGAGCCTGTGCCCAAACGTTTGCCGCGGACTTTACTCTCGCTGGATATGAAGTGCGCCTGTATGAATTACCAGAGCTTGCCCAAAGAACTTTAGGAGAAGTCTTGAAGACTCATGAAATAGAGCTTGGCGGGGCTCAGGCCAATTTCAAATGGTTCCGGAGGGCCGGGGTTGCCAGGGTTGACGTGGTCACTACAGAGATATCAGAGGCATTAAGGGGGGCTGGTCTGGTAATCGTAGCTATTCCGGCAAAGGGTCACCAGCCCTTCTTTGAAAAGGTGATTCCCTGCCTTGAGGATGGGCAGGTGATAAGCATCTTCCCCGATAATTTCGGCTCCTTGATGCTCAGAAATATGATGCGTGAGGCAGGCTGCGATGCGGACGTCATAACCGGGGGATGGACTTCCATGCCATATGGAGTTAGAGTAGTGGAGCCGGGCAGGGCTGATTGCATCAGTAGGACGCGGGAGCTTATGTGTGATGCCTTGCCGAGTAAAGATGGAGATAAGTTCTTTGAAATCTTGAAGGCAATCCCGGCGTTCGATGGCACGGTGGAAATCAAAAGGGGAGACACCGTCATTGGTGTTAGTCTTTCCAATCCCAATCCTGTTGTTCATGTTCCTGGCTCAGTCCTCAATGTTGGTGCCATGGAGGTTTCAGAGATGGAGGCGACTCTAGGCATACCGAAGGGCAAATACTCAATGTATAAGCATGGAATGAGTCCAGCAGTTGCCCGGACTCAGTTTGCCTTCTATCAGGAGGAGAGGAAGATTGCTAAGGCGATGGGGATAAAAGTGATTGAGTACCGTGAGGACCAATTCTTCTGGAAGGGCAGCGTCATGGGGGTGGAGTTTTGGGCTCCATTTGCCGACGTGATTTTTCCGCCAATCGTTGGTCCTACTTCTACTGAGCACAGGTACTTCACTGAGGATATACCAGTGGGAACGGTCATACGCTATCATCTGGCTAGAAGGTTTGGTGTAGATGTCCCCATAATAGAGTCGCTGATACAACTAGGGTCAGTAATCTGTAAACGGGACTTCCTTAAGGAGGGAAGGTCTCTAAAGGAATTAGGCATTGAGGATTTGACCAAGGAGCAGGTAATAAGATACCTTAGAGAAGGTGTATGAGCACAGTAATTTGCATTTAAGTCAGCTAGGTGATAAACTGTGTCGGGTTAAATTGAGAACCTGAAGCTTGGCCTTGAGGGGGTAGGCTAATTTCTTAGCTAAGTTGTTAATATTATTGAGTCTTTGAGTGCTGGCAGGGTACACAAATGGGGTTACCAAACGTCAATCTGTATCTGTGCCAAGTGTAAGAAACCTTGTACGGCGTCCTCTTTGGGTATATGCACTGCCAACTCCTACGAGATTGGTCTGTGCCAATATTACTACGTCAGGGCGTCATATTCAATCTACTCAGTATCCACATTTTGATGGGGCAGCATTCACACAAAACGTCACTTTGTGCAATGAGGTAACAACAAGCGATTGTTCTATCTAGCCGGCTGTCATGTCGGTAACGCTAACTTAGAAATTGGTATAATTTATGGGGGCAGGTCAGGAATTGCACAAAATAAGCGATTGT
>DUEX01000070.1 GCA_011170325.1 Dehalococcoidia bacterium | reverse complement strand
ATAAGCGGGCGCAAGTTCGAGGTCATCGGTGTCCTTGAAGAGAAAGGCGCTTTCATGGCTGCGATGGACGATTTCATAATGATACCCCTGACGACAATGCAGGTAAGATTTATGGGAGAGACAACCACACGGGGACGACCTGTCCAGACCATCGCTGTCAAAGCAGTGAGTACCGACCAAATAGATGCCGCTACCGAGGAAGCTACTTCCATCCTGCGGCAGCGCCATCATATCAGGGAAGGGAAAGACGATGACTTTACCATCATCGATATGCAGGAAATGCTCAAACAGATGCATCAGGTACTTGGTATATTTCAGGTCTTCATAGGCAGTGTCGGTGCTATCTCCCTCATCGTCGGTGGTATCGGCATTATGAATATAATGTTAGTCTCGGTAACCGAGCGCACCCGGGAAATCGGTATTCGGAAAGCTGTCGGTGCCAAACGCCGGGATATTCTGCGCCAGTTTTTGGTCGAAGCCGCCATGCTCAGCCTGTCTGGTGGTGTCATCGGGCTGGCGATAGCTCTGACAGGAACTCTATTAATTAGCGGAATTAACTTAGGGGGATATACTGTCCAGGCTCCTGTGTCACTCGATATCGTAATTATTGCCCTCTCGGTGGCAATCTTCATCGGGCTGGCTTCTGGTTCTTACCCTGCTTTCAGAGCTGCTAGCCTTGACCCAATCGAGTCCCTGCGCCACGAATAGTGCTACTTCCCCTGGACTAAAGCCATAAATTCAGCCCGTGTTGCCGCTCGACTGCGGAAAAGTCCTCTAGTTGCTGAGGTGATAACATTACTCCCCTGCTTTTTAATGCCACGCATAGTCATGCATAAGTGCTCTGCTTGAATAACCACCGCCACACCATCAGGCTGAAGAGCTTCAAGAATCGCATCAGCAATCTGTGTCGTCATCCTTTCTTGAAGCTGAGGACGTTTGGCAAATATATCTACTACCCGCGCCAGCTTGCTCACCCCGACAACCCTCCCCTCATCATTAGGGATATAGCCAACGTGAGCTACGCCATAAAAGGGCATAAGGTGATGCTCACACATAGAGTAGAAAGGGATATCCCTGAGTATTACCATTTCATGATGTCCCTCTTCAAAGCCCATGGCTAATTCTGCCTTAGCATCCATACCCAATCCTGAAAAAAGTTCTGCATACATCTCAGCAATTCGTCGTGGTGTGCCTTCCAAACCCTCTCTTCGAGGATCATCACCAATGGCCTCAATTATTGAAAGTGCTGATGCCTCAATCTTAGCCTGGTCAATCACTGCTGCCTCCTTATCCGGTAGCCATTTCCTACCGTTTGCCATAAACCTCACGGTCTAATAAGCGCATAGATTCTTTATCCATAGCTGCATAAACTTCCGCCCCAAGGTAAAGCACCGGGCTTATTTTTCCCAAATCAATAATCCCCTTAGAGGTGAAAGTCTCCTCAGCGAAGTGCACAGCTAGGATTTCCCCAACCACCCAGACATGGTCGCCATAAGTTATATTATCCGTAAGCTTGCACTCATAAGCAGCATAAGCATCTTTCAGTATTGGCACGCCTGTCTTTAAAGGGTTGGTTTTAGCCATACCAAACCTCCGAAACTTATCTATATCTCCACCTTTGCTACCTCCAACTGAGGCAATAAGCTCAGCAGCTTCAAAAGGCACAAAGTTAATGCCAAACTCCTTGCTTTCCAAAATAAGCTGGTAAGTAAACCTCTTAGGCGATATAGACACCCCATAAAGAGGTGGCTTAAAAGAAATGGCACTATGCCAGGCGACTGCCATGGCATTATCCTTTCCTTTAACACTGGTAGTGACTATGGTGGGTACCTTAGGATAATGCTGGTAGAATTCCCCAGTGCCTTCGCTTATCGTTAACATCGCCGTCCCCCTTCAGTTCTTAGTTTTGCCTTATCTATAGCTTAGGTAAAGGCTAATTCCAACCCAGAGTCTGCTCAATTACATTTAGGTCAGCCGGAAGCTGTGGTATAGGTTCAACATGCCTCAGCGAAACTTGTGGGTCCTTCAACCCAGTGCCTGTAATAATGCACACCACCCTCTTACCAGCAAGCCTCAGCCCCTGCCCCACCATCTTGATAAGCCCGGCCAAAGAGGCTGCAGAAGCTGGCTCGCCAAAGATACCTTCTTTACTAGCCATAAGCTTATAAGCAGCCAAAATCTCATCATCAGTGGTGCAGTCAATAATCCCGCCTGATTGGTCTCGGGCAGCTACTGCCCCATGCCAACTAGCTGGATTACCGATGCGTATCGCTGTAGCCAAAGTTTTAGGCTTCTTGACAATTCTGCCCTTAACTATAGGCGCCGCCCCTTCAGCTTGAAAACCCATCATCTTCGGAGTTCGACTTGCCCTGCTAGCTTGTCTATACTCAACAAAACCTTTCCAGTAAGCAGTGATATTGCCAGCATTGCCTACAGGGATAAAGAGATAATCGGGAGCATCGCCCAAATCATCCACAATTTCAAAAGCTGCTGTCTTCTGACCCTCAATACGATGCGGATTTATCGAATTAACCAAGGTGATCGGATATTTCTGAACTAGAGTGCGGACTATGTGAAGAGCTTGGTCAAAGTTATCTTCTATAGTGATAATCTTAGCCCCGTAAGTAATAGCCTGAGCCAGCTTCCCTAAAGCAATTTTGCCCTTTGGCACAATAACAGTAACACCAAGCCCAAAGCGAGACCCGTAAGCAGCTGCTGAAGCACTAGTATTACCAGTAGAAGCGCAGATTACACTAGAACTGCCACTCTCCACAGCTTTAGCTACAGCCACCACCATACCCCGGTCTTTGAACGAGCCCGTGGGATTACAGCCCTCAAGCTTAAAATAAAGCTCGCCACAGCCAAGCTCCCTCTCTAAACTGCCTGACCTCACCAAAGGTGTATCCCCCTCCCCAAGCGTTACGAGAGGAGTAGCCGAGGTAACTGGGAGAAAATCACGGTATCTAAGTAGAACACCCCGCCCCATTACTCTTATTTAGCCTCAACCCTAATAAAATTACTGATTTCTTTAACTACAGCCAAACGTTCAGTTTCCTTAAGAGCCTGTTGAACTGCCTGCTCCTTAGCTGGGTGAGTCATTATCACGATCTCAGCAGTTTGAGTCGAAGGGTCAGCCTCCTTTTGAATCACCGAAGAAATGCTAATAAAATGGTCGCCTAAGACCTTCGAAATTTGAGCTAAAACCCCTGGTTGGTCAACGACATTCATTCTCAAATAATATCGCGTCTCTATCTCAGCCATAGGCTTAATAGGTTGTTCCCTTCCGAAGAGCAATTCAGGAGCACTGCCTACCTCACGGCTGAGATTTTGAGCTATATTAATAATGTCAGCAACCACAGCACTCGACGTCGCCGAGGGGCCAGCCCCTTCACCATAGAAGATAACCTTGCCCACCAAATCCCCTTCTACATGAATAGCATTATAAACACCATCTACCTTAGCTAACAAAGAATCCTCGGGAATAAAGACAGGGTGAACGCGGGCTTCGATACAATCCCCCGCTCGCTTAGCAATAGCCAGAAGCTTTATAGCGTAGCCTAGCTCTCGAGCATAGCGAAAATCACAACCTTGAAGTCGTGAAATCCCCTCATAATATATATTCTCCAGGCTAACCTCAGTATTAAAAGCTAAAGTCGTCAGGATAGCTAACTTATAAGCGGCATCAAGTCCATCCACATCGTCAGCCGGATTAGCCTCGGCATAACCTAGTTCCTGAGCTTGCCTCAAAGCTGCAGAGAAATCTAGCCCTTCTTGAGCCATTCGAGTTAAAATATAGTTGGTAGTTCCGTTAACAATAGCATAAATACCCAAAATATCATTAACCACCAAGTCCCGCTGGAATGGAGCAATCAAAGGTATACCACCGCCAACGGTAGCCTCATAGCGAAGCCCAACTTGGTGCTCCTTAGCCAAAGCTAAAAGCTCATACGCATGCTTTGCCATTACCTCTTTATTAGCCGTAACCACATGCTTGCCACCAATGAGAGCCTCTTTTATGTATTCGAAAGCAGGATGCTCCCCACCCATAAGTTCAACGACTATATC
The DNA here is from genome assembly GCA_011170325.1 of Dehalococcoidia bacterium. GTDB lineage: Bacteria > Chloroflexota > Dehalococcoidia > GIF9 > UBA5629 > W265. The sequence continues at coordinate 5,377 of DUEX01000070.1, read as the reverse complement.
TATTTCAGGATGGCCAACTATTTCTGCAAACTGGGTAGTAAAAAGTTGAGGTTCAATTCCCATCGAGCCGTGCTTAGTTAAATCCTGTTCTAAGACCTTTTTCAAAACCAGCGGACTACCTGTCTGCCGAGCCAAGGCATCTGCCTTCCCCAGCAAGACCCTAGCCGCGCCACTACCAATCACACCCAAACCCATCAAGCCAACACCGATGCTCCTTCTTTTACCTACCACAGATATTACCCCCTACCTCTAAGGACTCGACCTACCGCCCAAGATTTCTGCTCTTGTGTCAAGTAGTTCTCGATCAAGCTCTTGCTCCTTTGCTCCTCTATCCAATCCCCAAAAAGCTTTAATCTCACCCCTTCCCTAACCTCATCCTCGAGCTGCCGATTGGCATCTTCATCTGCAACTTTGACCAGCCAATAACCTCCCCGAGTTTGAACAGTTTCATCGCGAATCGGCTCACTTAAAACATTGAGCTCAAGCTCAAAAGCAACTTCACTGACAACTTCGTTCACAAATCCTTCCTGGGTCCAACCCAAATCACCTCCCTGGTCCTTGCTCTCCGAATCCTGAGAATATTCCTGAACTAAAACAGCAAAATCTTCACCAGCTTCTGACATAGCCTTCACTTGCTCTGCCTCCTGTCGGCTCCCTAGCAGGATACCTCTAGTATAGCTACCCTTATCCTCATCCCTCTCAACTACTTCTATCAACCAGTAGCCGATTTCTTTAATGATTGATTCATCATAAGTCGGCTCGCTCAGCATTCCCAGCTCAAGATTAAAAACAATGTCCTTAAGCATTGAATCTCCCAACAGTATATCCGCAAAATCCTTAGGCAGCCAACCTAAGTCGCCTCCTTTCTCCTTAGTCACCGCTTCTGTAGAGAATTCCTTCGCCAAGGAGGTAAAATTATCGCCTGCTCCAAGCCTGTCTATTACTTCCTCAACTACTTCATTGCTTTCCAAAAACATTGCTTGAACCTGCACTTGCTCACCTGTAGTTGGCACTTTAGGGTCAAAGTAATCCTCAAGTAATCTATCTGTCAACACCTTAGCACCAACTACATCCCTGTATACCTCATTATTAGGCAAGTCGAGATTACCAAGCTCACTATTTATTTCCTCATCACTGACACCAGTCCCTAAACCTGCAGCTCTTTGCCTTACCAGCTCATTCTGCTCGATAGCTTCAATGACCATGTCTGCCATAGCTGAGACCACGGCAGACTCCTGCCCCTGGCTATAAATATCAAGTATTTTTATATAATAATCCATATCAAAAACAGCATCATTTACCCTTACCACTGGCTGGCTAAGAGGTTTAACCTGATCACTGTAATACCCATAACCAATGTAACCGATGATAGAAGCTAAAAAGAGGCCTCCTACAATCATTATAATACGTTGTGTCCGTTGCTGGCGTTGCCATTTAGCCAGCTGGCGCTTGGTAGGTGCCGGTTTAAGCTCGACTTTTTTCTGTTTCCTAGCCAAAAACTAAAGCCCCTTCTTTTCTTAAGATAACCTGAGGCAAGCCCACGTTGCCCCAATTATTTGCCTATGATAACATATTGCTGAAGGCAAAGCCACGAGGTGTAGCGCAGCCTGGTAGCGCACCTGAATGGGGTCACTCAAAGACCGTTCAATCGTTAAGCAAATCAAGACTGATAATAGCCAACTTTATAGCCTCAAGAAGACAGGGACTGTCCCCCAGAACCATTGAATACTACGAAGATAGACTGACCAGGGCTATAGCCATAATCGGCACTCACATGTGCCACAAGACATAAACCAGTTCTTTACCTATCTCACTTGCAGTAATGGGAATAAACGTGCTTGTAAGATAGTCAAACTAATCTTATTTGAATCTCGATAGTATATCAAGGGTGGTAATCAATCCAGATGGTAGAGAGATATGGCAAGTCGGTAAGGTTTAAGAATAGCCTGAAGTTCTATAAGCCACCATTGGGCTAAATCTAATTTGAAGGTAAGTTAGCCTTCGTCAATGGTGAGTGAGCCAAATTGCCAGTCTCTCAGCCTCGACGCTAGTTGCTCAGCTTGCTGGAGATTATCAATCACCTCATCAAGTAAGTCGGTATACTCAGCGGACTTTATTTGGAAGTTCTCAAGATACTTCTCTTTTATTCCTGCCCTCTCAGTGCTAAGAACAGCCTCCACTTGGCTGAATAGGCTTTCTGTATCAGCCTTAAAATTCTCAACTCCAACCTTTATACCTGCTAGCGATGTCTGAAGCTCACCACATAGCTGTCGCCACTCGGGTATCGTCAGCCTTTCCATCTCCTGCACAGGTGTCTGCGGTTCTTTGTAAGGATTTTCCGACCAGACCTCAGTGGCTAGGGCTAAACACTGGTCACAGTCTGTCGCCAACGGCTGTACTGTCCCCGCAGATGGTAGCACTTCTTGCAGCAATGTCCATTTCTGAACACCGTATTTATCGACTTCGTACCAGCCAACATCGGCAAACTGATGCCAACTGAAACCTTGAAGCTCCAGGGCAAGCGTGTGTACGTGTTGTATGTAATCCCTCATCTCACTGTAGGTCTCAAGAAACTCGTGCTCTTCAATCTGCCTAAGCTCCTCAGCTGTATAAGGGGACTGCCGTTCTGTTGTAGAAGCTGGAGCTGCTTCTTCTGCTGAGGTGCCAAACTCAAATCTGGTTAGCTTCCAGACATCGTTCTCTTTAATTAGCCAAGCTTCAAATGGGCACCTCGTACCATCCGTATAGATGATTGAACCTGTCACATAACCCTCTGTAATACCTGCCTCAGTCTCCACCGACCAGCTACTAGTACTCATGTCCTTGTATTCTGAAAATGATGTACGATTATCGTCTAGAAATTCGGCCAGTTCTTCTTTAGAGCCCGCTCGTCGGTGCCAATAACTATATTGCTGGTCCACATCTCCTGCAGCTCCAGCCTCCATAAATCCTGCAATTACTGGCTCTGCTTCCGATTTGAATTGCATCGAGTGAGGAACTAAGCCACCTATGAAAAGGATTAACCCAATCAAACTAATGACAAAAGGCTTTTTTGCCTCAGCCCATCTAGTAATAGCATAGTACAAGGCATAGAATGGTACTAACAAGCAAAGTACTCCCTGACCAGCAGATTCCCTAAATGCAATTATGGCTAGCCAGATTCCACCGATGCCGAATGCAAAAAAACCAAAAACCGCTGCAATTATTAGACCAGCCATATTTTCCTCGCTGATAGTGATATGTTTTCAAATAGAAAATCACCAGCCACCGCTACCAAAGCGATTCCAGTGCCCTTCTTGACTCCCATCTCACCCATCTCAAGTTATAGAATTCGTACGAGTGTGTCGTCCACGGATAGTCTGCTCCTGGTGATGCCAAATGTCAATGCCTTAAAATACAGAGCTGAACCCATGTAGGTGCAAATTGTTAACAAGAGATACTTACCAGCAAAGGGTTACAATCCGCTAGTTGAAACTAATCGTTAAGCTCTGTTCGCCCATAGTCTGATAAGTAATCAGATGCTCCGAAGCTAATTCGTTAAGCAATTGAAGCCATATTGTTAAGCAGAAATAGGGGGGAGCTACCTCATTTACCCCTATATGGAAGTTATTGCTATTGTCAGTTTTACGGGCACTATAACTTGAAATTTTAGCTGGTTGACCAGGTTAAGCAGTATTTTGCCAACACAAATGGTCGCATGTGATGTATAATCAAAGTATGAGTTAGAAACCAACTACAAAAGGCTGGTAAGTTAGTGTTGAGGCAGTAATGTTACTAGTAGCCTTGGGTATCATCTGTATAGTCGTAGGTGCTGGCTGTGCTTTTGCGGGTATCCTTAGCATCATAATTGAAGTTCAAGCCTACTACAGGTTGAAGCGACGGCCTCCTTATGTCGGCGTATTGCTATATCTCCACCGTAGTATAATCCTTTCGCTTATTGGCCTTGTCATAATCGGTGGTGGTATTTACCTAACAGTGAGGTTTATCTAGCTGCTTGAATTTGTGAGTCAGCCTCGCGGCAAATGCAGTTACGAGGCAAATGATGACTGTGCCTGACGGCAACACCCTCACAAAATGCTAAGCAGCTCAGATTTGAGTGTTAAGCAATCTTTTGATAACATATTGCTGAAGGCAAAGCCACGGGGTGTAGCGCAGCCTGGTAGCGCACCTGAATGGGGTTCAGGTGGTCGCCGGTTCAAATCCGGCCACCCCGACCAGAATTCCATATTTAAACTCCACAAAAGCCTGCTAACAAAGGCGTCAACGACGAGGCATTCATCTTTAAGTGCCAAGCCCGAAGTCTACCTCTTCAGGTATATTGGCCTTCAGAGTGCCTTGCTAAAATATCAGTTAGCCTCTTTTTAAGGCAGCAAGGATGCAGCCCCCTGAGCATCCCTTGTAATTTAATTTCTTGCCCCTGCGGAATGCAGTTACAACACCGCTGCTAACATGCCTCTTATAAACTGGGTTGCCTGAGGGTAACTTATTAGACAAACGAGGCTTCCTGTGATAAAAATATGATGGGACTGGAAGATACTTGACTGCACATAACTAGCTAAACCTACAAGAATCAGAGAAAGGAGGTGACAAAATGCAAAGGACGTGGATGCCGACAGTCGCTGGGATTCTGGACATAATTTGTGGTGCTTGCGGTTTGATCGGGGGTTTTGTTCTCATTGTTTTGGGCACCGTTGGCAGCGGAGTTCTGAGGTACACCGGGGCAGAAGCACCTCCCTTCTTGCCAGTAGCCTTTTTCTCAGCCATAGCCATACCACTACTTATTATCGCGATATTGGCTATAGCAGGTGGCATCTATGCACTGCAAAGGAAAAGGTGGGGGTTGGCACTTGCTGGCTCCATCGCTGCATTCTTTCCCTCATGGCTTTTGGGCATAGCAGCCATCGTATTTACAGTACTATCCAAGAATGAGTTTGAATAATCGCAACAGCTGAACCATTATGCGTGGGGAATGCAGTTTACAACATAGAGAAAGAAGTAGTGTTAGCAAACATCCAAGCCTTGATGTAAGGAGCCTATGAGAAGGGATTTGGCCCTCCGGGTGCAGTCTCTGGAGAAGAAGAGCCGAAGCATTGACAACCAGCCATTGCCAATGTACCTTGCTTTGCAAGCGGGGGCAGTACGGCAGGAGTACCTAATAAAAAAACAAGAGATAAACTAGACATCGTGCAACTTGCAGCGTTAAGGAAATCGCTACCCTAAGCTTCAGAGAGGTAAAGATGAAAGTAGTAAAGACGAGTGAAGTCCCCAAGGAGCCCTATGCTAGCTCAGTGTTCACAGGAACAGACGTGACGAGGCAGACTCTCGTACCTGATAGTAAAGACTACACCCTGAACATTGTGAACTTCGGCAAGGGAGT
>DUEX01000007.1 GCA_011170325.1 Dehalococcoidia bacterium | reverse complement strand
AGAGGTGGTAGAGGTTTTGAAATTCCTTTGCCTCCACGAAGTGCAGGCTACACAATATAAGGGATACTATGAGGGTTCTAAGGATTGACTATGAGTGTTTGCAAGAGCTGGAGGAGCTACTGAGTTTCCTCCACTTCTGTGCTGTGGCGCAGGTATTTGTAAATTTCAGTGATGGTGGCTGCCAAGGGGACGATTAGTATTATCCCCCAGAAGCCGGCAATATAAGCTCCTAAAGTAAGCAAAACAAGCGCAATAGCTGGGTGTATACGCAAATAACCACCTTGAATTCTGGGGACAAGTAGACTGTTTTCTAATAGTTGAACCAACAAAAAGAGAACAGCCACCCAAATAGCCTTTTCCGGTGCTGTGGCTAAGGTAACTATCACGGCGATAGCACCACCAATCCAGGGGCCCAGTATCGGGATGAGCTCGGTTAGTCCGGCAAAGATAGCTAACGCTGGAGCAAGTTCTATCCTTAGAATGGATAATCCAATAAAACAAAGGCAAGCCACGGTGAACCCAAGCACTAGCAGGGCGCGAATATATCGTCCAAGCACTTCTTCAATGATTGAGACAATATTCTTGGCCTGTTCGGCTGTCCATGGTGATAGAGCCGAATAGAAACCTTTACTTAACTTTTCCGAATCCTTCAAGATGTAGAAGAGGAAAATGGGCAAGGAAACAAAACCGAGGATTAGGCTAAAAGTAGTTGGTATAAATGAAAGCCCCTTAATGAAGGCACTTTGCATAGCTTTACCCATCGCTGCCCCTGCATCCAGAATAAATTTATCTACTTGTTGACGCATTTCCGGGGGAAACTGCTGTCGGAGACCTTCAGCCCATTCCTGTAAGGTGCGTAAACCGTCACAGATATAGTGCGGTGCATTCTGTAATAGAACCGAAAAGGAACTAACGGCACTCATGATAATGTAGAAAGTCAAGAGGCCAGCCAGCCCCAAGACTATTATGAAGATTAGTGTTATCAAAAAGACTCGCTTGGTTGACAGCCACTTGCCCTGATGAGGCAGTCTTTTTTCAATCCACGAAATAATCGGTAGCAGAAGGTAGGCGAGCACTAAGCCACAAACGAAGGGAAATATGGCACTTCTCAAAGCGTAGAGGAGCCAAAAGACTATAAATATACCTAGTACGAAGGATATTAGACGCCAATGTCTTCTGAATATGCTCTCTGCTGTGTGCAAGTTTAACCTCGTTCACTCCTATATGGCCGTACGGTGAAAATTAGTTCGAAGTCATAGGGATTGTCAATCGGACAGTTGATATAAATAAACTCTGTTTTGGACTATTTAAATGGGCTTAATTGCTAAAATTACTACTCATGGTCAGGAGCTTACCTTATTTACTCTTCTGCTTCCTCCAGCTTTGCTTGTGCTTTCTTCGTCGCCTCAGCTGCAGTTTCCTTTAATTTTCCGACAACTTCAGCTGTCTTCTCTCTCACTTTTCCCGCCTCACTTTTCAATACTTTTCTTGTTTCTTCCCCTGGTCGTGGAGCATAAAGAAACCCAATGGCTAAACCAATTACTGCTCCTAAAACAAACCCGGTAGCAAATCCAGCACCTGAATTTTTATCAGCCATTTCTCCCTCCCTCTTCTTTCTTAAAAAATTTAGTGATTGTGTCAATGCCTTGACGTATACCTTCAACTAAGGCCACCACCTGAATCACAGGTTTAACCACTTCATCTTCTATATAGGAGAAAATCTCCTGCATAGTTGATGAGGTAGCTTGTATTGAGTCTAGTACAGCCCTTGTCCTGTGGTAAAACGAATAAGAAAGCACAGCGATGAAGATGAGCACCCCCGTTACCACCAACCCTGAGATACAGATAACCAGGTCCCTGACCCATTCGATGTCCATTAGCAGCACCTCCATTTCTAAGCACTTTAGCTATTATATCATGTATTGCTGCTAGGTAAAGGGTGATCAACGAATCATTGAATCTTCCTGTTACAATCTAGACAAAGGCGAAGATTGCCCAAAGCAAGCTCACGTAGCCGAAATACATCAGACTGGGAAGGACGAACCTCTTTATAAAACTAGGCTGATTCATCATGCTTGCTTAAATGTTGAAGTATAACGGAAGGCGAGCTGACTAACTAAACTAGCCCGACTAAATATAATTAGTGTAGCTCGTGTATGTTGAGTGGGATAGTTGGCTGGTAATAGTATTGGTGGGTAAATTGAGGGTTTGACTTGAGGATAAGTTTGAATCCGAGTTGGCGAGCTTTTTTGTTTTCAAGTTGCAATACTCCGTCATCCATTTTTATTCTCTCAATTTTATTTGGAATTAGCTTGAATCTAGCTTGGTAGGTTGCCTAAGGGCAGCAGTTGTGCTACTTTTATAATTGGCTGAGGGCTAGATTAAATGTTGCATATTCGTGGCACTGGGCAAATTCAAACTGATGAAGCGCCTTGGAAAGAGAAAGCAGGGGTGGGAATCAATCAACTTCGACTTCCGTTGTGAGGTTTCTTAGTGACTATCTACACCATTGGTTTTACCAAGAAGTCAGCTGAAGAATTCTTTGAGGCTCTACGACGTAGTGGAGCGAGGCACCTTTTGGATATTCGTCTTCACAATACATCACAGTTGGCAGGATTTACAAAGCGAAACGACCTGCGTTATTTTCTTGGACAAATTGTCAATATGGAATACCATGAGATGCCGATACTGGCACCGGAAGACTCGTTTATAAGTGAGTACCGTGAAACGAGAGATTGGGTCAAATTTGAGCAAAGTTACCTAGAGCTAATTCGGCAGCGTCAGGTTGAGCGTCATATAGTCCCAGCATTATTTGAAGATGGGGTTGTCCTTCTTTGTAGCGAGGCTGAACCTAACTACTGTCACCGACGGCTGGCAGCAGAATATCTGACACGTTCAACGCTAATAGGGGCCCGTATTGAACATCTCTGAGTCAGGCTATAAATGCAGAAGGCAGTTATAATAACTGATTTGACACAGATGCCGACAGCGGATGTATATAGCTGGGATTGGTCAATACAATAGGTGTATCCGCCTAAAACCATCAGCCCCTACTCACTTTCGGACATCTTTAAACAGCTCAAGATTGACGAAGGCGAATTCTTACGAGTTATAGGTCGAAGGTAAATTTTTGTAATATTTTTCTTCGCTTTAAATCCTAAGATAAACCATGCCTCTGTAGATGTTCGGATTTTCTCAGCTTGGGGAACGCGTCACCTCTCGGATCTTGATTCCTTGAGGTCAAGCCAAATTTATTAACCAGTCAATCTTTCCTGTATACTTTAAGAGAGTTGTAGCGTTTGAGATTTCCTTGTCTGCGGGAAGAGTAGTCTATGCAGTGTAAGGAGTGAGTATGAAAGTTTCTGAAGATTGTTATGAGTGTCTGCAAAGGCTAGCCTATCAGGCTGCGGAGCTGGCAGCCAACGATGAGCAGACTAAGGCAAGGGCGATACAGGAAAGCCTGAAAGTCCTTGGGGATAACTTTTCGAGTGACGAAGTATCTATTGTGATCGCCACCAAAATCCATGATGCGATAAAGAAGATAGCTCGAAATCCTGACCCTTATCGGGAGATGAAGGATAAGGAGATTGCAGTTGCTAGGGAACTGTCCACTGAGATAAAGCTTCAACATGGGGATGATTTTAGAGGTTGCCTTCAGTTAGCAGCCTTAGGAAATACCATAGATTTCTTCAGACCCCTCGATGTTGTCAGAAAGGATATAAGGGGGCAGGTGAGTTTCGCAATTGATGATTCAAAGGAATTTGAAGGTAAGGTTAAGGATGCCAGCAAGGTTCTATATCTGGCGGATAATGCTGGTGAGGTGTTTTTTGATTTGCCTGTTATGAGGTGGATGAGACAGTTGGCTCCTGTTGTTTATGTGGTTAAGGCCTTGCCGGTTCAGGACGATGTTACGCTTGAAGATATCAGGCGAGCTGGGCTTGAAGCTGAGCTTGGGGAGATAATAACCACGGGGACAGCTACTCCGGGAATAGACTTCTCCTTGGCTTCGGCTCAGTTTAAGCGTGAATTTGGTACTGCAGACCTGATATTTGCTAAAGGCATGGGATACTATGAATCTCTATCCGAGCTGCCAGCGGAGGGGAAGGTTTTCTATTGCCTTGTGGCAAAATGCAAGCCAGTAGCTGATTCCCTTAAAGTGCCCCTGAACAGCTATGTAGTCATGCTTCAGTAGGGGAGATAAAGCGGAGCTTTGGGTTAATGGTTTGGAATTCTGTTGGTGTTCCAGCTTTCTAAATATACTCCACAATTTCGGTGAGACTGTGAATTCGGGGGCAGTCGGTGGTCTCTGTGAAGTAGTCACTGCGGTCGAGGAGCACAGCTTTCATGCCAACGCCATGGGCACCAACAACGTCTAAGTCATATTGGTCGCCAACATATAGTGCCTCCTCAGGCTTGACCTGAGCTTTCTCAAGCGCAGCCAGGAATATCTCTGGTCGGGGCTTGTCATAACCTACCTCAAAGGAGGTTACCTTGAAATCGAGGTATGGTTGTAGTCCTAAATCCTGGCACGTTTGCTCTATATCCTCTCCGATATTGGATATTAGACCTGTGATCAAGCCATGGTTCTTAACCAGTTCCAAAGCAGGCAGAGAATCACCATAAATCTCAAATCTGAAGCCAATTTGTTGGATTCTTGCCATTATCTGAAGCGCTGTCTCATAGCTGACTTCCACCCCAGCCTCTTTTAGTAGCTTGACTTCATATTCAGCATAGACAGCGAGTTTCTCTTTATCTGGTCTTTTCCCTATGGGGGAGCGGGAGTTTTCCTCGCGCCAAAACATATCAGCAGCCGGAAGAGATTTGGCGATTACCTTTAGTTCTACCTCGATGCCAAGCTCGCGACAAGCATTAGTGTGTAGTTCTTCTCGGGGCGGCTCGTAATGAGCTAAGGTATTATACAAGTCAAAACAAACTGCTTTAATCACATCAAGTCAATATTATCGGAGAGATGGCCTTGTCTGTCAACTAGTCAGCGGTGGATTTCTTTGGAGAGGGGTCAAAACTACCGATGGCTGCTAGCTGTTTAAGTATCAATTAGGCCTATCTGATTCCAGGTGAGGCCGTTGTTGGTGCTTAGTGAGAAGGCGCTCTGGTCATAGCTGGCGCCACCAATAGAGCTAGTACCACAGTAAGCCACTTCGCCATCAGGAGACCAAGCTACTTGAGCTTCGTTAGGACCAGTAGGCGGCTTCTGGCTGCTTTGCCAAGTGGGACATGTTGACTGCGGATTGAGCGTGCAGTATATCTGAGTGCTTGGGCAAGAAGGTGTTGTTCCAGCCATCGTAGCTCCGGCTAGTAGCTTGCCTCGGTTATAAATGCCATAATGAGCTAGACTACAGATGGTATCAGGACGAAGCAGAAGTCGGTAGCAGATGGCGTCATCCAGGCGGTAAACATCGTCATTGGCATTACCAGCGGTGGCTACTCCGGGGGGATTGTCACTCCAGCAAGCGTAGACATGCTGTTGTGAAATAATGGTTCCTGAGTAATCTGAGGGCAGAGCCAAGTCGGCATAAGTAAGTGGCGTTCCCGGCGTATCCTGCCCTGACTGGCAGATTTCGGCTGGGTAGCCTGGGAAGGCATTCCAGGTCATGTTGTTTGAGGCGAGGTCTCTTATGCCAATGTAGAGATAGGTGTCATCTGTGTCTGGGGCAGGACCGCTGGCGACGATGGCTAGAAGCGTTCCGTCGGCGGCAAATCCAGGCGAATACTCGATGGCAAAGACATCGCCCCCCAACATTGCCGGTGTAGGTAGCCAGCCGGCAGTGCCGGTGCTCATATCTTGCCAGCCACTTGGGAAATGGTCGACTATGTTCACCCAAACTCTGCCACCACCATTGCCCGTGGATGTACCAGCAGTTAGATCCCGACGAAGTGCGCCATAACTGGGTGAAACGGCAAGACATCTGATTCGCTCACCCGCGCCTAGCTTACTGGCTAATTGGGTAGCATGGAAGTTGGTGCCACCATCAACGGACAAATAGACCTCAGTCCCGGCATTCGTGGCTGCAGCGACAATGTCAGGGTCATCTGGGGCTATGGCTAGATTATCCCAAGTGGCGGCTCCAGCGATGCCTCCTGATATGTTAGCCCAGCCATAGCCACCATGGTCTGATTTGTAGAGCTGAGCATTGGTGGAATCGATGGCGTAAATGGTATTACCATTGCAACCAACGGCGATGCAGTTGACCTCGCTATTCGGGAGTGTGAGTAATCGAGAGTCAATTGGGGTCTTGGCTTCATCTTCCTCTGGCGGTGCTGTGGCTATAGTAAACTCGCTAGTTGCTGGAGTTGGGTCGATATTACCAGCTTCATCTTGTGACTTGACATAAAATACATATGAGCCATCGGATAAGTCGGTGTAAGTCTTAGTGGTGTTCGAGGTGAAGGGAGAGTAAGTGGTATCATAGCCTTCTAAGTAGCATGAGTAAGTTAAGTCGGTGGTTGGGGTTGTATTATCACTGCCTGTCCACTCGAAAGTTACTTCATTGTAGTCTATGGTTTCATTTGGAGTGCTAATGATTATTGTCTCTGGTGGTGTAGCGTCTGAAGGAGGCAATTCTGGTGGTGTGGGAGGTGAGGGTGGTGGGGTAAGGGGTTCAGCGCTACAGCCAGTACATACCAAGGATGACAAAAGTAGGCACAGGATAGAAAGTATTGTGGGTTTGCTGGCTAGTTTCATTGTTTCATTGGTCAATAATGATACAGTAGAGACTGAGGTCTTTGTGGACATCAGCATAGCTAATCTTTACCGGCATGCCAATCCTTAGCTGGTGAGCTTCAGCCCCGACGATCTTGGCTGCTATTCGGCCTATGTCTTGTGGTAAATCCACTAGCCCTAGCAAGAAAGGAGTATCAAACTCGGGCGCGGCGATATTTACCTCGGTCCAGCTGTAAAGAGTTCCCTTGCCGCTCAGCTCTACCCATTCTAGGTCATTTCCTAGGCAATGTGGGCAATGTGACCGAGGTGGGAAGAACATCTCATCGCAACGATGGCACTTTCTGGCTAAAAATTGTCTTCGCCGTAGGCCTTCCCAGAATTCCTTAGTGGTGGCGTAGTTTGCATTAGTTGGCCACAGGAAGTTAGGCTTCTCAGTCCCCATACTAATCTCTCCTCAGGATGATAACTATTGAGTTGTTCAGCATTCCACCTTCACAATGTACAAGCCCTATTTTGGCTCTATCCACTTGATTCCTTCCAGCTTCGCCTCTCAGTTGCCTAACTATGGCGATAGTCTCATAGAAAGGGGTAGCCCCCCAGGGGTGTCCCCGAGACAGAATCCCGCCGTCGGTATTGATGGGAATCTTACCCCCAATCTCAGTATCTCCTTTCTCTATAGCCGTTATCATGCCACCTTTGTCAAACCATCCAATGTCCTCAGGGATTATTAGTTCGTGTGGGCTGAAAGGGGCGTAGATTTCAGCAACATCTACTTGCCCAGGTGTGATATTTGCTGTCTTGAAAGCTTCTTCGGCAGCCCGGTGTGCGGAGACAAAGGTGCTTATCGATTTGTTACAGCCATCTGTGGGGATGAAGCAAGAGTTGTCGTGATACTGTCCCCAACCGGCGATATAAACAGGCTTGTCACAGACTTTTTTAGCCAATCCCTCAGAGGCGATTACAACTGCAGCAGCTCCATCCAGAGAAGCAGCTGAATCTAGAAGCTTAATAGGTGAGCAAAGCTGTCGCGATTTCATGACATCGTCCACAGTAATAGGCGCTGTGAAAGCTGCTACAGGATTATCCATAGCGTTTCTTCTATTTCTTACCGAGGCTAAAGCAAAGTGCTCCTCCTGAGCACCAGTCTCGTGCATATAACGACAGGCTGATAGAGCATAAGCCCAAATGATGCCACGGCTTCCATAAGCTTGCAGGGCAACTGGCTCAAGCATAGTGGAACCTTGACCAGCGCCGAAGTTTTCAAACCAGCCAATTGAAGCTTCCCTCTCTGCTCCGTAGCAGACAGCAACGTCTATGTTTCCCAGCATAATCTCATTCATGGCACATCTTATTGCTAACCCGCCAGCTATGGCACCACAGCATATTTCAGCCATAAATTTGGGTGTGATTCTCATGTATTCACAAAGTAGGTTAGTCTGGAGTCCTACATTGCCTACAAGGTCAGGAGTGGTGAACAAGCCCTCTATCTGATCCTTAGGTGTATCGGCGTCTTCCAGAGCTAACTTGATAGCCTCCAGAGCCAATTCGCTCTCAGCCCTGTCCGGGTATCTGCCTATCTTGACAGCCCCACAGCCAATTATAGCTACTCTATTTTTCATACTAGCTTGCTAAATAACCTAGCTCTTGTCAAGCAGTGGCTATTATACTTGAACTGCCAATGTCTATTCAACGCCAGTCGCTAATCCTTTGACACCTCTGGATAAAGTTGATAAGCTTGGTTAAGCTTTAGAGGAGGTGAAAGTGCCAGAGGAAAAGAGCGGAGTAGATATGGAGAAGATAGTCTCGCTGTGCAAGCGTCGAGGCTTTATCTTCCCCAGCAGCGAAGTTTATGGTGGGCTTGAGAGCTGCTGGGATTATGGACCGCTAGGAGTGGAGCTAAAGCGGAATGTTAAGAACATCTGGTGGCGAGCGGTAGTCCAGGAACGGGATGACATGGTGGGCATAGATGCTAGCGTAATGATGCATCCCCAAATCTGGGTAGCTAGCGGTCATGTAGAAGGCTTCTCTGACCCTTTGGTAGAGTGCAAAGTCTGCCACCTGAGATGGCGAGCTACTGACTTGAACGGCGATAGCTGCCCTGATTGTGGTGGCGAGCTAACTGAGCCGAGGTTGTTCAACCTGATGTTTAAAACCTTTATGGGTCCTGTAGAGGATGATGCCAGCGTTATCTATTTGCGTCCAGAGACAGCTCAAGGCATGTTTGTTAACTTCGATAATGTTCTGGCTACTTCCAGGAAAAAGCTGCCATTTGGTATTGCTCAAATAGGCAAGTCCTTTCGCAACGAAATCACTACCGGTAACTTCATCTTCAGGACCAGAGAGTTTGAACAGATGGAGATTGAGTATTTCGTCAAGCCGGGGAGTGACGAGGACTGGTTCAAGTACTGGGTGAAGGAGCGCTTTGACTGGTATATAGGCCTAGGGATTAAACAGGAAAACCTACGTCTCCGCCAGCATACTAAAGAGGAGTTAGCTCACTATGCTAGAGACTGCTATGACATCGAGTATCTTTTTCCTATGGGTTGGGCAGAGCTGGAGGGCGTTGCCAACCGTGGTGACTTTGACCTTGTTCAACATGCCAAGTATAGCGGTAAAAGCTTGACTTACTTCGATGAGGGGACTGGTGAGCGTTATACTCCTTATGTTGTTGAGCCTTCAGGTGGTGTTGACCGCTCGGTGCTGGCTATCCTTGTAGATGCTTATGATGAAGAGCTGGCTGAGGGGGAAATCAGAGTAGTTTTGCACCTTCACCCCGACTTAGCTCCAATTAAAGTTGCTATTCTGCCTTTGAGCAGAAATGAAAAGCTGGTGCCGCTAGGCAGAGAGGTTTATACTGAGCTTTGCCGTCATTTTATGACGCAGTATGATGATGCCCAAAGCATAGGTCGGCGTTATCGTCGCCAAGATGAAATTGGCACTCCCTTCTGTGTCACCATCGATTTTCAGTCATTGGAGGATAGCCAAGTCACTATTCGGGAGCGGGATAGCATGGCGCAGATTAGGTTGCCGACAGAGGAGCTGGTGAAAACTTTACAGGCTAAACTGAGTGGCGAGCCTTTGGCCACTCAACCTCTATGGACAGCGAAAGCAGTTGACGCTTCAAAAGAATGAAAATCCTTCATTTTGCTGACCTTCACCTGGGTGTGGAAACTTATGGTAATGTCGACCCAGCTACTGGGTTGTCGACAAGGTTGCTTGATGTTCTCAGGGCTTTGGATGTGGTGGTGGAATATGCTACAGGCAATAAGGTAGATCTAGTCCTCTTCTGCGGTGATACCTACAAAAGCCGTGACCCTTCTCAAACTCATCAACGAGAGTTTGCCAAACGCCTCAGGCGCTTGTCCCAAGAGGGAATTCCCGTTTTCCTTCTGGTAGGCAATCATGATTTACCCAGCGCCATAGGCCGTGCTACTGCTGTAGAGATTTTTGATACCTTAGCTGTTAGCAATATTTATGTCGGTAGCCGCCCTGATATCTACCGTATCCCAACTAAGCAAGGGTATGTTCAGGTAGTAGCTTTGCCATGGCTGAGGCGTAGCGCTCTACTAAGCCGGGAAGAAGCCAAAAATCTTAGCATAGACCAAATAAATGACAAGCTCCAGGAGATAATGACTCGTCGACTATGGGACATTATTTCTGGCCTTGATCCAGCCTTGCCGGCGCTGCTAGCTGCCCATGTGTCTGTATCAACAGCCAGACCAGGGTCAGAAAGGAGCATGGTAGTCGGCAGAGACCCGGTTTTGCTTCTGGGCAATATTGCCCAATCTGTCTTTGACTATGTGGCTTTGGGACATATTCATAAAAGTCAAGTCTTATCTCAAAATCCGCCTGTAGTCTATGCCGGTAGCTTGGAGCGTCTTGACTTCAGCGATGAGGATGAAGATAAAGGTTTCTATGTAGTTGATGTTGAACCAGGGGGTGGGAAGAAGCATGTAACTTATGAATTCCACAAGGTTGATGCCCGTCGCTTTGTGACTGTTAAAGTCGATATCGATGCCGGAGACCCTGACCCTACGGCTACTATTCTGGCGACTATTGCTAAACACAGGACCAAAATCAAAGAGGCTATAGTCAGAATTCAGCTCTCCCTCCCTAGAACTCTGGAAACTCTACTTCGAGATGCTGAGATTTATAAAGCTCTGAAAGGGGCTCATGATGTTACTGTTGCCAAAGAGATTAGGCAGGAGTCGCGCCTTAGATTAGGAGATTGGGCGAGCGAGGAATTAATGCCAATTGAAGCACTGAAGGTTTACTTGGCGACGAAAAAGGTGCCTGAGGAACGTCAGAGACTCCTGCTTGAATATGGGGAGAGTCTGATAAGGGAGAGCGTGAGCAACGACGGGGGAAATTATGGAGGTTGAAAGGTAGGATGAAAGTAACGTTTGGTATAAGAAGTAAGATCCTAGCGGTTTTTTTGGCTTTATCCCTTGTTTCGCTCGGTGCCATCAGCTTTCTTGCACTTCGTAATATAGCTGAGATGGGCTATCTTGTTAAGGAGAGTAGTGTTAGCATGATAGAGACCATTGAGCATGAGAGCATTGTTGCATTGGAGGACTTGGGGAGGAGAATGATATATCGGAAGGCGGCTCATATTGCTAAGGAGATACAGCTTTTTATTCAATATAATCCGGACTTAGACATTTCCGAACTGAAGGAAAATGAGGAACTGAGGAAAATTGCTGTCCAATCCGTGGGGCAGACTGGGTATACCATGGTGTATGATTGGTCTTACACAGTCTATTTTGATGCAGATCCTAAGCTGGTGGGTGCCAATTTGCATGGAATAGCTGGTGAACCTGTTTACTTTTGGTCTATTCTGGAAAGGAGCATAGGGGGGGAAGCTTCAGGTTATTATGATTGGGAGGACGAAGAGGGAAACATACGGACAAAATATATGTATTGCGTTCCTGTAGGTGGGACAGAGCTTGTGGTTGCCGCCACTACTTATATTGACGAATTTTCAGCACCTGCTCAGGAAACCAAAGACACGATAGCTTCCGCTGTTTTAGCTACAAGTCAATATATCGATGAGCAAATGGAGGAAGCTCAGTTGACTTTCATCATCATTATCATCGGCGTGGTTGTTATTGCCTCTGGAGTGATACTTTTGTTGTCAAGGGCAATCACCAGACCAATCCTGGCGCTCACCAGAGGAGCTGAGGTTGTAGGAAAAGGCGAACTTGACTATAGCATCGAAGTAGATACCGGTGACGAAATCCAGCGACTGGCTGAGCAGTTCAATACTATGGCTAGTGCCCTGAATGAGTCTTACACTAATCTAGAGCGAAAAGTTGAGGAGCGGACTAGGCAGGAGCGACAGCGAGCGGAGCAGCTACGTACTATAAATGAAGTCAGCCGCAAGATCAGCTCTATTGTAAACCTTGATGAACTGGTTCTATATGTAAATAACATACTTCGCCAAGCCTTTCACTACCATAATGTCAGCATCTTTCTCTTCGAGCCTAGCTCTGGCAAATTTGCACTCAAAGCATTATCTTTGAGCGGGCAGAAGGCAGTTATACCGGTGGGTGTGCCGCTTGAGGTGGCTGATGAGGGTATAGTGGGTTGGGTAGCTAAGACGGGTGAACCGTTGTTAGCAAACGATGTAAGTCAGGAACCTAGGTATCGTGCCGTCGAGGCACTAAGTGACATAAGGTCTGAGCTTGCTGTTCCTGTTAAGATGGGAGAGAAAGTTCTCGGAGTCTTGGATATTGAGAGTGTTGAGGTAGATGCTTTTGGCGAAGCTGACCTGTTCACTGCCCAGACGCTGGCTGACCAACTGGCTGTGGCTATTGAGAATGCGCGTCTTTATCAGGAGACCCGACAGATGGCAGTGATGGATGAGAGAAACCGCATGGCAAGGGAGATCCACGATACTTTGGCTCAGGGATTCACCGGTATTATTTTGCAGCTTGAGGCAGCGGAACAAGCATTTGGCGAGGGTCCGATAGAGGCTCGGCGACATCTTGACCAAGCGCGAAGCCTGGCTCGGAAAAGCTTGAATGAAGCCCGGCGCTCGGTGTGGAATCTCCGTCCTCAGGCTTTAGAGGAACTTCCTTTAGCCAAAGCCCTCAGACAGGAGGTAGACAGATTCACTCAGGATAGTGGTATGAGTGCTCGCTTCACCCTTTCTGGCGATAGGCGTGAGCTGCCACCTGAAGTCGAAGCTACTCTTTTGCGTATCTCTCAGGAATCCCTTACCAATGTGAGAAAGCATGCTAAAGCTAGTGAGGTGGAGGTAAAGTTGACCTTTGATGAATCAGCAGTAATGTTGAGCGTCAGTGACAATGGCGTCGGCTTTAAGCCTGAGCCCGTGGGAAAAGTTACTAAGAAACGTGGTGGCTTCGGGTTGGTTGGCATGCAAGAGCGTGCCCATGGCTTAGGTGGGACATTTGAGGTGCAAAGTGAGAAGAGGAAGGGAACACTGGTGAGGGTGACGGTTCCTACTAAATAGGAGGTGGCATGTTGGAACCGATAAAGATATTGATTGCTGATGATCATCCGGTGGTTAGGGAAGGTCTATTCGCTATGCTAAGTAGGGAGCATGACTTTCAGGTAATTGGGGAGGTGAGGGATGGGGTGGAGGCAGTAAACAAGGCTAAAGAGCTTAGACCAGACATAGTGCTTATGGATCTCCGAATGCCTGAGCTTGATGGGGTTGAGGCTATGCGCCAGATACGGTCTGCAGAACCGGATATTAAGTTTATAATCCTCACCACCTATAGCGATGACGAATATATTTTCCGTGGTATTGAAGCTGGCGCTCGAGCATATCTTCTTAAAGATGCTCCTAGGGAGGAGTTGTTCAAGGCAATAAGAGCTGTTCACCAGGGTGAGTCGCTTATTCAACCAGCGGTGGCATCAAAGGTGCTGGAGCGCTTCGCTGAGCTATCTCGTCAGGCGCATGCTCCAGAAGTGCTTTCTGAACGAGAGCTGGAGGTACTCAAGCTTATGGCTAAGGGTGCTGCCAACAAGGAAATTGCCGCTGAGCTTTCCATCACTGAGAGCACAGTAAAAACGCATATCACCAGCATTTTTCAAAAGCTAGATGTGACCGACCGTACTGAAGCTGTGACTCAAGCCCTTAAGAAAGGCATCATTCACCTTTAGTCACACCAAAGCATGACCCCCTGCATCGGTAAAAAGGTTGACCTTAGGGTCAACCTTTTTCTTTTTATAAAACCACCTACTCTCCTGATTACGGGGCGAAGGTAAGGGAGTAAATTTGAAATAGAAGGTGATGAAGGACAGGGTTAACAGGATATGATGAAGGGAAAAGCTAACATGGACAAAGGGACACAGGCTGAACTTAGCAGGTTCCCTGTGACTTTTGGCAGCGGAGAGGTGAAGCTCGCAGGGGAAATCCTGTTCCCAAATAAGCGGCATCCTGTGCCTGGTGCTATCCTGTGTCATGGGTTTGGGTCAAGTTACCGTGCTGTGGAAACTGGTGCTCGAATTATCGCCAATTGTGGGGTGGCAGTGCTTATTTTCGATTTTCGTGGTCATGGCGGCAGTGGTGGTATATTGGACGGGAATATAGTAGTAGATGTTGTTGATGCTTGGCACTTTTTGTCCGACTTTCCCGGCATTGACAGAAGACGTATTGCTCTTGCCGGGCATAGCATGGGAGCTATGGCAGCTATCCTAGCTGCTCGCCAAGTCAACCCGCATGCTCTAATAGCCCTATCATGTCCGCCAGAGCTAGGTGGCAAGCTGGCGGACGTTGCTTCCTTTCTCCTTGAGAATTGGGTTAACAAGGACAGTGGTTTTGAGGAGTATCGACGGGATGGTGTATTCCCCTGGCTAAAAGGACCGTTTGCTCTGTTATGGCACCTCTGGGTGCATTTGGCAGGTTATCAGCAACGTGTTGATTGGCGAGGGTTC
The DNA here is from genome assembly GCA_011170325.1 of Dehalococcoidia bacterium. GTDB lineage: Bacteria > Chloroflexota > Dehalococcoidia > GIF9 > UBA5629 > W265. The sequence goes on along the minus strand of DUEX01000007.1, from coordinate 33,852 downwards.
CTGGAAGTAGTAACAAGGGCAAAGATGTCGACCGCCTTGTGTGAGCTTAAAAACTGCTCGAAGCTTTTTGTCCACTGTCAAGGAGATAGTTTGACCCCATATCAGGCAGTGCTGGAACTCTATAAAAAAGCTGAGAAGCCCAAGGGCTTCCTTTTTGACAGGGGTGGTTTTCACTCGGCTCCGCTTTTGCCCGGGAGTTTGCGTGCAGGATGGACACGATGGGTTGTGGCCACCTTGATGACTAATTAGGCAAGATAGGGTATATTAAAAAAGCAGACTTTGATGTTAGGGAGGTAAAATGGAGAAGATCAAAGTGCTAATAGTCGATGACAATGAAGTAGTGAGGGAGGGGCTGAGTAGTATCCTCGGGCCCCACGATGACATTGAGGTGGTGGGTAAGGCTGTGGATGGTTTAGATGCGGTGGCGCAAGCAGAGAAATTGCACCCTGATGTCATTTTGATGGATGCTCAACTACCTCAGATAGATGGCACAGAAGCAACTCGACGCATCAAGGGGAGTTTCCCTGATGTCAAGGTCTTGTTTTTGACAGTCTATGGTGATTACGTTGGGGATGCACTCGCCGCTGGAGCTAGCTGGTACTTAACGAAGGATTGCAGACGCGAGGTCTTGCTGGAAGCTATCAGGGTGCTGGCACAAAGCAGTCGAGCAAAGGACGAAAACCCAGCTGAGTAGGGCACCAATAATTCAAGACATCGTATAGTAATCCTACTCATTATTCTGAGCCCTTTGTCTTCTGTCATTCTGAGCGAAGCGAAGAATCTCAGGTAGCTCAGGGTAAATTCTGCGAAGAATCTAAGGCGAGCAATCTAAGGACATCTTGCTGTTGCTCAGGGTAACAACTAAATACTCCGATTTAAATAAAGAAGCTTGAATTGTTCTCAGAATCTGCTAGAATTGATAAAGGCTTCAGGAGGGTATAACCAATTCGAAATTTTAAGAGGAGGTGGAAGCAATGCCTGTTTATGTAATGTTAACAACGCTGACCGATGAGGGTAGGAAGACTATAAAGGACAAACCGGAGCGGATAAAGGAAGTCAACAAGGAAGTTGAAGCTATGGGGGCTAAGGTATTGACTCAATACGCGTTGCTTGGCCCCTATGATTTTATAAACGTTCTGGATGCTCCAAGCAATGAGGTCGTCAGCAAGATAGCTGTGGAGTTAGGCGCTAGAGGCACTCTTCAGACGTTGACTATGGCAGCTCTCAGTGTTGATGGCTTTATAGCTAGTTTAAAGAAAAAGTAATCGTGGCTAAACCTATCTTTGCCCTCTTGAAGCCACTGAAATCTTGGCTATCTTAAAGGATATAAACCGTTTTTTGATCGTGCTGTCAGGGCATCACGTAGACATAGAGACAAGAGAAGGGTAGGCTTTCGTCAAGCAGCGAAAACCTAAACTTGGCAGGATTTAAATGGTGGTACCCAGACGGTCTCTCGGCTTGGCAGTGGCCTTGGGACTGCCTTTAGGTTATTGCCTTGACGTCAAGCGAGAAGACCTCGAGAGATGACTAGCCGCTGCATCTCCGAAGTCCCCTCGTAGATTTCGGTTATCTTGGCGTCCCGGTAGAACCGCTCGAGGGGCAGGTCCCTCATGTAGCCGTAGCCGCCATGGATTTGGATAGCTTGTCTGGTGACCTCTACCGCCATCTCGCTGGCAAAGAGCTTAGCTTGGGCTGCCTCTTTGGTGAAGCGCTGCCCGGCATCAGCCAGGCGAGCTGCCCGATAGGCTAAAAGCCAAGCGGCGTCAATTGAGGTAGCCATATCGGCTAACATCCATTGGATAGCTTGAAATTCGGCGACGGGTTGGCCAAATTGCTGGCGCTCTTTAGAATAGGTTATGGAAGCGTCCAGTGCGCCCTCAGCCAAACCTGCAGCCTGGCAGGCAATGCCTACCCTTGCCTCATCCAAAGCGGCTAGGGCGAGGGGAAAACCTCGGCCTGCCTCACCCAGCTGGTTGGTCATAGGGATGCGACAATTATCAAGGAAGAGTTCGGCGTTGCTGGTGCCCCGGATGCCCATCTTTTTTTCTATTTTGCCTATTGAAAAGCCGGCAGTCCCCTTCTCTATGATGAAAGCAGTAATGCCCCTTGTCTTAAGTGTCTTATCTATTGTAGCCAAAAGGAGGACGATATCAGCCACGTTACCGTTAGTGATAAAACACTTGGCGCCATTAATGACCCATTCATCGCCTTCCCTCTTGGCGGTGGTTTCCATAGCTGCGGCATCACTCCCGGCACTGCGTTCGGTGAGGGCAAAAGCGCATATCTTCTCTCCCTTAGCCGCTGGGACTACCAAGCGTTGCCGTTGCTCTTCGGTGCCATTCTTATAGATAGGACGCACCGACACGGCCAGATGGGTGTCTAAAGTCAGAGCTGTGGAAACGCATGCCCTACTTATCTCCTGCATCGCGATGGCAAAGTGGATTACCCCTCCCCCTTGGCCCCCATACTGTTCAGGGATTGTCAGACCAGTTAATCCTTGGCTGGCTAATTTCTTAAAGCTATCTGCAGCAAACTCATCCCTTCGGTCCCATTCCGCAGAAAATGGCTCAATCTCCTTAGTGACAAATTCCCGAATCTGCCGCTTGAACATACGCTCTTCTTCCGTCAGCAGAAAATCCATGATTTCCTCCCTTATAGCTTTATAGTAATGACAGCAAGGCTCAGCAGTAATTTAGTATAAGGGTCGATTAATTAAGATGGTGGCTCGTAAATTTTCGCCTTAGCCTCCCCATCGACCACTATTTCATTATCCTGATTCACACATATGGTTTTTATGTGCAGGATTGCCTTGCTATCATCTTTGTCCATCACCTCGGCCACGGCAGTAATGGAATCGCCAATCTTGATAGGTTTCAAAAATTTGGCGCTTTGAGAAAGGTATATCACCAGACCCGGTAATTTGGCCAAAGCAGCCGATATCAATGCCAGGGCTAGCATCCCATGGGCAATCCTACCACCAAATAATGTCTTTTTGGCATATTCTTCGCATACATGCACCGGATTAAAATCTCCGGATACACCGGCAAAGAGCACAATGTCTGCCTCGGTTACGGTCTTCATGTGGTTGGTCTTCACCCCTATATCAATGCCAAGCGACTTCAGAGTGGAATTCTTATCATGCTCCAATATAGTCTCCTTTCTTATATCCCAAGAGCCAGTCTGCTTTGGTTATGGTGATGTCAGCCTGAGCTTGGCCGCCAAAAACGGCCCCTGATGCATATCTACCCGCTTTTCTACCTAATTCATAACATGAGATCCAACCAGATACCGATCAACTGGTTGACTTTCTTGTCAGTTCCCTACCAACCAGCTCCCATCGTTTGCCTGTCACAAAGAGCTCTTTGTATTCATGAATCCCACGTTAAGAATTATCTAACAATTCTGCTGGATACCATCTCGCGTATAGATGAGGCTATTTCTTCCCTGGCTGCCCCAGGTGAAACCACACCATCAAATCCTATTTGCTGGAGTCTCACAGCATCAGCTGGTGAGAAAACACCTCCAATGAGAAATATCATACGGTCTTTGAGCCCCTTCTGTTTAGCTTGCTCAATAAGCAAGCCACCAAGGGTGAGATGTGCACCTCCCAGAGAACTTACCCCGACAACATCAACATCTTCTTGAATAGCCGTCTCAATTATTTCTTTTGGAAGTGAATTGCCTATGTAAATGACCTCCATACCTGCATCTCTTAATTCTTTTGCTACAGTGATAACGCCCCTATTGTGAACATCTAAACCAAGTTTCGATAATAATACCTTAACTTTGCCTTCCATCGCCGTATAACTCCTCCATGTTTTGTCCAAGCTTACTTGCTGAATAAATGGATAGGCACTAGGTTCACCAGAGTGTGGGCGGTCTCCACAGGCCATACGCTTGCTTAAATACCTTAAACATCTCCCCCTCTGAGCAACCAGCCCTAGCACACTCAGTGGTGTAGGGTACCACGTTCTCCTTTCTCTTGCAAGCTTCTCGAAGTGCAGTGAGGGCACTATTTACCTTCTCATTATCCCTTCGCTCTCTTAATGTGGCTAATCTTGCCTTCTGCTTTTGTTCCACACCCTCTGGATACCGAAAGACATCAATCGGGGGTAGTTCACCAGGAGCTTTATGGATATTATAGCCAACTACTCTTATATCACCTTGTTCAATGTTACTTCGTTCATGGTAGAAATATTCGGTAATCTTTCGATGCAACCAACCCTGTTCGATAGTTGCAACATAACCACCCATCTTCTCAATCTCATCCACCTCATCAAGAATTCTTGTTTCAATATCGTTAGTCAGAGCTTCCACGTAAAAAGAGCCCCCCAGAGGGTCAACCACCTCGGTGACTCCCGTCTCTGCCTGAATGATTTGCTGAGTCCGCAGTGATAGTAGTGCTGCCTGTTCTGTAGGCACAGAGTAGGCTTCGTCATATGAGTCTACATGCAAAGACTGAACACCCCCCAGTACAGCAGACAAAGCATGATAGGCTGCCCTTATGATATTATTCAGAGGCTCTTGCCTTATCAGCGAAATGCCGGACGTCTGTACATGGCATCTCATCCACAAAGACCTAGTACTCTTGGCATTAAACCTATATCTCATTATCTTGTACCATAGCCTCCTCACCGCTCTTACTCTGGCAACTTCTTCGAAGAAATCATTGGCGGGGGACCAGAAAAACGCTAACCTCTCTGCCACCCAATCAACATCATGTCCTCTTCTCAGCATCTCTTCAACGGTTCCGATAGCATTAGCTACAGCTACTGACATCTCGGTAATACCGGAAGTTCCGAACTCCCGCAGATTGTAGCCATTGTAGGTGATGAAGTTCCATCGGGGCACATTTTGCCTGATGAACTCTATGTTGTCACACTGTGTCCTGAAGCAATCTTGAGGTGGTATATATTCAGGCCCACTACGAACCACTTCTTCCATAGTTATATCGTTCTGCACACTGCCGGCTAATTTATCCCAGGGGATGCCTCTCCGCTCGGCCAGCACCAGGTACATGGGAAACAATATCGCAGTGTTTGATGGGTAGTGAGTAACCAATGAAGCTGTTACCTTATCAAGAGGTATATCTTTAAATAGCAGGTCCATATCATCCACCGAATCAATAGCAACTCCCGACATGCCAACTTGACCTGTAGATATAGGCTCATCCGAGTCATACATTTGAATTGTAGGAAGGTCAAAAATGATGTTTATTCCTGTAGCACCATGGGCTAACATGAATTTTATTCTCTGGTTAGTGTCTTCGGGCGCACCAAAACCAGTGAGTTGGCGCATAGTGAATTCTCTGCCACGATACATATTGGCGTGTATGCCCCTAGTAAAAGGCTGTTGCCCTGAATTACCTAAATCTTGCGTATAGTCAAAATCGGGATTACTAAGTGGCGTATAGAGCATTTCCCTGGGAATGTCAGACCCTAAAATTGTATGGGGAGTTACTTGCCAGTTTTTCTGGTCTTCTTCACGAACTACTGTATTCTTCCACTGGTCAAACTCTTGGCGCAGTTTATCAAGAGCTTTAGGACTGTACAGAGGAATACGCTCCCTACCCGCTAACTTCTCCTCCAAGATTTCCTTTGTGGTCTTCGTTCTTTCGGCCATGTTAAATTCTCCTACCTTCTATAATGACTTTGCAGTATCGCTACCTACGGCTTGAATATATCTCGGGCCATAATTTGGGGCCTCTCTTTTTCATTCTAATTCTTCCTAAGCTGTCAGGATTCTTGGAGGATTTTAAATTTGTGTCTAAGTTTCAACTTAACCACCTATACGCCGGGCCGGGACAACTTAGAATGTTTGACAGGATTAAGGGCATAACGTTCTGTAGCTATTAGTGCAGCTCCTATTGCCGGTAGCAACCTTGGGTCTATCCCCGTAGGAGGTAAGGTGATATCACCTGTTAAATCCCTAAGTTCTTTCATCAGGCCAGCATTGAGGGCACCTCCCCCGCAGGCAACTACTGCCTCTTGAATCTTAAGTCTTTGGGCTAGGCCATAAATTCTGGCAGCGAGTGCACTATGGACCCCCCTAATAATGCCATCCAGCGATTCTCCTTTTGATATCCTAGAAATGACTTCTGTCTCAGCAAAAACTGTACAGGTACTGGATATTGGCAACTTTGTCATCGAGCCTACAGACCTAGCAGCAAATTCATCTAAACCAAGTCCCAGAGAGGTAGCGATTCTCTCAATAAATCTACCGGTGCCAGCAGCGCACTTATCGTTGAGGACAAAGTCGAGAACGCGACCACCTTTGCCAATTTTGATTACTTTAGTATCCTGTCCACCAATATCTACTATCGCTTTGGTATCAGCACAGAGAAAAGAAGCGCCACGAGCGGCGCAAGTTATTTCGGTAACAGCTTCAGCATTTATTTCAGTAATATATCTTCCGTAGCCTGTCGTAACTGCACCGGCAATATCTTTAAAGGCACTATTTGACTTGTTTAGAGCTTCATCCAGAGCCACCTGAGAACTTTCGGCAAAGTCGCTACCGGAAGGTATTATATGATAGCTTATAATCTGGCTGTCAGCCATTAAGATGGCTTTGGTCGATGCAGAGCCTATGTCTATGCCAGCAAACATAAGAGCCATTACGCCAGCATTTCTAGAAAGGCGTCAATCCTATTCATAATCTCGGCGTCTGAATAAACCCTTTCATCCGTATGGTCGCAGTCCAGCACCAATGCCGGTATATTGAGTTCTTCCCGTATTATGTCCACAGCATCTAGCATACCAACAGACAGTACTCGACAACTTCTATTAGAATGAGCAATTACACCATCGATGTGATATTCCTTTGCATCCTTAAGCAACTTGTCAATTTGGTCATCGACACTTGTGTTGAGTTCCCCCTCTAAAGCTTTGCGAGCTAGACTTTCTATGGGCTTGGAGCCATCCATCCTGGTAGTTCCCCATATATGGTGGGTATAATCACTGAGGGGAAATACACAGCCCCTATCCTCAAAATATCCAAAGATTCCGAGCTTATACCAAAACGGTATGTTTATCCACAGGAGGCGGTGCCTTTCTTCATCCTTCGACAATATGCCTTTGCCTTCGTTAACGCGTTGCTTTGTCTCATTGTAAGTCTCCCTCATAAGGTCTACGCCCTCCTGAGTCCCAGCAAGCACTATCAGAACAAATAATGCATTGCTTAAGTCGCTGTAGTCCATGGGGCAGGGCACTGCTTTCTGCATCTCCAGCAGTTTTTGCCAGTAGTCAACGACCTCACCGCTCAGTTTCACCGCTTCTGATAACTTGTCATTGGTTATTTTAACCCCGACGGCCTTCTCTATCTCACCGATGGCCTGCTCTATTTCTCTCATAGCATAATCCATGTAGAAATCAGGCTTTGACTGTGGTTCCATTACTCGAGGTGTATTAATGAAAATGAGCGGTTTGCCATATATTTCGTGAAGGGCGTCCCACCACTTGAAGTAGTGTGTGCAGGCACTGCTTGTTATAAGGAGTAAATCTGGCTCCCCTATGCCACCTGTGGGAGGGTTTTCGCCGGGGCCATAAATGTAGCCCAGATGGTTTCTACAATAAGAGCATATATCGGGGCTATAGTTATAAGCCTCAGCAGTTTCACAGTACCCTGCTGAAGCATGCCCGGCAGCACAGGCACAAGCGTAGTTCTCCGGGAAGGCAGGCTGAATACGGGCGGCATAGGCTATCTCCACAAGAGGGTTTGAGGCCATAAGCAGATAAGCCATAGGCTTATTTGTTTGGACATCTTTGTAATGTTTGCTTATAGCCGCAGCAATAGACCTGTTAAATGCTGGTCGTTCTCTCTTCTTCTTTTCTACCATTTCTGAATATCCTTAAACCTTTAAACTTTCTACAAAAGCTTCCACCCGAGTTCGCAGTGGAGCCATATCAATTAAATAGTCAGTCTCAATATTTAATGTAGGCACATGGAGCTTATCTTTTACTTTCTTGTCTAGCTCAGGATAAACAAACTTCTCAGACTCGCAGTTCTTGTTTATGGCAAATATTACGCCATTTGCTTCATACTCAGTAATCATTTCCGAGATGTACTTGAACCTGTCCGCGATGGAAGTATTGAACCCGCAGGGAACTGTGGCATATCTCTTAGCAAGAGCCTCCAAAGGGTCATTTGTTCTGTCTTCTACAAAGTGCCAGAATGTCCTCGATCCATTGTTGACATCATCAGCAACAATCATAGCTCTGCCCGACTCAATCATTCCCCACAGCCGGCTGTCAATTACACAGCCACCTGATAGTAACAGTCTGACCTCCGCCTTTAGACTTTGTGGTCGCCGGGAGAGTTCCGTCAACAACTGCTCCAACAATCCATTATGTTCTCGCTTATCGAGGACAAAGCTTGACATTACGACATGATACGCTTGCAAGCCGGAAATGAACGGCGGTTTACTTTTCCTCAAGTCATGGACTTTCTTCAGAAGTTCCCTATTTCTATTGTAGACTTCAATGGCACTAGACAAGGAATCCTTAGAGATTTCTCTCCCTGTAAACTTCTCAAGGTCTCTCTTAACCCTGCCGAGTTCTTTAGCAAAGAAGCTGATAGCGTTCTCACTTCTCTTCCATGGCACATTTATATAATCAATAAACTGATAAGGATTATGCCTTCTCCACGTTTGATACAAAAAAGTTACCGCCTCACAGCTTCTAGGTATGATTGCGCCATCTAAGTATGGATACTTGCCTTTCACAATCTGGTCCCACTCAGCCCTTAAGTAAGAGCATAAGAATGTTTGAAGCTGGGAATCAGCTAGAGTTATTGAATCATCAAAGTATGGGAATAGCCTAACGGGGTGGATCCCAGCGGCATAAATTAATTCTTCAGGGATGACGGGATGGAAAAACCCAATCATTCTGCATCCCGTGTTCCTTTTCATTTTCTGCAATACTGCTGGCGCATTACTGACAGCACTACTCATCTGCTCCAAAACACTAGACATGATAAACCGCCTTTCTCTTTACCTATCTACGCTTGCTCTTACTTCAGTTTTTGGCGTTTACAGCTCTGACAACGGGCCAATTTAGCAATGGGACAAAGGTTACTTAGAATACTACCAGTAGGTTTAGGTCCGAATCATTCAATCCATATCCTAGCTCAAATTCTTCATACCGTCAAATTCTTTACGCATAGAGTCAGGTGTAACAACGGTTAATCCTAGTTTCATATTTGCTAGGTATGTTAGGTAGCCCGCCCCGTTTGCCCAAAAATCGTATTCAGTCCCCTTTTATATTCCATATTAGATGTACCAGTTGCAAGCCTGTCGCTTAATTCACCTTTATACTTGTTGTTGGAGACAATTAAGATTTGAATTTATTCAAATCAGTTTAAAGGCTAACACGTCTACTAGCCCCAAGTCAGTTAACCTCAGTTCGGGGATCACTGGTAAGGCGACGAAAGAAAGAAGAGCAAAAGGTGCTGGAGGAACATTTCCTAGGCCGGCTGCCGCTGTTTCTAGATTCTCGAATTTGTCGACAACTACTTCCACAGGCTCCGGCGAGAGTAGACCGGCGATAGGCAGCGGTAAAGCTGCCGAGATTTTAGCATCACTGCAGACAACTAAGCCCCCCTGCAGCCTTTCTATTTCTTTGATTGCCGTGAGGATATCTGGGTCATTGCTGCCAACTGCTATTATATTATGGGAGTCATGGGCAATGGATGAGGCTAGTGCCCCTCGTTTTAAGCCAAAGCCTTTAACCAAGCCCAAGCCGATATTGCCACTAGCTCTGTGCCTCTCCATAACCACCAGCTTTAATATGTCCTGTTCCAGGTCAGGCAGGACTACCCCATCTTTGGCTTTGACTTTTTCCACTCTTTTCTTGGTGACTATCTGGCCAGGTATGACTTCGATGACTGGGAAGCTTTCCCCAGTTATGGTCAGTCTCAGTGCCTCAACATTGAAGGGCTTAATATGGATGGTATCGGTCAGCTCTTTAGCCGAGGATTCTGGCGGAGGCAGGAGAGAACTGCCGCCTCTGGTTACCAAATGCCCTTTATAGAAGACCATGTCTATTTCCAATTGTGAAAGGTCAGTGATGGTGATGAGGTTGGCAATATAGCCAGGAGTTATGCCTCCCCGGTCATACAGCCTGAAATACTCAGCAGCATTAATAGTTGCCAGTTGTATTGCCCTCACTGGCTCGAGTCCCTTCTGAATTGCTTTCCTGACCACAGCATCGATGTCACCTTCACGGAGTAAATCGGAGCAACTCCGGTCATCGACGACGAAAAGACACCTCTTATATGTCTTATCATTGACCAGAGGCAAGAGAGCATCGAGGTTTTTCTCTGAAGACCCCTCCCGTATCATCAGGTACATTCCTCGTCTTAGTTTTTCTCTACCTTCCTCTAAAGTAGTCGATTCATGGTCGGAATGAATGCCAGCAGCTATGTAGGCATTTAGTTGCTTGCTGCTGACACCTGGGGCATGCCCATCGAGGACTTTATCTTGGGCAGTGGCTATCTTATTCAAAACTTGCTTATTGCCATTGATAACACCTGGGAAGTTCATCATTTCGCCAAGTCCGATAACATTCTGCCATCTCAGAGCCTTTTTAATGTCCTGGGCGTTGATTTCAGCGCCGCTCGTTTCCATGTGAGTAGCTGGAACGCAGGAGGGAGCCATAAAGAACATGTCCAGGGGCAGCTTTTGTGCCCAGTCCATAACAAATCTCACACCTTCAAGCCCAGCTACATTGGTGATTTCGTGGAGGTCGGTGACTAAGGCCGAAGTCCCTCTGGGGACTACGGCTTGGGCATACTGTGCTGGATGGAGCATAGAGCTTTCTATATGGGTGTGACCATTTATCAGTCCTGGAGCCAGGTAGCTGCCTTTTAAGTCGATTATCTCTTTAGCCTGGTGATAATCGCCGACACCAGCAATCCTGTCGCCGCAGATAACCACATTGCCTTCTTCTATATTGCCGACAAAGGTATTTACCATTCGAGCATTCTTGAGCAGCAAATCTGCCGGGGCATCCCCGCGGGCAACTGAAATCAATTCAGCCAAGCCCATAGCTTGTTCCTCCTATAGATTAGTCTATGAAACATATGTCGGGGAGATAGCGAAACTTCTCATTCCAATCGATGCCGTAGCCTACGATGAACTTGTTAGGCACGGTGAAACCAAGATAATGGATGGTCAGTGGAACTTGGCGTCGTGAGGGCTTATCAGTCAAGGCGCAAAGCCTTAAAGATGCTGGTTTTCTCTTCCGTAAGTAATCCAGCAGAAAGGAAATAGTCAGTCCGGTGTCAACTATATCCTCAATCACCAGTACATCCCTGCCCTTTATCGGTGTCTTCAGCCCTTGCACAACTTTCACCCTGCCTGAGGTTTCCTTGCTGACACCGTAGCTGGAGAGCTTAACGAATTCAACCTCTACTGGTAGCTGGAGCTGGCGGACCAAATCAGCCATAAACATAAAGGAACCTTTGAGTATACCTATAAGTAGGAGCTGCTTACCTTGATAATCCTGCCTGATTTCAGTGGCAAGCCTAGCTACAGCCTGCTTGATTTCGTCTTGTGTGAACAAGACCTTAGGTTGCGAAGCCACGGGGTTGATTATAACCTTAGCTTACTCTCTTGTCTATATAGATACTGGGGAGTTAACTAGTCATTTTGGGTACTTGGTATTTTAGCAGTGAGAGGCAAAGGATGCAGTATCACTCCTACTAGGTATCCTTCGAGGTGTGTGGCTTGTCTGCGCCAACTTGGTTTCATGAGGCCATGCTGAACACAGATGCACAAGCCTTATGCTATAATTCATGGAGGGGAGATAGCAATGGCCGACCTGATAGATAGGGAAGGAAAGACGCTTTTTGGCACGGCCAAGAAAATCTGTGCCTACAAGCTTATGCTAGCCACGGGATATGAAAGGCTTGCCAAGAAGGCCAAGGATGAAAGAGCTAAACAACTCTTATCAGAAATCAGCGGCAATGAATTTAAGGATTCCGAATACTGGTCACAGAAAGTCCGGGAATTGGGGGGTGAAGGCAATAAATCTGCCAGGGCTTCTTTTATGAACCGAAGGGTCGGCCTCATGATGGGCATTTTAGGCACCAGGGGATTTTTTGAGTGGGCTGTAATTGCCGAGGATGAGAGTATCGAAGACCTAGCCATCCAAGCTGGAAATCTCAGCGACGCAGCGGCTTCGGAGAAATGGACTAGGATAGCTTCTGATGAACGTTTACATGTTGAGAGGATTAAGAAAGAGGTCTTGGGTATGGAAGCTTGGGAGATGGGAGGTGGTGGTGGGGTAAGGGATGTCATCTTTGGAGCCAATGACGGTCTGGTTTCGATACTAGCGCTGGTGGCTGGAGTCTATGGAGCAGTTACCGAAAGTCACCTTATTCTTATCGCTGGTGTGGCCGGAGCAGTTGCCGGGGCTATATCCATGGGCGCTGGCGCCTACCTGTCATCAAAGTCCGAGAAAGAGGTGACGGAGAGAGAAAGCGAGAGGAAGGGAGTTAGTAAAAGAAGAACTCCTGAGGAAGAAAGGCAGGAGCTGGTAAAGTTTTATCAGGCAAGGGGGTTTAAGGGACGGGAGGCTGAAGCAATCGCCAGTAGAGTAGCTTCAGAAATGGAGTTGAGGTTGGAGTATACTATCGGAGAGGAGGTTGGGCTGACATCAGAAGAATCTTGGCCCCCGATTAAAGCGGCTATTCTTACTGGGTCGTCATTTGCAATTGTATCGCTTATTCCCATCCTGCCCTTCGCTTTCATGCAGGTAATTCCAGCAGTGATAACCGCTGTAATTGCCAGTATAGCTAGCCTCTTCGGGGTTGGAGCTAGTAAAGCCATCTTCACCAGGAAGAGCTGGGTTCGGAGCGGGCTCGAGATGATGGCTATCGGGGCGTTGGCGTCGGCAGCAACTTATGCCATAGGACTGGCAATCCCGGTGTAGTTCGAGTTGATACCTATATGATTTCCCACTCGCAGTAGGGGTCTCCGGCGGCGATACACTTTATTTCCCTGACGTGCTGGTCCTTCACCGCTGAGAAGAGGCCGTTCAGAAAGCCGGTGGTGAAGAAGCATGAGGGTTCCCCGGTTTCCAATCCGAAGCTCTCACAGTTCTCCTTCATCCTTATCGTTTCACCTACGGTTATCTTCCCCACCTTACAGTAGTCCATGAAATTGGTAGCACGCTTGATTGCCTCGTCCTCACTCATCCCAGCGTTTGTCAGTTGTTCACCGGCCTCTTTCCCCACCCTGGCGCCGCCCATCCGCAGCGCCATGCGGTATCTCTCACTGAACAGAGCGGGTGCGCTGGTGACCATGAGCGTGCGATTGAACGAGATTCCACTCCCCAGCCTGGGCCTCTCAGGTGGAAGCTCACCATGGATTAGAAACCCTGTAAGCTGAGCCATCAGGCGGTCATGAACCTTCCCCACAACTGAGCTATCTATCGCCTCTAGGAAGTCTTTCAGCTCATCGCTCTTCTCTGGCACCACCTTAATTTCACAGTATGGATCCCCTAACCCAACACACTTTGTCTCCACCGTATTCCAGTCCCGCTCTTTCTTTTCAAGACTTTTCAGCATCCCAGCCACAGCACCTATACCGGGGAAGCCTAATCTTGCCCCCACGTTATCGAACCCCCAGCAGTCGGAACTCTCGTACATCCTAAAATAGTGTTCATCATTCTTGGATGCTTCTTCCACATATTCAAGAATCCCCTGCCTTGATTCTTTCGAGGTCTTACCTAGGAAGCTTGATGAAAGTTTCCTCATGTCTTTGACCTTGCTGAAGCTCTTCGGTATGAATAGCTTCATTAGAACTCTCATGCGCCACGGAGCCAGCGACATTGTCTCTCTTAAATTGGCATGAACCTCCTGGTCAAAGTTATACACAATTGTGGGTAACCTTCTGGAGTCCCAGAGCATGCCGCTCCAGAAGGCAAGCATTCTCCATAATACGTTCACGAAGTCCCCAACCTCGGTTCTAATGGCTTGTCCTGGTCGCGCACTGAAGGAAAGCTCCCACATTCGTTTCAGTATCTCAGGGTCGAATGCCTCGAGAGCAATCGCCGGGCTCCAGGTCATAGGGGTCTCAATCTTGGTCGGTGCCACCTTGGGATGCTTCACCACATTTATAACCCTTGAGTTCTCTTTTATCTCCATCTTGACGATGCCGTCGGCGACGCTCATCATGGCTCCCAGGTCTTCTTCCTTACCACAGCCTTCGTCTATTAGAGCTATCACCGAGTTCCCCTCAGCGGCGAACTTCAGCAGGCAAAGCCTTATGAATCTGAACACCTCCTCTTTGTTGAAAAGATAGGGGGATGTCAGGGAATCAAAGGCGAGGAGAATGTCGCGCTTACCAATTTTCTGCTGCTGTTTGGCAATAGCCATACTTATGCTGTTCAGGTCCTCGCAGTTAGCACCTACGGTGTCGGGTCGCTCCGGAGTTGCCAATCCCACTGTCTTGGCGAAGGCATCAACAAAGCTCAACGCCACTGCCTCTCCCATACCCTTTCCCCTTAAAATCCCTGTGACCCCGGAGGGACTTTGCTCGGTGGTTACGAATATGATTGGTCTCTCCGCAGCTATGCTGTTGAGCACTACCTGATGGCAGAAGGTCGATTTCCCGGCTCCTGGGGGCCCAACCAGCAGGGTCAAGCTCCTCTTTGGTATCTCCTGTATTTCAGCTAATGACATTCCTCTTTTCTCCATGGTATCACTTATTGTGACTAAGGACTTGTGTAGATAAAGGAGATTGCCCGAAGGACAATTTGGAGAGACACTTGATTTCCTCCTTGTCTTACTTATTACCCTGAAGTGAGCATTTCGTCTGACTACGTGATCTCCCACTCGCAGAATGGGTCTCCAGCAGCGATGCACTTTGTTTCCCTGACATGCTGGTTTTTGACCGCAGAGAAGAGTCCGTTAAGGAAACCGGTGGTGAAGAAGCACGACGGCTCCATGCGCCCTGTGGTAAAGAGCCTAGTATAGCTGCTCTCACAGTTCTCCTTTATTCTTATCGTCTCTCCTAAGGTGACCCTCCCCACGTTGCAGTGTTCCAGGAAATCAATTACACGCCTTATCGTCTCATCCTTACTTAGCCCGGCATCCATTAGATGTTCACCGACTTTCTTCCCTGACCTGGCACCGCCCATCCTGAGCGCCATTCCATATCTCTCGCCAGCCGGAGGATGGACACCCATAGCATGCCAGGCAGCATGAAGGTGGACATGGCTACCCAACCTGGGTCTTTCCACAAGAGGCTTTCCCTGGAGCAGAAATCCCACGAGGCGTTCCATCAAGCGTTCATGTATCCTTTCAATAACCGAGCTGTCCTTCTCTAGAGAATCTCTCAGTCCGCCGATTTCCCCCGGCACCAGTTTAAATTCGCAGTAGGCATCCCCTAGACCGATGCATTTCGTCTCAATAGCGTTCCACTCCCTCCCCTCTCTTTCAAATCCTTCGCAGGTGCCGGCGAAGAGAGGGGGGAGATGAGAAGCCACCGCAGCGCCGATGTCTTCTAACCCCCAGCAATCGGAGCTCTCGTATACCCTGAAGTAGTGTTCGTCGGTCTTGGAGATGTCAGCAAGGTATTCCACGATGCCGCTCCGCTCCCAATGTGCAGTCCTGCCATAGGGCATGCCGAATTTCGACGCTTGTTCCATGTCTTTTACCTTGCTGAAGTTCTTGGGTATGAATAAACTCAGGACAAGTCTTACGTACCAAGGAAAAAGCGTTCCTCTCTCCCTCATAGCTGAGCGTGGGTCGTCCTTGTTTAGCTCGTATGTCGTCACCGGGAACCTTTTTGGGTCCCACAGCATGCCGCTCCAATGGGCAAGGTTCGCCCAGAACAAGTTTACAAAGTCACCGCTCTCCCTTCTCAGCAAGGGTTTGTCAAGCTGTCTCGCCATGGCTCCAGACCACTTTCTTGTCATATTGGGGTCGAGATAGCTCACCCGTTGGGCAAGCTTAACTCGTTCTGGTTCTACGGGGACTTCGATTCTCGTCGGCGTCACCGTTGGGTGCTTCACCACATTTATACTCCTTGAGCTCTCCTTTATCTCCATTCTGATGATGCCGTCGGCGACGCTCATCATGGCTCCCAGGTCTTCCTCCTTGCCGCAGCCCTCATCCATCAAGGCTAATACCGAGTTCCCCTCAGAGGCGAACTTTGACAAAAACAGCCGCATGAATTTTACTACCTCAACGCCATTGAAGAGGTAAGGAGAGGTGAGCGAATCGAAGGCAAGCAAGGTGCCTTTTTGGCCTGTTCTCTCCTGTAGTTTGGTGATGGCGATGCTCAGGCTGTTTAAGTCAGCACAGTTAGCATATATTGTGTTTGAGCGCGGCGTGGTCGTCAGCCCCACTGTCTCGGTGAAGGCGTCAACAAAGTTCAGCCCCGCTTGCTCTCCTATACCTCTCTCGCTTAGTAGCCCTAATACCTCAGCAGGGCTTCGCTCACTGGTAACGAAGATGACAGGTCTGTCGGCAGCTATGCTGTTGACGACTACCTGATGGCAGAAGGTAGACTTCCCAGCTCCGGGAGCTCCAGCCAGCAAGATGAGACCTTTGTCTGGCGGTTCCTGTATCTTGGCCAGGGGCATCTATTATCCTCCTCACTTGAAGACAGTCAGGGTAGGATACACCTCTATTCCGCTATTGGTTATATTATACGGGCGTGGCTGATTGTCAACCTCCAGTCCACGCATTTTCTCCACCTGGAACATTCGCGTCAACCTGTCGTCTTTCATAACCGTGCGCAGCAGGATAACGCCTTGAGCCAGATATTCTTCAAATTGATGCTCCCTTTCCAATCCCGTCCCTCTTAGTTCGGAAATCAGCAAGTTGGTGCAGCCAGTTTTTCTGAAGTCAGCTATCAAATCTCTCATGGCATATATGCGCTCAACCTCGTCAGGATATTGGAGGGTGAAGATGGTGACTGGGTCAATAACTATTCTCTTAGCCTGGACCTCTTCTATGCCCATCCTGATCGCTTCCAGCAGTTTTACCAGTTTAAACTCCTTCATTCCGAGCTGGATTAGGCCAGCCTTTTCCGAGGGCGCCGCCCGAACTGGAGAGACATTTATAAAGGCAAGCTTTTTCTCCTTCTCAAGTTCATCCAGATCCCACCCGAATTTCGACATGTTCTTCTTCACGTCCTCAGGGTCCTCGTCCAGTGAGATGTAGATCCCTGGCTCACCATGCTCCGTAGCTCCCTTATGGAGAAACTGGATAGCGAAAGTGGTTTTGCCGCTGCCGGGCCCTCCGCAAATCAAGATGCTGTGACCTCTCGGTATGCCTTTCTCCCCGAGAATTTTATCCGCCCCAGGAATGCCTGTGGGAACGTAATCAAGCATCACATTCACCTCTTAAGTTATTTCGGCAGTGATATGAGTTTATTTAGATCGGTCGACCATGCCCCTACCGCTAATAAAAACTTCTCCGTTGGTCATATCCTATCCCTTGATGTGCCTTTAGTCAATGCCTCCGTCTCCCATTATCGTCCTATCTGGGGCAGGCATACTGAGATACAGGAAGAATAGTAGCAAATATTGCCCCGAAGGACATAATCCGCCCTATTGAGCACCGTTGTGAAGGAAAGTTTTGTTAGCCGGTGTCTATTAGCTTATCACAGGTATTCCTTACTTCTGCTTCTTAGAAGCGGTAGAGCCTTTGTTTTTGGTGGCGCTGCTCTCAGCTTTGCCGAATAGGCTTTTGAAGATGCTTGGCTTCGTTATGCTGAGAATAAAGACGGTGAGTGATGACACGATGAGTAAGGCAATCACTACCCACAGCCACAAGGGGAGATTTGCCATCCAAGATGAAAGTTTTGTTTCCTTTTCAACCGCCACGGTGAAGCCAAAAATGAGGCTGGACTGGCTGAGGAACGGTTCGGTGGCTGTTACCTGCCAAAAGTAGGTGGTGTCCCAATCAAGTTCAGCATCATAGTCATAGGTTGCGTTCGGGATGTTTACCTTGGTCACTATTTGGTCTAAGGCCTCATCCTTAGCCAGAGTAAATTCATATTGGGTGGCTCCGGGTAGAGGTGTCCACGAGAATGATGGGGAACGGTCAACATTTGTAGCATCCTTTGCTGGAGCAAGTAAGGTAGGGCTGGGGTGAGGGGTTTCTTGTGGTAAACTTGATGCCACATTGAAAGGCATAACTTTTGACCATTGACCGCTGCCGGTTTCGCCAGTAGCTGCTTGGCTGACTCTTACCCTCCAATAATGTGTCTTTCCAGCTTCTACGGGAGCTGCTCCGGAAACCAGTGTCCAAGCTGGAGCCAGCGGATTGTCGGGAACTATGGTCTGTTGCGTCACCACCTGGCTAAACTCCTCATCTCTGGCGAGCCATAGGTCATATTCCCTAGCCGGGGTTGGGTGTTGCCACCTGAAGTTGATATTAGCAATGTCTCCGGTATCGGGGTCTATTGGGATTACCTCATCCCTAGCTGGTGAAATTGGCGATGGAGCTTCAAAGAGTAAATCTGGGCTTGCACCTGGTGAAATTGGCTGAGGAGCTATGGTCAGGCAGTCATAGAAAACCCAAAGGCGACCTGTAGTAGCAGTATAAGGTCGGTTATCAATTGCCCATAGGTCAACATTGCCTGAAACCTTGAGGGAAGTAGGCTCTCTGGTGAAAATGACGCCAGCACTTAGCCCGGTAGTTAAGCTATCCCATTCGATAAGAGGCGGGCGTATAGCTTCCGGGTTGAGAGTACGGTCAACACCAGTGCTAGTGCCGGTTGACCAAGCAGCGTAAAGAATACCTGCCTGGGCAAGACCGTAGAAGTTTTGTTGAGGAGGGACCATACGCGTCCAGCTTGAACTGAGACCAACGACCCAGCAGTAGATTTCGCCTCCAGCTCCGTCGCTGGCGGCGTAGATAACTATGTAGTTCTGAATCCTAGTATCAACAACGGCATGAATCCTGCCGGGAACAGGGACAGCCGGAGTTGGTGTGAACTGAGCGCCACTATCTTCAGAATAGGCAACCATACCTTGAGCAGCATCGCCAACCAGCACGACACCTGTAGGTGTGGCAGTTATAGTATGTCCTGAGGTGAGATAGTTATTTATCCTTGCCTCCCATTTCCACACATGATTGATGCTCTCACCTTTGCGAACAAAGTTATTGTCTAAAACATACATGTGCAGGGTGTCATTAATTTTGGTAACCGCAAAGTCGGTTATGTTAACGCCAGGGAGAGTACTATGCCAGGTCTGCCCTTTGTCTTGTGACTGGCGCAAGTCGTCGGTGGAACGGACGGCAAAGAAGACAGACTGGTCAGCTCCGGAAAGGCTCATTCGCAGGATTATGTCATCGGTAGCAGTGAGCACACATAGCACCCGTTGCCACGTCTTACCTATAGGCTGACTGGTGCTTCGCCAGAGGCTATCGAAGCCGGAACACCCGCTGTTGGTATTAATAGAGGCCAAATAAAGAGTTTCGGACTTAGACGAGGCAGTGACATCGGAGAGGAAATCGATGCTGGTATCAATCAAGGCGAGCTGGTTCCATGTCTCACCGTTATTGTGGCTCAATGAGAAGGCTGACTCATCGAGGTCTTCACCGGTCAGATAAGGATTTGGCCAGTTAACACCAGGCACAAGAGCTGCACTGCTGGCTGTAGCAGCATAGGCAACTGAGCCATCGGGTGACCAGGCAACCTGTGCGTTACCATAGCCTGAGCCGAGGCAGTCATTGGTGCCAGCAGCCCCGGTAGGTGGCTTTAGGGCTCGATACCAGCAAGGGATGGGGCAGGTGATGGGTGCGTCGGTAAACCAGGTTATGACTGTAGCTGAGTTTGGGTCGCCGAGAACCTCGCCAGCTAATAGCTTGCCTGAAGCATAGGTGCCGTGGTAGGCGATGCTGGAAATCCTCTTGGTCGTAGTAGCAGGCATCAACCAGTAGCCAACGGTGTCATCGAAGCGGTAGATGCCGGCGTTGCTTGTAGCCCCAGCGTCATCGGTGCTGATGTAGCAACGGCGCAAGCTTGGGGCTTGCCCTGAAAAGCCAGAGGGCAGCTCTAAATCAGCAGTTATGATTTGAGCTGCAGTAGGCGAGGTAGCAGCGCCCGCAGTTGTGATTTCTACTGGCCCCCAGGTGCCCCAGTTAGTGGTGTTAGCGACCATATCATGAATACCAAGGTTGAGGTAAGTGCCCGTTGCATCAGCTGAGATAACCACTAGGCAAGTATCGCTGAAATAAGTGGGTGAGAACTTGACTGCTAAGACATCTCCAGTAAAGCCCTGAGCTACCCAGTTGCTATAGCTTGGTGCCTTAAGCATGTAGACATTGCCGCCGCCAGTTCCGGTTCGGGTACCGACGACGATGTCATAACCGCCGTAATTCATAGAGACATCAATGGCACCGATGTTGTTAGCTATAGAGTAGTTGGTGTCCTGCCAGTTAGCACCGCCATCGGTCGAGATGAACACCTTTCTTGGCAAACTGGCAGCATCGCTGGTGACTGCAGCCACAAGGTTAGGGTTGTCTGGAGCAGTAGCTATGTCCCAAGCGGGCAAAATAGCGCCAGCACTGGTCAGATGGATGGTTAACTCATCCCAGCTAATGCCGCTATCTGTTGACTTATAGACTTTGCTATTAGGAATGTCTGCAGCGTAGAAAGTTCTACCATCGCAACCGATGGTGATGGCGTTGATTTCTGATGGTCTAACTATGACATAGCTGGTGTTGCTCGGGGTATCAACTACGGTCCATTGCATCTCTCCGGGGTAGGCTGAAGCTGGCTTGGTGGAGATTGTGATACAGAAGCTTATGATTAATACCAGACTCAGTCCTAATCTCAGGCCGTTGCTACGTTTTATTTTAATCATTGCTTATGAGTGTTTTTCGAGTGCCTTTTCGAAGTTCGGTTTTGTTTTTTGGCTTAATGTTTATTCCAGCTTTTCCCACGAAAATATTGATATTGCGATTAAGCTCAGTGAAAGTATATCGGCCTTCAGGGGTTTGAATCAAGATAAGCTCTCCACTATGCGCATTCCTTTGGATAATGGTAAAGATTACTGCTGTAGGCCTAGTTTTGCTGGTAACAGTAAGGACATTGATTTCGGGGTTAAGCACATAGAAAAGCTCCTTGGCGAGGTTTTCAGCTACTCTTGCCAAATTAGAAGCTTCACCAAAGGTCCAGTCATAAACCAAAGCATGTTTGATAGGGAAAAGATGTTTCCTCAAGGCTCAAAAGGGCAATGCAAGGCCTAACAACAAATTGAGCTCATTGTAAAAGGTTTTGGGCTTTTCTTCAAGAGCCATTGGTCATAGGGTGGCAATTAAGTACTCTCATTGGTCTTGAGGTGCCAAGTTGTGATGACTGACCTTGGTGTAGAGAAACTCCTTACGATAGGGTTTCTGTAGGTAGCTGACCAGGTAGCATAATCTGGTCAGCTGTTATTTCTACTTCTGGCATGCCGTCAGTAAAGTGGGGTGTAGGGGGCTTCAGTTTCTGCCTCGGGCCATAGATTTTCTCTTTTGTGACGGTGTTTAGCAGGCTGTAGACTATCTCCAGGCTGCCTTGATGTGTTCCTCCATGTCCGCGGGGCAGTGAGCAGGTGAGGATTTCCCACTCATTGTATATGTCTCGTGCCCAGACTACGGCAAGACCAGTGCCACGTGCTGCTGTCTTTTTGCCAGTAGGTGGCAAGTCTGTAGTTTTGGTTGTTACCTGTCTCCAATTGCTGGCAACGGTTCTTAGTAGTCTTTTCGAGGCAAAGTTGCACAGTAAGCCTTCTTCTTCTTGGGCGACCTCTGCTTCCAATACGGATGGTGGGGTTGATTCAGCAGCCGGTAGCCTCTTCTCCTCTCTGACAGTTTCAATTTTGGGTAACGATTCTGCCTCTTTGGCTCCTATTGAAGCTCTGATCTCATGTTCATATTTCTCCAGAAGCTCACCGAATTTTTCCATAAGTTGCTCTCTGGTTGTTTGGGGTGACCGTTTTGATGTGTCTCCTATCATTACCACTGTAGTTTGCGGCGGAGGCATGGCTTGGGGAATCGGGGCAACTGGGGCTGGCTTAGGTTGGAGCCCTTGCCATAGGCGGTATATGACGAAGCCGCCTAAAATTATTAGAATAAGTGCTAGTGGTATAAGGATGAAGGGCATTGTATAGTTTGGCTTCCAGGCTATGGTTATGGTCTTGGGGGCATCCATAACCTCAGTGCCACTGTAGTTAATAGCCTCTAGCTTGCCTCCAAAGAAGCCGAGGATACCGGACATAGAAACTTCCTTAGCCACAACGCCCCATTCAGCTTGACTCCCAGCCTTATACCAAGCGCTTCCCTCTGGCTCACCATGAGGAGATGTCAGTGTTAGCTGATAGTAGGTGTCGTAGTTGGCGATAATAACTCCTGACATACTAATGGGCAGGCTCAGGTCTTCGTCTTTGACTGTTTCACCGGTGGGTAGTAGCCAGTGACCAAAGCGGTACTGTGTACCTGGTGTGTCCTCAACATCAACCTCAGTTGGGGCACTAGCCCTCAGCATATATCCTTCTTTATACCAGCCAGAACCCGTCAGCTGGGTAATCTGGGATGGCTTAGTTTTTAGCTCGATGAAATATTCAGCATAATAGGTAAAGTAAGCATTAGCTGAAAGCTCATTCACTACTGTTGAGTCCACTTCGGCTTTAAACCTGACACCGGTCTCGGTCGGGTGTGAGACAATGGGCTCAACACTTATAGTCTGGCTTGTGCCCAGGTCAGAATCAAGGCGTATGGACTCACCACCTCCTAGCGTGGCTACTTGGCTTCTTCCTACAAAGACCTTCGTCTTGCCGGCTGATAGACTGGGAGCAATGGTGACAATAGATTCGTAGGAGCCTTTTTCAACGGTGATGCTGAAGTTGCGCTGGCCAGAGAGGGCTGGTGTTGAGCTATCGGTGATGCTGATGGTGAAGCTATGAATCCCGGCAGTTCCATGGGCTGGAGTTCCTGAAATAACACCGGTGGTTGCTCCCAAAGTTAGCCCTGGGGGTGGTGCTCCGCTGGCGATAGCCCAAGTATATGGTGATGTGCCCCCGGTGACACTTATTGTTGCTGTATAGGCGCTACCCTCGGTTGCCTGTGGCAAACTGATTGTAACGAGAGTCAGACCGGGTGAAATAATGGTGATGGGATTAGTGAATACAGCAGAAGCCGTTGCATTATCAGTAACTGTAATGCTAAAGGGGAAAGTGCCAACTGTGGTAGGAGTACCTGAAATAGTGCCTGTGTTCCCAGCGGGCGTGAAGCTCAGCCCTGGTGGAAGCCCAACGGGTGTCCCCCAGGTGTAAGGTGGTATGCCGCCGGCTGCTGTTAGAGTTGCATTATAAAGGATGCCTACCCGGCCCTGGGGCAGTGGAGCCGGGAAAGAGGAAATAGTTGGCTGTGCCTGAACAGGACTAGTAAGAAAGAAAATGGTACTCGAAAGAACAAGCAGGCAAATCAGCATGAGGCGAGATACGCAACTCACAATACACCTTAAAGAACGCCATTTTTGCTGGTGAATAGACTTCATCTCTCTCATCTAATTCTATTATAGTAGTCAGGCAACCGATTGTCGATATTCAATAGGTGAACTTGTGCAGGGGGAGAGTGGCTGGATGGCAAGGAGCTGAACAATTTGAGCTTCATATTAATTAAGGTTTATCAGGAATTCGAAGGAGTTGTCAGAAGCTATATCTAGGGTGCAGATGGGGGATCGATTGACAAGGTAGTACCTCGTATGGCAAAGTAAATAAAAATGCCTATTCGTGTAGTACACATGTCATGAAAAGAGTTGCTATCATTACTGACAGCACGTGTTGTCTGCCGCAGGAGTTGGTTGAGAAGTATGATATTTGTCTAGTCCCCCTCTACATTCTTCATGAAGGTGTGAGCTACCGCGATGGAATCGACATTAGCCACAGCGAAGTCTACAAGATTATGCGAAGAAGACAGAGTCTCCCTACCACATCAACTCCATCAGCAGGCGATTTCCTAAATGCCTACTGCCAGTTAAGCCAGAAAGCGGATAGCATACTTTGTATCACCGTCACTAGCCTGCAGAGCGAAGTCTTTGATACAGCGCTAGTAGCTAGGGAGATGGCTAAAGAGGTGGTTCCCGACACGGCTATCGAGGTAATTGATAGCCGGTCTGTGTCAGGTGCATTGGGATTTGTTGTCTTGGAGACAGCTCGAGTTGCCAGCCAGGGGGCAGAGTTAGCTCAGGTAGTTAAGGTTGCACGAAGCATGATGGGCAAGGTCAATTTCCTTGCTATGTTGGATACCCTCTTTTATCTTGCAAGGACCGGTCGCATTGACAGGGCAGCAGCTTGGGCTGGGATGCTATTGAGTATGAAGCCCATCCTTGAGCATTCTCCTTCGATAGGGGAGACGATGCCTGTGGCACGTCCTAGGACTAAAACCAATGCTATAGAGCGCATGCTGGAGATAATGGCGGGAAGAGTGGGAGATTCCAGAGTGCATGTCATAGTGCATCATGCTGACGAGTTGGAGGCAGGAGAGAGGCTCAAGGCGAAGATTGGCTCAGAATTTAGCTGCGCTGAACTTTATCTCACCGAATTCACGCCTGTGATGGGAGTCCACGCTGGCCCGGGGCTTCTTGCTATCTCCTTTTACGCTGACTAGGGTGTGGATTGACCTTGGATTGGTCGTTAACAGCGAGTGGGTAGAATATGTCCTGAATTAGTTAGACATATGTGAGCCTTTTATCTGCCTCAGAGGTGCTGCGTGGTTTTTATATCTCAACAGTAGTAAAGCTGAATAGACACGAGCTGCCATGAAATAGACCTCGTTGGTGCGCTGAGCAATAAGCTGGTTGGCTTTGCCTAAGCTGACTGCCGGCGAAGGATGAGGATAAGTAAACCGATATCTAACATCACGCCGATGGCAACGATTAGCAATGCCCACATAGTTGCTATTGGCAATCCCTTAGTTGGGCTTACCCCAGCCAATCTCGGTTCTTCAACCACGGCAAAGTTAGCTACAGCACTCCAGTCGCTTGGGACAGGTTCTGTGGCTCTGACTTTCCAGAAGTAAGTCTTGCCTGGCTCGAGTTCGTCTTTAAACTCGTAAGCTGAGGTCGGTATTAGTGCTTTTACTACGACATCGGTCATTGATGCATCTCTGGCTAGAGCGAATTCATATTCGGTGGCTCCGCTCATAGTCGACCAGGAAAAGGCGGGTTGACGTGGTACATTTCCAGCTCCATTGGCTGGTCTTGAGATAAGCGGTCCGATGGAAGGTACTCTCACCGGCAGGCTAGTCTTGACCACAAAGCTTTCCCTCCAGGACAAGGGACTTTTAATAGCGTCACCGGTCGCCACGTCCTGAACCGTGATCCTCCAGTAGTACGTGTGATCGGCCTCAAGAGCAGGAACTGCCCAGGTGTTACCATTGCTATCGGTCACATTGCCACCGCCAGGAGGTATGATTAAAGCCGGGGCATCCAAGTCAGGCGGGGTGTAGAAGGGACCAGCCCAGGCACCACCGATATCAGCCACTACCATGGTGAAGTCTTCATCCTTGGCTATCTGGATTCGATAGCCTCTGGATAGAGACCTCGGCTGCCACTTGAGGTTTATCTCACTGGCTCTTCCTGTTACCGGGTCACAATCTACTAGAGCTTGACTTACTGGTGAGGTGGGGACAGGGCCAACCCAGGACAGAGTATCTAAGTAGCACCAGACGCCACCTGCTGGTGGGTTATAGGGACGCTGGTCGATAAACCACATAGTAATTGGCTCCCCGGACTCCAGACCACCACAAATCCTGAGCCTTGTGGTTGGTTGCGTGCCGAGATTGGTGGTGGGGTCAAGCCCGGCAGTAGCTTCAGACCATCGTACATATGGTACTATGGTCCAAGTCGACCAACTCAGCGCTGAAAAGTAGAAACTGCCGTTCCTGGATATAGCTAAGCCCGTGTGGCTTCCCCACCCTTGTTGTGACCACTCACCCTCCCTAGGTTGAGGCCAAGCCCAGGCTCCCCCACCATAGTAGGTTGACCATTCGTACATTCCGCCTGGGTTAATGGCGAAGATTTCGCCATTGCTTTTATAGCCTGAGTGAGCAACTACTAAAGTATTGCCGCGACTGGGAAGCAGCGTGGTAATTGGTGTGAAGGTAGCACCACCGTTTGTAGAATAAGCTACATCGAAGTTGCCGGTGCCTGTGCCACCCACTATGATATGCCCCTTGTCATTGTCCGGCGTCAAGCCAGTATAGGCGGTAGCAATGCTGTATCCGGTATTGAGCCCGGTAGGCAAGCTAGCATCAGATACCCAACCCGTTCCACTATAGGTAAGCTTCTGCACCCAGCCAGTAGCACTAAGGATATACAATGTGTTGCTATCTTCAGCCGCCACATCCTGAACATTGAATCTGGGGGTGATGTTAATCCAGTAATCCCCGAAGTCTGGTGACCACATTACTTTTCGGGTACCAGTAGCTGCCCAAAAGGCAATCTGGCCATCAGCTTTGTCACCTGCTAGCCTGAGAATAGCTGTATCAGTTTGACCTGTGGCGCAGGCTTGGTCAGTGGTGGTTAGGCACAGCACACGCTCCCAGATGAAGCCGATTGGTGAACTCTGGCTGCGCCAGACGCTATCGAAGCCGGAACAACCAGTGCCGTTATTGGATGAAGCTAAATAGACATTGGAACAATCGGGCGCTGGGGCGATATCGGTCAACTGGCTGATCCTGGTATCAATCAGGGCGAGCTGGTTCCATGTCTCACCGTTATTGTAACTTAATGAGAAAGCTGACTCATCGAGGTCTTCACCGGTCAGATAAGGGTTTGGCCAGTTAGCACCAGCCACAAGGGCTGCACTGCTGGCTGTAGCGACATAGGCGACTGAGCCATCGGATGACCAGGCAACCTGGGCGTTACCATAGCCTGAACCGGTGCAGTTATCGGTGCCGGCAGCCCCGGTAGGTGGCTTTGGGGCTCGATACCAGCAAGGGATGGGGCAGGTGATGGGTACGTCCGTAAACCAGGTTATCACTGTAGCTGAGCATGGGTCGCCGAGAACCTCGCCAGCCAATAGCTTGCCTGAGGCATAGGTGCCGTGGTAGGCGATGCTGGAAATCCTCTTGGTCGTAGTGGCAGGCATCAACCAGTAGCCAACAGTATCATCGAAGCGGTAGATGCCGGCGTTGCCTGTAGCTCCAGCGTCATCGGTGCTGATGTAGTAGCGGCGTAAGCTCAGGGCTTGGCCTGAGAAGTCAGAGGGCAGCTCTAAATCAGCAGTTATGATTTGAGCTGTAGTAGGTGAGGTGCCAGTAGCTGCAGTTGTAATCTCCGGCAGTGAAACGCCATAGATTGTAGTCCAGTCAGTGGTATTGGCATCTAAGTCGTGAACGCCGGCATTGAGGTAAGTGCCAGTAGCATTAGAGTAGACGATTGCTATGGTGGCGTCGCTTACATAGCTGGGCGAAAACTTGAGTGCCATGATATCGCCGGTAAGGCCTTGGGCTATCCAATTAGTGTGGTCGGTCGCTTTTAGTACCCAGATGGTGCCGCCGCCACCCCCGGTTCGGGTGCCGATAGCAATATCGTGGCTACCGTAGCTCATAGAGACGTCAATGACACTGATGTTGTCAGTTGCAGGACAACTGCTATTCTCCCATTCGACGCCGCCATTAGTTGATACCCAAACATTCCGCGGCAAATAGTTGGTGCTATTGTTGGTGACTACAGCCACGAAGTTGACATCATCAGGGGCTATGGCTATATTCCATACGCGGAAGTTGCCTTGTTCAGCAGGGGTCATTGCTTGGTAGAGGTGGTTACTGAGTTCGTCACTCCATGATACGCCGCTATCGGTCGATTTATATAGAGCCTTGTTGCCAGTGGTATTGTCTGAGTTGGGGATGTCCACGGCATAGAAAGTCTTGCCGTCTGAGCCGATGGCGATACGGTTGACCTCGGATGGACTGACGATATCGTTTTTACCGGGGACTGCCCCCGGTGTATCTATGCGAGTCCACCTGAGGACTCCTGGGTCTGCCAGGACTGGCTCCGGATTAGTTATTGGCAGCATGCTGGCTGTTATTGCGACGATAGCCAGAAATCCAAAAACGGTAAGATGTCTGGTTCTCATAATGTCTCCTGAGTGATTTGGACTTGACATTAAAAAAGTCCCCGCTCCTCAGAGCAGGGGACTTATGGCATGGCTTGACTCATTCCTCCCTACTCCGCGGAGGCAGATAAAACTACAGGGCAGGCGTTCTGACTTTTACAGTAGGCGGGACTGTGCCGGAATTCCACCGGCTTGCTCTCCGATTAAGCTCTTAGTCACCCAAGAGCACCCTGGTAGTCAGTTATATACTAAGAAAGTAATACCTCCTTTCTGGTGGTTCCCCTAAGAACATAAACTGCATTATCAACAGAGTTAGCTCTATTGAGCATCTTCATTCAGGTGTGCCGAATATCTCAGGATGGATGAACTTCGCTACCTCCTCCAAGCCGTCCACTATTCTTGGCCCAGGACGTTCGATCAAGTTGGCATCGCTTATTTGATAAACTTGATTCTTGACCATTGCTTCTACTGTTTTCAACCTCGCCTCCCTTTTTATGGAGTTATATATCAGATTTTTGGATGTGGCCATGCCGCTGATGATGATTACTTGAGGGTCTTCAGCAACGACTGCCTCCAGTGAGACGACTCGGGATTTCTCGAAGTCATCGGCAAAAATGTTAACCCCTCCAGCCTTCCATATCAGGTCATCTATGAAAGTCTCAGAGCCCATTGTCCATATCGGGTCGTGCCAGCAGAGATAGAGGACCCTGGGGTGCTCCTCTGGAGTTAAACTCTCTGTTTTTGAGGTTACTGCTTCGATTCTCTGGGTTAAGTCATTAACTAGCCGAGCGGCTGCTTTGCTCTTGGCATTAATCTGCCCTATCAAGGTAATATCGTGCAGCACAACATCTATGGATGTTGCCGACCCTACGATGACGGTTAGCCCTAGCCTTTCTAAAGCTGGAAGCGCAGTTTTTTCATGGATTGATTCGGCGAGTACCAAATCTGGCTCAAGACGGACCAGTTTCTCTGTGTCAGGTGTGCTATAGCCGGCTACTCTTGGCTTGGCTTTAGCTGCTTCAGGGTAGTCGCAATAGTCGGTGACGCCTACTATCTTGTCCTCAAGCCCTAGGGCAAAAAGAATCTCGGTGTTGCTTGGGGCAAGGGAAACAATCCGCTGTGGCAGTTTTTCGATTGTTACTGTTCTTTCTAAATCATCGACGACAGTCAAAGGGAAGCTAGGTAATTCCTCCGGTTCTGCCCCAGCCTCCCCCGGTGGTTTTTCTTCAGTTGGCGGAGGTGGTGGTATGGTCTCTTCAGGCTTAGGTGGACAGGCACAGGCAACTGAGAAAACTAAGCCGACTATGGCTAACAGACTCAGAAGAACCAGAATATGCTGTTTCATCGCCGCCTCCTTTTTAGATTTGCTATAGCTAAATCATGTAGGGCGAGGAGCAACTATAGGTCTGAATTCGTATTCCTTTCCCTCTGCTAGCTTGAAGACAAGCCTGTTCTCCAGGTTTTCCTTTATCCACCCTGTGTAAGTCCTAAGGTTCTGGGTATCGTGGAAGACAAGAACATTGGTGGGTTGTGGCGTCTCGTAATCCTGTGATTCTTCGGGGCTTAACTCTTGGATGGCAAGGTTAAAGCATTTTCCCACTCTTTCATGCTCCCCACTTCTCATAATCATTGTGTAATAACGGTGAGGTAAGATTTCCATTTCCCCTCCTTTTGCTTGTATCCGTTCATTGCCTCTTGTTTTCTAGGGTTTTCGGTTTGGGCTTTCCCAACGAATGAACCACAAAAAATCCCTCTGCTCCTGAGAGCAGGGGGATTAATTAAAGCAATAAATCCCACCCCCTTACTCCGCGGAGGCAGATGAAGCTAAAGGGTAGGCGTTCTGACTTTTACAGTAGGCGGGACTGTGCCGGAATTCCGCCGGCTTGCTCTCCAATTGAGCCCTCAGTCACCCTCGGGCACCCCAGCTACACTATTCAGTTTGGTAGTAGAATAGCAGCAACTTACAAGAAAGTCAATTAACTTAATGCTCAAACTGTTTATTCATAATCTTCTCTTTATAGTTTCCCTTTTACCCCTACTGGTATGCCGGCTACCATAAAATAGACCTCGTTGGCGCGCTGGGCGATGAGCTGGTTGGCTTTGCCCAATAGGTCGCGGTAGATGCGACCTAGCTTGGTTTCGGGCACCAGGCCCGCGCCGACTTCGTTGGAGATGACGATGAAGCTGGCATCGAGCTTGCCCATGCAGGCAATAAGCTGGTTTATTTCAGCCAAGACTTGTTTTTCAGCCTTTAGGTAATCAGGCTCATCGCCCAGCAGGTTGGAGACAAGCAAGGTGAGGCAATCTATGATTACCACCTCGGCATCGCCGATTTGCCTTTCTATTTGTCTGCCGATGTTGATGGCTATTTCTATGGTTTGCCAGCTTCTGGGGCGAGCTTTCTTGTGCTCGTCGATCCGAGCCTGCATCTCTTCATCAAATGGTTCTCCGGTAGCTACGAAGAGGACTTTATGGCTGAGTTTTTTGGCTAGCTCTTGGGCGAAGCGGCTCTTGCCACTACGAGCACCACCGACTATGAAAATACACTTCTCAGCCAAGGCTATACTCCAAAATGTCCAAAAACCAGCGGTCGTCTCTGAATACTGGGGCGCTATTTATTATTTCTATAGCTTTCTTAAAAGGTGGACCATCGTAGACAAAAGTGTGGAGTTCTCCAGCTTCACCGCAGGGGTCGATATTCAGCCTTTTTGCAAGCTGGCTAAGCTCAGCAGTTAGTTTACCATCTACCTGTCTGCCTAACCATTCTTCGCCGAAGAATTCAGCTTTGACGCTAACTACAGTAGCTTTGAAACCAGCGTCGATGAAATCGGTCAGAAGCTGAGAAGTATCCATCTGCCATAAAGGCAGTATCGCTTCCACGCCTATCTCACCACAAACCCTGTCTATCCAGTCTTTGTGTTCTTGAAGATGAATATCGCCAGTAACCAGTCCAGTAACACCTTTGAGCTTCAGTTCCTCCAAGGCGGCTTTGAATCCTGCCTCGTATGTGTCCCAGGTGACTCTTTGCTGAATTATGGGTAGTCCCATAGCCTGCGCCTGTAAGGCTATTAGCTTATGGTCTAAACCGTGAGACATTGCCCTTGCTGAGTCTTCATTTATGAAGTTCAATAGGTAGCTGACCTTCAAGCCCAGGGAGACTGCTTTCCAGTAGGCAAAGCAACTATCTTTGCCACCACTCCATGAAGCGGCATATTCCATCATCATAATCTCCAAATCAGGATGACGAGCAGAAGCACCAAAACCTCAGCTAGCTCATTGATAGCCCCGTAGTTATCGCCAGTTAGTCCGCCCAGGCGTGAGCGGAAGTAGCTGGCAGTACCAAAGATAATAAGCCACAGAGCTGCTATTAATACTAACCCTTGCCATTTCAATAATGCTACTGCGGCAATCAGGGCTATGACTGTAGCCATGGTCAATCTCTGCCAGTTAGCTCCTTGCTTAAAGGCTAATCCCGTGCCAGAGCTCTTGGCATAAGGAAAAGTAAAGATGGCGCTGACCATTGTCCAGCGGCTTAAGGTGGGCATAAGCAACAAGGCTGGTAATATTGGTGCTGAAGACAAGCAAACATATTTGAGCAGGAGCAGGAGAACAGCAGCGGCAATGCCAAAGGCACCAACTTGGCTGTCTGACATTATCGCCAGCCTTTCCTCCTTAGATTTGCCAGCAATAACGCCGTCGCAGGTGTCAACGAAGCCATCGAGATGATGAGCGCCGGTAAGGATGACTAAGGCTATGATGAGCAGGGCATTTACCACAGGAGGTGGCAGAATCAAAGTTAACCCGTAGTAGAGGCCAAGCAAGATTGCTCCCAGAATCAAACCCACCAGCGGGAAATGGATTAGCGACTGACCAAACTCCTCAGCGGTGGCCTCACGATGGAGAGGAGTCGGGAGTATAGTCAGGAATTGAAGGGCTGCCCAGAAGCTCAATTTTGTTAAATTCCTTACTTATTTTGCTGTGGTTTGGCTTCGGAGACGCCGGCTTCAGCAAAGGTAGCCATTTGACCTAAAATCCTCACTGCGGCTTCAGCTAGGAGAATGCCTAAAGCAGCTCCGCTGCCCTCACCCAGTCGCATGTTCAAGTTGAGGAGCGGCTTTAAGCCGAGGAAGTCGAGGAGAAGCTCGTGCCCGGCCTCAGCTGAGACATGAGCTGCGATGAGGTAGTCTTTTACTTGGGGTGACAGGTTGGTGGCGATGAGGGCTGCAGCTCCGGAAATGAAGCCGTCAATCACTACTGGAATTCTTTGGGCGGCTCCAGCCAATATAACTCCAGCCAAGCCACCGATTTCAAAGCCGCCAACCTTGGCTAATACATCTATCGGGTCTTTAGGGTTTGGCTTGTTAATTGATAGAACTCTTTCTATTACTTCAACTTTATGGGCCAGTTGTTTATCATCAATACCTGTGCCTCGACCGGTAACCCTTTCTGCTGGCTGACCACTGATGGCGGCGAAAATAGCGCTGCTAGCAGTGGTATTGCCGATACCCATATCTCCGGTACCAATAATGTCAAGTCCTTTATTCACCTCGGCTTTAACTACTTCGATGCCGGCTTCTAAAGCATCTATGGCTTGCTGATGAATCATTGCCGGTCCCTGTGCCATGTCCTTGGTGCCAGAATCAATCATTTTACATAATAATTCAGGTAGCGGTTGGAAACCACCTATTACGCCCATATCAACTACTATAACTCGGGCGCCTATGTGATTGGCCAAGACGTTTATGGCAGCACCGCCCTTGAGGAAATTGAGAACCATCTGCCTGGTTACTTCCTGAGGATAGAGGCTCACTCCTTCAGCAACCACACCATGGTCGGCGGCCATGGTTATGATGGCTTTACGTTCAAGTTTAGGTATCGCTTCGCCTCTAATGCCGGCAATCTGGATTGATAGCTCTTCCAGTCTGCCTAGACTGCCATGTGGCTTGGTTAAGCTATCCTGGTGCTGCTGAGCCATCGCCATCGCCGAGCTATCCAAGGGCTTTATTGCTTTTAATACCCTGTCTAAAGAATCAGCCATAACTGAAGCTCATCCTTATCAGTATTCAATGCCACGCCTGGCACCAATTTCCTCAGTGAATGGGTGCTTAATCATGAGCATCTCGGTGACCAAATCAGCTCGCTGGACTATCTCTGGAGGTGCCTTCCGACCGGTCAAAACCAGCTCAACTGAATCAGGTTTTTTGTTCAGTAAGTCTAATACCTGCTTGATAGTTATTAAGCCATGGCTGATGGCCACGAAAATCTCATCGAGGATGACCAGGTCATACTTACCGCTGAGCATCTCTTCTTCAGCATAGGCTAATGTCTGCTGGGCCTCTCGGCTTAGCTGTTCCTTAGGTTTGGTGAAACTATCGCCAGCGCTTATCTGGACTATATCAAAGGGGTGCTGCTGTGACACAAAAAAGTGCTCACCACACTGTTCACCTTTGATGAATTGGATGAAGGCTACCTTCATCCTATGTCCGGCAGCTCTCATTGCCAGACCTAAAGCGGCAGTAGTCTTACCTTTACCATCGCCAGTGTAAATCTGAATAAGGCCTTGGGGAATTTTCTCAGCCATAGCTTCCTCCAAAGGTTATTTCATAGACTTGGGGTATATCGATGTTTTGCCTGACCATCTCGGCTAGTTTATCATATTGCTCCTGTCTGTTTATTGATATGGCTGTGGCTATTGGCAATCCACGGAGCTGCCGTAGCCTGTTCAAGAAAGCCTGTGTGAAGTTGTTATTATGAAATAAGCCGTGGATATAAGTGCCGAATATCC
>DUEX01000069.1 GCA_011170325.1 Dehalococcoidia bacterium | reverse complement strand
TGGTTCATCGTCTACAATCAGCATCCTAGCTTTGGTTACTTTCTGAGGCTCTCCAACACTTGGCTCAGATGGCTCCAGCTGTTCAAGCTTGGTTATTATAGGCAATTCCACGATGAAAGTAGCCCCCTTATGTAACTGGCTTTCAGCATATATCCGGCCCTCATGCTCAGCTATTATTCCGTGGCAGACGCTCAAGCCAAGCCCAGTCCCCTGGCCCACTTTCCTGGTAGTAAAGAAAGGGCTAAATATCCTCTCCAGGTTTTCCTCGGCTATCCCTGGACCATCATCTCTAAAAGATATCTTGATGGTGCTATCTACCTTTTCTGTCTTGATGATGAGCTTACCCTTACCGTGGGCTAATTTCATCTCCGTCTCGGCGTTTATGATCAAGTTGAGGAACACCTGCTGGAGCTGGCCGGCGTCGGCGACAGTCCCGGGCAGGTCAGGGGCAAGCTGCGTGGTAACCTCTATATTACCGGTCTTTAGCTCATAGGCCCGCAGGGCCAGGGTGGTTTCTACAATGTCGTTGATATTGACATAGTTTCGCTCTGGCTTGTACTGGCGGGCGAAGGTGAGCAGCCTCTTTACGATGCCGGCTACCCGCTGGGCGCCATCATGGATAGTCTTTACATCTTCCCTGATGTCCTCAGGAATATCCCTTTGCAACAGCAGCTGGCTGAAGCCGATGACGCCGGTGAGGGGGTTGTTTATCTCGTGGGCGATGCCCGATGCCATCTCGCCGACGGAGGCCAGGTGGCTGGAAAGATGGGCCTTCCGCTCGAGTTCCATCCTCTCCTCCTCCATACGCTTGCGCTCCGCGATTTCTCGCTGGCTCGCTTGGTATAATAAGACATTCCCAATAATAGGGGCGATCTGATTGGATGCCATAATTATAAAATCTTTCTCCTCCGGTCCAAGATATGTTCTATGAGATTTTGGTACAACGGCCAAAACAGCTAAGAGCCTCTGATACCCTCGGACACCGCAATATACGGCATGATAAAGTTCTCTGGATTTGCTATCTCCTATATATGGGCTACCGTTTGTCTTACCATAAGGCTCCATTTCACCTTCAACTATACTATCCCTATTTACTTCGAGATATCTTATCGTTGGGCTGTCTTTCGATAAGCATATTCTCGAAAAATCTGCCGGATCTAGCCCTCTAACATGGCTTGCCTCAAAGGATTCGGTTTCATCATTTTCTAATAGCAGTATTGCTCCATCCGCCTTGGTTACCTTAATTATGGTATCCAGTACCCTGGCCACGCTGTCTCCCCAAGTTGCTAAAGAACTGTCCTGATTCGCTATTTCAGCAAGAGCCCGTTTATAGTTATACACGCTAGGGAATAGACCCTTAGTTAATGTAGCAGAAAGAAACTCTCTCGAGGGGCGAAATATAACAGTTCCAAAAGCGATCACAATCAATGCCGCTATCAAATGGGAACTATAATGGCTGATCCTGAGCCATTCCAAGCAGAAAGTCAGCACGGCAATGTAGCAGAGTGCGAGGAGTGAAAATATTGCAAATGATGATACCTGCCAGGGGCGTCTAACCACTGGCTTTAGCAAGTGCGTACCGATTGCGCCATATGTGACAAGACCCAGGAAAACGAAGTTTGCGGCAATCTCAATA
This sequence comes from Dehalococcoidia bacterium, assembly GCA_011170325.1. Classification (GTDB taxonomy): domain Bacteria; phylum Chloroflexota; class Dehalococcoidia; order GIF9; family UBA5629; genus W265. Next base: position 3,690 of record DUEX01000069.1, on the reverse strand, counting down.
GGATATGAGGTAGTAATCAAGTTAGTAAGCGAACCAAGGCACATCACCATAAATCCTACCAATGGAAAAATAAGATACTTTCTGGCGCTCTGTGGAGATCTAATAAGAGTGGAGATAAGAAAGAATATAGCTATCAGGATACCAATGCCAAGAATTCCCCAAACCAATGGTGCCATAGTCCCAAAATTGACCACCACAGCCCCATTGGGAAGTAGCGTTGCCTCATCCACGAACTGACCAGATACAGCCAATACAACTAGCAAAAAGGTCGCTGCGTAGACTGTTGTTACCAGTGGTTTCTTTATTCGATCTCTTTGTTGAGTAAGCTGTGCGCTAAAATGTACTCCTAGTCCGCCCGTACATGAACCACAAGCCAGTATGAAATGCATCCAAAACAGAGTGCTGGGGAAAGTAACGCTATGTACCATAACAGAACCAAATGACCATAGGACTACCGAAATAACCAAGATATCGAGAACGGGGCGGCTGGGTTCCCGATGAGTCCATGGTATTACAGCAATAGCCAGGCCAACTGCTGCAAAGAGCACGAATAGAGGTATACCAATAATCCAATTAAACATAAAACTCAAATGTTACGCTTGTGCAATTTCAAGGATTCTCTTTGCTGCCGCATCGGATGGCTGCATCCGCTGCTCCTTTACGAAGGCCGGATCAGCACCAGCTTTTACTTGTTCCTCCTGCCAGCGTGTAAAGACACCAAGTGGTAGAAGAGTCAGGCGCAAAGGACTCCATCCTAACATATCCTCCAAGTCTGCATAGGATGAATCATACTTTTTTAGACTGGTATGTAACCTCGCCTTAAGCACCTCAGGGTCATCTTTGGTATCAGTCGATATATATACATGGAGGATAGGATGTTCCCGTTCACCTTCTTTCCTTGCCATCCAATCTTCATACTTAATCTGGGCATCCTCAAGGGCAAGCCAGATAGTCCTCTCATCCATACGAGTAAAACCACCTAGATCTATGAGCCTATCGGCTCTGCCTTTAAAAATCCATTGCGGCAGCTTGATTCCAGTTTCCTTGTCGTCGAGGGCGACTACCGTAATCATATCCTTTGGTCTATACCTGGCAAAAGCACCGCCGTAGAAGTTGGTGAAGACTACCTCGTATGACTTACCCGCCTCCAGTTCATTTAAAAGGCACGTAGTCGGTTTGTAACTTTGATCATATAGAGATTTGATAGATTCGCTTTCAGGTATGAACTCAAAAAATCCTATATACGGTTGGGGTGTCATGGCCTTACGCGTCCACGTTTGGAAAGCAGGCATTCCTAGGAATTCAGTTTGCGCATACATTTCGTAGGGGTTGCTGCCCCAGTAATATATAATTCTATCTCTGAAAGCTTCGATATCCATGCCGGAGACGAAACACAATTTGAGTTTCCATATATCTTTTGGCACAAGCGGTCTATTAGCAAGCCGGCTTCTCACCATAGCTCTCAACATCCTGAATAAGGTTTTTGGAGGAGGCATGCCCTGAGATGATTTCTCACGATGTCCCAGTTGCTCTCCTACCCTTACCATTACACTGGGAAGCGCAAATATCAGGTCAACGCCGGTCTCCAAAGCCATTTTAAATCCTCGTGCGGAGCGGGCAGGTAAATCGCTGAGTTCATACTCCTCGTCCATTGGTGGAATGAGACGAAACTTACACCTCTCCGATCCATATTTCACCATAAAACCGGAGAAATAGGGAGGAGGGGGTGCTGCAGCAAAAAAATTATCTTTTGGCCGCATAGTGAAATTTCCTCTACTTTTAGCTGTGCCTATTAACCCCATGCTCAATGCAAGATCCATTAATACCTCGTATAGTCTTGGAGGCATAGGAACCCATTTGCGCACCCCGCCTGTGCCGCTAGTGCAAACCCAGTGACGCGGCTTGACAGGAAGTGCGTCCTCTCTCTTGTTAGAGATAAACGGCTCATAAAAAGAATATTCGGTCAACGGTACTATTTTGCGAAACTCATCAGGGTTCTTTGGCGTTTTCCCTCTCATTAAAGCCCTGCCTAATTCACACTTGCTCAATAAGCTGATGTGCTCCATAAGCAGCTTGTTCTGTATGTCCACGAACTCATCTACAGACAGATCTAGGAAACCGCAGTATCGATCCCATATCTCTTTGCGGGTTCCGCGTCCCCATATATCGGTTCCTCCTAACATGTCTTAGCCTCCTTTCTAACACGAGCTAACAAGGTTTTTTCTACGGCAATTGCCTCTTGCGCATGTTATCGTTACGGTTGAAACGGGACCTAGTATCTCTCCAGAAGCGCTCGATGCTGGTATAGGTTGGTATTAACATTGGAGTTGTTTCTCGGTACCTTTTGTAATTGTACGAGAGAACTCCCAAGCAACACAACTTTTCTTCAAGAAAAATACAACCTATGTATGCTGAGATCCATACGGGTGCGGCTATTACTAACGTCACCGATCTGGATATGAAAATCGCTGAAGCAATCCAGCCAATAAACCATAGTGCTGCAGGGTGGCGGCATAGTGAGTATGTCCCATTAGTAACGACTTTTGTTGGTTGTGATGGATCTATGTATGTCTTTTTCAATGGGATCTCTACATATGCAGAATATATGAAGAGCCCGGAAAACAATATAAAGGGAAACCAAGCTATTACTGATAAGATACTTGGAAAAGAGAAATATTCGTTATCTACCCAGGCCATAATCACCGCAAAAGTGAAAATGGGGGGCATACCAAACCACAGTATGGGTTTCAAAAAACGAACCTCATTGTGATTAGCCCATTCAGCTCCTGCCATAAATGCAAAGCCCAGAACACCCATAAGAATAGGACAGACCATATCTTAAAAAGACTTGCCCCCTGTTTATAAGTAATTATCAGTGAATTTACCACAAAGCACGAAGTTTCTCACATACATTTTCAACACTAGTGCGAGCAATTCTATCGCTGGCACAGTATGTTAGTTTTTGTGTAGCTTTGAAAAAATTTCTTATTTGTTCCGTTGAGTAGCCCAGCGCTGTGAGATTGCATGCAAAAGATTCCGCCCCGGGAAAGCTGCAAGAGTTTGTTACACTTTTCGAAATCATCCTTAGTGCCCGATATGCGTCTTCACTGGTCATGGTAGCGTGGCTCCACGACAGGCCTGAGCCCTTAATACCATAAATTTCTGGGCGTTCAGAAATAATCATGTGGGGGGCGATAAAAAGGAGAAAACATGAGAATGCATCTGGCATTGCTTCCTGTAGCATGTCTATGGTTTGATTTAGCGTTTCGTCTGTTTCACCTGGAAAGCCGACTACTATGTTAAAGTCGGTCAAGATATCCAAATCTCTAGCGGCCCTGGATACATTGATGATATCTTCTGGAGAGTATTTACGCCCCATCTTTCTCAAAATTTTGGGAGCACCTGATTCAACGCCGATATCCAGTGCGAAGCATCCAGAGCGCTTCATCTTCTCTAATAGGCTATAAGTCAAGTTTTTGATGTGAGCATAAGAAGACCATTTAATTATAATACCATTTCTGACAAGGCGATCATACATCGTGTCACATAGATTGGCAGTACGTTCTGGCGGTGCAGAAAAGCACGAATCAGTAAAACGAAAGGTATTAATGCCGAACTCATAAACATTACGCTCAATCTCATCTAGTATAGAATTGAGGCTACGGTAGCGAGGCGGTTTACCCCAGTAGT
>DUEX01000068.1 GCA_011170325.1 Dehalococcoidia bacterium | reverse complement strand
TATCGAAGAAGAAACAACTAGCATCGTAAAAATAGAGGAAATGTCGCTTGATGAAATCCAGCTTGCAGAACAACTGTATTACAGCGCAGGTCTGGATCCAATAGTTGATGCTGGAATCAATGATTATGCAAAAAAGGTACAAACAGAAGATAAATTAATCAACAAGGTATTCGGCATAAGAGAGAGTGATATAAGAGGCTATGGTGAATCAGTAGCCAGAAGGGTTGCCTTTGCCGTCTATGGTCTTTTAAATAAACAATACGGCGGCAAGGTAGGAGATCTAAGATCATATGTAATGAGTTTGGAAGATGATCGTGATCGTGCAAACCTAAGATATGATGAACTCATGGGAAGGGTGATCGGGATTCTCGGAGACGAATATAAAGAGCTTAGAACTGACTCCAAAGAGTTCATAGAAAAGTTAACGAAAACACTAGGGGACGATCTCAAAGATGCCAAGATAGACCAGAAAGCACTCGCGGAAAGCTTAGCTGATATAGATGGTTTGAGATCACAAATAAATGAACTTAATAAAGAAAAAGAGCACACAAAAGACAAACATGATGCCAAAATTACAGAACTCAAGAGTGACCACAAGGCAGAAATTAAAAGTCTAAAATTGCAGATAGACACTCTAATTAAGGAAAAAGATCATGAAAAGAATAAATACGAAGCAAAGATAGACACCCTTAATAAGGAAATAATCGAAGAAAAAGAAAAACATGAAGCTCGATTAACAGAGCTGAAAAATGATCACAAGGAGCAAACTAGAAATTTCCAATCTCAGATAGACATCATTAACAAGGAAATGATACAGCAAACAGGTAAGTACGAATCGCAAATCGGTGAATTAAAAAGTAATCATAAGGATGAAATTAATAATTTAAAATCGCAGATAGCTGATTTAAAAAAGGAAAAAGAGCAAGAAAACGAAAGGTATGAAGCCCAAATTGCCGAGTTGGATTTGATTATAAAAGGATTGGAAGCAGACAAAAATACTTTAAGCAACGACCTAGAACAATTGAAAAAAGACTATGATGAACTAAGAACAGCAATATCTAAATTAGCTAAAGATATACCAGAAGAAGGTATGGGGCAAAAGTTCGGTGATGAACTATATAAATTTGTGCTCAAAGATTCAAAGATTCCATCTGCCGTTTTAATGGGTGTTGGACAATTTATAGATTTCAGGAAATATTTAGGATTGGCAGTTGAGAATGGGGCTAAAGAAGTCCGTACGAATATAGAAACAATACTTGAAACAACTAGATCTTGATAATTATACCTAGTTTTAAGAAAATACTTTAATATTTAGTTAGTCTTTACTGGTAGTTACACTGCTGCCCGTATGGAATGTAGTTACGATTTTGGAGGGGGAGGTGGTGTTAGGCTAACGGCCCATTTGTTTGAGATAGTTGAAGGCGCTCGTGACGCTGGCCTTATTGTTTTGTATGGCGAAAAAAACAATTGGCATCGGCCGTCGAGCGTCTTCTGCGTTATCATACGATGGCAATCTGAGGAGTGTAAACACGAGTCGCAACTACAGCAACTTCGCTCTCAAAGTCTTCAGATTTAACACATCTTCCTTGTTGTATTCGAGCAAAGTATTGAGAGCATACTGGACTAGGGGACCTTCTTCGTCCTCAAATAACGTAAGACTTTGGACATGTCAGGATAAGTTTGCCTCGCATTCGTGAAATGCTGACGTATTTCGTTGGCGACTACTTGTCTAGTACTAAGCTGTACGATGGCCTTCCAATTTTCTAATGTCAGGTTGTACCGGCTTTCTAGGTCATGCCAAAATTGGTCCACAATATCCATCATCCTCTTCACATCATGGGCTAACGCCCTATACTCTTTTTCTATCTTACCTACCCAAGCTGGCGAATCTATCATGACTTCATGAAATGCTCGGTAGTCATCGATGATTTACACGTCTGAATAGCTGGAGTAGTTGACGCAGTCACGTAGGTATCGCCTTTGAAACTCATCAAGTTCTCCGTAGAACTCACTACACCACTTTCTAAAGGGTGCCAAGTATATTTCCCGTAGCTTGAACTTTTCGGCAACCCACGGAGCCAACAAACGCAGTAAGCACTGCGCCGATTATGACCCCGCCGACACCAATAAGACTGGTAACTATGGCGTCCATTCCCACACCTCCTCTCACTAAGATAGGAGCACATCCAGCAGTATTTACTGTGAACCCAACCAGGGCTACAAGAATAAGCGAAAAGCATAACCAGCGAAATATTGCTATATTGAGGGTTATGAATCCTCTCATCTCACGACAATCGTAATTCTAAACTCTGGAGACTGTCAACATCTCGATAACAAACATGAATCCCTATCCGTGTGAATGCAGTTGCGACAATTGAAGAAGAGAAGGTATTCGCCAGATACTAAGGTAACAACGTCAGATCGTGCAAATGACCAACAACCCCCACTGCTTTGTTGGAATTTTTGGTGTTGTGGTAAGGTTTTTAAGGGTTAAAGGGCTCTACGGTCACTACAGGCTCCCTCAAGGGGTAAGGCGTTGCACTTTCTAGTATCAGGCAAGGCAATTGTGTAACCGATGGGAAGCACGATAAAATACCCTTCATTGGGGAGTAAAGAGGCTTAGAAATTCATTCTGTAGCTTGACATTCTGGCTCTGGATCTTTGTCAGGCGGCTAACCGTAGAGAGCTTTTCTCGGGTCAGCCCACAGGTCATCTGGTACGGATTTACCCGTTTCTGTGAGGCGGAAATACCTGCGTGGTTGACCCGGAGGGTAGTGTTCCTGAAACTCTGACGACTCTTCCATACCCGTGGGTTTGACCCAGCCTAGCCTGGTAAGATTTGAAAAGTAAACCACAAAGCTATGGTAACGACAGCCTTGAGCCTTATATGGCATGCGGGTCAGGTATCTTTTGGCGAGTTTTTCAATGTTGTCAGGATTGATTGCTCGCTTCTCCTGCCGAGCCCTCTTTTCCTCGACACTCGTAGCTCTGTCCAACGTTATCGCTTTCATTAAAGCCAACTTGTAATGGTGAAATATGTCTGCTTGGGGAACGCCAACCTCGGGGTCTATTTTGGGTGAGCCATTCGGCCCGTGCCCTAGCATATACTCCCGGATAAACCAGCCGCAGCCGAAGGGACGTAGGAATCCACCACGTTGAGGTCTGAGAGGTAAGGTCATGATTCATTCCCTGGCCAGAGCTTTTGATACCATTCTCTGTGTTCCTCACCAGCCACCTTTCTGTATTTGGCGGTGGTGTTGAAACTATCATGACCCAGATGCTCCTGAAGAAGTCGCAGGCCATCAACTGAATCATCAAGCTTCACGGCATGTACAGCAAAAGCATCTCGTAACCGGTGCGGGCTCACGTTGTGGACCTTTCCCGTTTCGGGATTGACCAGTTTTGGTAGTCCTGATTTCTCAGCACAGTCACGCACTATCTGCCAAGCTCGGTGGCGGTTAATGCTAAATAAGAGTTTCTTCCCGTTCTGAGTAACCTGACCTCCACGCTTGATATAATCCTTCAGCATTTCCAAGGTATCCCCATCCAGAGGCAGTGTTCTCATTCTGCGATGCTTCTTCTGCTTAGCCACTGCATTGGTCACGGCAAGACTACATCCGGGACAGAACTCGTGGGGCCCGCCCAGCGATGTCCTGCAGTTGGGGCATGAGAGCTTCGTCCGCCTCTTCAGGTGCTCGATAGTGACCGTTCCCTGGACAAAGTCAATATCACTAACGCTGACCACCAAGGTTTAAGAGATACGACAACCGAGGTGGAACAACAGCCTGATGAGCAGTCTATCCCTCAGGTACTTAGCCGCCTCTTCTAGCTTCTCAATCTCTTGTGGTTCAACGTATGTCTTGGGCATATCGCACTCCCCTAGCCGAAGAGACCGACTCCGGCCCCCTCGTCACCCACGGGCTTCACGGGGTAGCCATGGTGCTTCACATAGAAGTGGCCACCTTGGTGAAGCTGGCACACAAGCTTGTACTGCTTGTCGGACGTCTTAGGTTCGTTCTGCGTTGCCATCGTCCAGCCCCCTAACCACCTCATGGATTATTGCGCTTCTAACAAGTTCTCTAACAAACGAAGTAACACCCGATGGTACGGTCGGTCACTATACGGCGAGTTCTGAGGCTGAACATGAGAGGGGATAACACTAGTTGCTATCTGGGGGTGTTAGGTGGTACAATGCGCCTCGGACTCTTAATCAGAGACATGATGTGCCACCCTGTCCACCCAGATACGATTTTGTGCTGTCCTACCTAAGCCGAAAACGGCTTTTGTATATGGCTGTGCTACCCTGTGCTGCTGGGTGCTGACCAATTTGTTAGCAAAATGTTAGCAAAATATGACCATCATCACCACCCAGTGAACAAGATAAAGAAGGTTACCTCACGACCAGAGAAACGAACCGATGGACTCTTCAGCCCAAAATCGAGAGGTGGCCAGCGAGTAGGCTCGGTACCATTACTCTGCTATCTGGCAACAGATGGGACTGACCAAAGGCGTAGGATCATGAATAGTCCAACACATAAAGCACAACTTCGGCAATATCGGCCACGGCTGCCAAAGAGTAGGGTGGATAGGCACGGAACAACCCGTCATTGTCTGATAAACAAAAAGAAGGCTGGATATCCAGCTATCTGAAGTATCCAGCCCTATATTAACCTTGATACTAATAAGTATCAGGACTTAGCTCTTTCTTATTCTGAACATCTTCGTGCCACAAGAAGGGCATGTCCCTTGTGTAGCTGGTTTACCATTCTTCATGGTTATGCTTTTTGGGTCTTTCATCTCCTTCTTAGAACGGCATTTTACACAGTACGCTTGCATTAGTTCACCTCCTTCCTTGCCAGATGTTATGAACGATAAATTATTTCCTCTATAATGTCAACAGACGGGGAAACAAATCCAGAGGTAACAATTTAAGCGATTGTTACACCAATTGCACTTTCTGGACTAGTGTGCAATTAGTTAACGGTTCAACTGTTTATGCAAACGAGGGGACAAAAACACCTTTTGTCGGCCTTTTTTGTCCTTCCAGACTAACATTATAACTGGACTCCTTTTTGGGGGGCAGGTCAAGTCCGTAGTACCTGATTGTCAATCCTACTAAAAGCATTGTACTTAACGCTATCCTGTCCTCAGCCAACTGCTCCCAGCAGTAACCTGTTATGACCTCTGGATGGTGCATTTAGATATGTAATATGGAAATTACATACAGCCAATATAAAGCTACCTGGGCTATTAATCTTACCAGGCCACTCATCATTCAGCTGCCTCTCAACTTATCCTCTTTGAGAGCCTGTTCCTCTTGGTGCCTCATTGGGGGCAACATTGCACTGGTTGCAAAAATCGGCATTATGTCTAGGTTAGGCTACGCATTTGAG
>DUEX01000067.1 GCA_011170325.1 Dehalococcoidia bacterium | reverse complement strand
TGATAGGAACCCTGGGCTGGTCTTTTTTATCAGTACGGCTATAGCCATAGTAGGGAACGACAGCGGTAATTCGCCCCGCTGAAGCTCGCCTGAAGGCATCGAGCATGATAAGTAACTCGACCAGGCTTTTGTTAACTGGAGAGCAAATAGGCTGAACGATAAAAACGTCGCGTTCCCGGACATTCTCGAGTATGCGCACAAAAATGTTCTCATTGCTAAACTCGAAGACCTCAGCCTCCCCCAGGGGTATGTCTAAGTAATCACACACAGCCCCTGCTAAGGCAGGGTGAGCAGTGCCGCTGAACACTTTTAATTCGTCCATCATCACCTCTTAGCTATCTAAATACTAACCTGATTATAACATGAAATCATCGCCGTTTCTTGGGAAGGGCTAGCAAAAGCAAGTAAAAAATTAAGCGAGGACGAGATGTCTCATGCCAGCCCAGGAATGGGAAACTGTTGGCACATCTCTTGTACTTCCCGGCGAACTTGTTTTTGTACCCTCTTATCCCCCGAAGGAGAAAGCACTCTGGCAATGAGCGAAGCAATGCGCTTCATCTCCTCTGTGCCAAAACCTCTCGTGGTCACCGCCGGGGTGCCCAGCCTGATACCGCTGGTAATCATTGGTGGTTTGGGGTCAAAAGGAATGGTATTTCTGTTTACCGAGATGCCCGCCGACCATAAAGCTTCCTCAGCATCCTTGCCGCTTATCCCCTGAGGGGAAAGGTCAACGAGGACAATGTGGTTATCTGTGCCCCCAGAAACAATACGCATCCCGTATCTCTGGAGTTCGGAAGCCAAAACGCGAGCATTCTTCAGCACTGACTTCTGGTAATCGACAAACTCGGGTTGCATAGCTTCAAAGAAGCACACAGCTTTGGCGGCGATGATATGCATGAAAGGGCCACCCTGCATCCCGGGAAAAACCGCAGCATCGATAGCTGAAGCCAGCTCCTTATCACATAAAATAAAGCCACCCCTGGGTCCCCGCAAGGTCTTTTGCGTTGTGGCGGTAGTAACTTGAGCATAGGGCACAGGGGAGGGATGAAGTCCAGCGGCTATTATCCCCGCTATATGAGCCATGTCAACCAATAACCTGGCTCCTACCTTATCAGCTATATGGCGAAGCTTCTCAAAATCAATAATACGAGAGTAACTACTCGCCCCAGCTATAATTAGCTTGGGTTTATGCTTCAGAGCTAACCTTTCGATTTCATCGTAGTTCAGCAACTCGGTTTTAGGGTCGACCCCATAAGGAACAAAGTTATACCATTGCCCGGAGAAATTGACCTCGGAGCCATGGGTGAGATGCCCGCCATGGCTGAGGCTCATCCCCATAACAGTATCTCCATGTTCCAATAGAATTGAATAGGCGGCCATGTTGGCTTGGCTGCCGCTATGAGCCTGGACGTTGGCATGCTCGGCTTTAAAGAGTTTTTTAGCTCTTGCAATAGCCAAATCTTCAATTTCGTCTATGTAGACACAACCGCCATAATAGCGCTGCCCGGGGTATCCTTCAGCATATTTGTCAGTTAGCACCGAGCTTTGAGCTTGAAGCACTGCCAGGCTGGCATGGTTTTCAGAGGCAATAAGATTTATGGTGCTTGCTTGCCTCGTTGCCTCCAAGCTCAGGATTTTAGTTACTTTGCTATCACGCTGCGCCAAGGAAAATGCCTTCGCGGTTTTCAAATTCGCGTTATAATAGTACTTAATATTTCATTCTCGGTCAATAAAAAACCAAAACAGAATAAGTTCCTGCAGCCTCATTGTCATGCTTCAGGAGTAATAACATGAAGGGAAATCGAGACAAAAGCGCTGCACAACGGCGCTAGGAAGTCCTGAAACAGCAAGCAAGAGAAGCCGGGCGACAAGCGGAGGCCGCTATTGACAAAAATCATGGTAGACTGTAGCATCTTACGATAGTCGATTTGCCCACAAAAGCCTAAACCAGTATAAATATTATATCGTGCTTACATCTAGAAAAATCCAAGGCATAGTCCTCATCTGTTTTTTCTTTTCCGGGATGGCCAGCTTAATATATCAAGTGCTATGGGTCCGCCAGCTTGGATTAGTATTCGGAAACACACTTTATTCTGTAAGCACGGTGCTGGCTGTCTTTATGGCAGGGCTAGCTCTGGGCAGTTACCTTTTCGGCCGACTTGCTGACCGGACAAGCAATCCCTTGCGGCTGTTTGCCCTTCTTGAAGTCGGGATCGGACTTTATGTGCTAACCATACCCCTAATTTTCCGGGGGCTGATGGCTTTACAGGTGTTTTTCTTCCAGCAACTCCCCGAAGGCCATGCCAGCCTAACCTTGATACGGATTATTTTATGCTTCTTGGTATTGCTCTTTCCGACCACTCTAATGGGGGGTACCCTGCCGGTGATCGCTAAGTCCTACGTGCGTAGCGAGCGTGCGCTGGGCAGCGGGGTAGGCATCCTGTATTTCATCAACACCCTGGGGGCGGTGCTGGGCTCTTTTCTGGCTGGCTTTGCGTTGATTCCACTTATCGGGGTGCTGGCAGCCACCCTCCTGGCAGCGACAGTAGACCTGGCAATAGGGGTCGGGTTCTTTATCCTTCAGAGACGTTTGGCAGGACAGGAAGAATTCCGGGTTGTGCAAGCAGCCAAACCCACTTCTCCTCCAATGAAAGTGAAGGAGAGGAAGATTCAAGAGCTTGCGCCATACTCCAGGACGTTGCGGCTCGCTGTACTAGGCGGCTTTAGCCTGGCTGGGTTGGCTTCCCTCAGCCTCGAGGTCTCCTGGACACGGGTACTCACTTTGGTCCTGGGGAACTCGGTATACGCCTTTAGCCTCATGCTTACCGCTTTCCTTTTAGGCATCGCCGTGGGAAGCTCTATAGCAGCCAAATTCATCGACCGCAGCAAGAATCCGTGGCGAGATTTTGTCCTGATAGAAGCCTTCATCGGCATATCTGTCATCGTGCTCAACCCAGTTCTCGGACAACTGCCATCGCTGTTAGTAGGAGTCTTCTCTAGCCTTCAGGAAAACTTCTGGGCACTGCAAACTGTGCTGTTCCTGCTTAGCTTCTTAATTATGCTCGTGCCCACCACCCTCATGGGTGCTGCCTTTCCCATTGCTGCCAGAATTTATACTCAGGACATTAAGCATCTGGGAACTTCGGTCGGCCGGCTCTATGCTGGTAACACTTTGGGATGCATGCTTGGTCCTCTGTTCACCGGCTTTGTCATTATACCTTTGATAGGGATTCAGAGGAGTATCTTTCTGGTGGCATTAATCTACTTGGCAATTGCTGGGGCGGTCTTTCTATTGGGTCCTATACGTCGGCCCAAGTTTAAAGGCCTGGCTACCGGAGCCCTGGTAATCATTGCAGTAGTGGGCTCTCTCGTCCCCACTTGGGACCCAGTTGTATTAAACAGTGGCGTTTACATTTATGCTAGTGACTATGCCCCTAGTGATGAGACAACGAGTATCAGCTTACGGGAAGTGATAACTTCTAGTTCCTATATCCTGTTTCATAAAGAAGGTCGTCAGGCGACGGTTTCCGTCAGCGATTATATAGGTGGCGGCAGAGCACTCCAAATCGATGGAAAGGTCGATGCCTCCAACTACAACGACCTGTGCACGGAGCTCTTGCTTGGGCATCTGCCCATGCTGTTGCATCCCGAGCCAAAGACGGCGCTGATAGTAGGACTAGGCAGCGGAATAACCCTAGGAGCGGTGACGCGGTACGCCTCACTGGAGAAGGTGGTGACTGTGGAGATAGAGCCGGCCGTGCTCGAGGCCGCTGCTTACTTTGCTAGGGACAACAACAATGCCCTAGATGACTCCAGATTGAGGATGAAGGTGACCGATGCTAGAAACTATATACTAGCCTCTACCGAGCAGTATGATGTCATCACTGCTGAGCCATCCAATCCTTGGGTGTCGGGGAGTTCTGTCTTATTCACGAGAGAACACTTTGAGCTCTACCGACAGAGGTTGAGCCCGGATGGCATAATAGCCCAGTGGATCCACTACTATAGCATGAGCCCCCAGGACCTCAAGACTGTCATAGCTACTTTTACCTCAGTCTTTCCTCATGCTACCCTCTGGTGGACGTACTACGATCTGTTGCTCATAGGGTCACAGCAAGAATTGCGCATCGATCTTCAAGCACTAACGGCAAAGCTTCAACAGGAAGAGGTTCGCGTTGACCTGGAACGGGGGGGCATAAAAGACTCTTACGGTGTTCTAGGCCATTTTCTCATGGAGGAACAGTCTGTGAGAAGCTATAGTGCCGGCGCCCCCCTTCATACCGATAATCACCCTATCCTAGAGTTCTCCGCCCCCAAAAACCTCTATAAAACGGGCGTTGGGGCTAACCTTGAAAGTATGAAGCCCTACATTGGGAGCATTTTCCCCTTGCTCATCAATGTTGCTGACCCTCAAGCTGAGAGCAAAATTCAGCAATATGTTCAGGCCAGGAACAATTCTATCCAGGCATTGATCCTCTGGGAGCAACTTGACATTGAGAAAGCCCTTGCTGAAACCGAAGCAGCGCTGGTGAACAATCCCAGCAACATATTTATGTGCGAAATACGCCTCGAGGCTCTCCTGTTTTTTAGGCAAACGCAACGAGCTATTGACTCTATGGTGGAAAGCATTAACGCAATCCCTAGCTATGCACCATTCTATATTAAACTGGGCGACATCTACGCTGGACTGAAGCAATACAACAAGGCCGCGGAACTTTTTGGAGAAGCTCTGAAATTCATTCCGGACAACGCCTTCATCTATTACCGGCGCGGTCTCACCTATCTGCAGCTTAACAATTACGCTCAGGCAATTGCCGATTTCCAGAAGTGTATTGAGCTTGCCCCCGACACTGATCTGGCTCGTCAGGTTCAGATCTTGATGTAAAGGAAATTAGACTCATAAACGGAATCCCCATAAGTCAAAACAAGGCCTCCTCACGATAGACTTGACTTTGTCAGTCGCCTCGCTATCGCAAGAACATCAAGATAAGCAGGCCGCACAACAAGCTATGCTGAATATACCACTCAACGGAAACGATTAGATATTCAGCGCTCTTGAAGGCAAGCCCGTTCAGCGAAACACGGTGACTCTGGCGTGGATTAAACCCGTAAGACATACTGAACTGAACAGCATTATTGTGAATAAAGCGAGGCAATGAGATTTATGGTGCTTGCTTGCCTCTCTGCCTCCAAGCTCAGGATTTTAGTTACTTTGTTATCACGCTGCGCCAAGGAAAATGCCTTCCCGGTTTTCAAATTCGCGTTATAATAGTACTTAATATTTCATTCTCGGTCAATAAAAAACCCATTAAAATGGGTTTCCGCAGTACCATTGACAGAACGTGTTTACAGTGATAAATTAATTTGTTTAGCAATTAAAAGGGAAGAGTGCTAAATGGCTGTGAAAGAAAGAAGAGAAACCGTTCTCAGGGTGATAATTGAAGATTATATCACTAGAGCAGTACCAGTAGCTTCCAATACTATTGTGGAAAAGTACG
>DUEX01000066.1 GCA_011170325.1 Dehalococcoidia bacterium | reverse complement strand
GGCCAGCCGTGCGTGACCATAACCCACCGGCAATTGCCAAAATCAGGGTAGGGGTCATGAGCATGCGGTCGGCGACCAAATCGAAAAGCGCACCGGCTAGGGTTGATTGTCCCATTCTGCGGGCAAGGAGGCCATCCAGCCCATCAGTAGCCCAGCCAATGATGAGGAGAATCCCAGCCAATAGGATTTCTGTTGTTTCTCCTTGGAGTAAGAGCCAAACGATGGTTACAGCCAAAACGACGCGCGTTATGGTTACGGTATTGGGAGTGTTGAAACTCCACGACAATACCTGCTCCACCGAGTCATTCACTTGCTTCAATACCTAATAGGGAGAAGACACTTCTCCGCATTGCTTTTGTAAAGCAGCCTAGCACGGAGGTAGGTACCTGTCAATACCTAAGCCGGGAGGAAACTGCTGTAGTTAGGTCATTTCAAGGACACAATCCATCGTTTTGTGGCGATGTACAGGTTATGCCCCCGAGCGCCCCTATCCGGCCGGCTCAGGGCCGTTTCTGTGTAAACTATATTAGGACAGTTTGATGACCCACCTCGAACTGTTGTAATGCTTCTTAAGCAAGAGTTGCCGCCAGGACAGGCGACCGTATAACTTTAGAGGCAGCCTGTAGCATTACGTCAGGAAGGGGGCTCCCGGGGCCAAGAGAACGCGCCATAATTAACGCATAGATAGAAATGACCGCCGACAAGGAAGGGAGAATGACGCTGGCAGACTTGATCTTCGTGACTTTCACAGTGTTGCTCGGCCAAGAAGGCCGGGACTACCTGGTCCACAGGAGAGAACCGAAGGAGTGGCTGCTGATCCAGTGGCTACGCAGGAACTAGGAGAAAGGAGATGAGCAGGATGGCAAGGGAAAAGCAGTACGTATTCTCTGCCAGGACTACTGAGGCGGGGCTGAGAATCCTCAACGAGCTCAAGGCCAGCCTCAAGGTCGGCTGGGACGAGCTCGTGGTCGAGGCCGTCTGCGAGAAGCACAACCTGGATAAGGGCATCCTGACTCTGCCCAAGGCCGAGAGGCCGAAGAAGGGGCAGAAGCCGAAGGCGGGGAAGAAGAAGAAGGCGAAGGCCAAGGCGAGGGCGGCCGGGGAGCCCGAGGCCGCGCCAGAGCCGACCACCGAGGCCGAGGCGCCCGAGCAGGCCCTGGTAAGCTGACCGGCCAGGCGGGGGACGACAGCAATGGTCAGAAGACGTGCGGAAGAACGATACGGTGGTGGCACCGCGATGGAGGAGGCACGCCGCATTGCTGAGTCCGTGCCGAAGGTGCCAGCCAACGACAGGGGCAACAGGAACTGGCGGGGCGTCCAGCTCTGGGCCCAGGCCCACTCCGCGGAGATAATTGAAGTCTACGGCATCGTGAAGTCCAAGACCGCCACGGCGAGGCTGTTCGGTATGCGCAGCCTGGGGCCGTTCTACACGGCGTGCTCGAGGGAGGGACGGTGGGACCTCGTCCCCGAGGGCCGCCGCGCCAGGGTCGGGGCCGGGGGCGCTCCGCCGGGGCGGAGGAGGCGCCCGTGGAACTAGGAGCATGCAGCTACGGGGCTAACTGCAATATGTTATCTACTAATTTTTCAATGCCTAGAGCTACCCTGGATATAGTAGGCCCCAACATATAAGCAGGGGTTGAAACAATCTTGTTTTCTTCGTCAACAGCAATTTCATCAACCTTGCATATGATATGCTTGCCCCCCATTTCCTCAATAGCCTTTGCTGTATCTCTATCACTACCAATTGTTAATCTGGGATGAAATTCACCTAATACTTTGGCAGCGATAACTGGTGCAATACATATGAACCCTAATGGTTTTTTAGTGCCGTGCATCTCTCTTATTAGCCTCTCTACTTCAGGATTAACTGTGCAATCTTTCCCCTTAGTAGCAAAATTGCAAAAATTTTTTTGTGCTCCCAGCCCGCCAGGGAAAATCAGAGCATCAAGGTCACTGGCTTTAACACCCTCCATCTTCTTAATGTCTCCTCTAGCTATCCTTGCAGATTCAATTAAGGCATTTCTTCTTTCGCTTGCTAGCTTTCCTGTTAAATGATCAACGACTTCAGATTGATTGATGTCAGGAGCCATACGAATTATGTCAACTCCAGCACGGTCCAGAAAATATAAGGTAAGTGTAGCCTCATGGATTTCACTTCCGTCATATACACCGCAACCTGATAAAGCAACTCCTACTTTTGTCATTATTACCCCCCCTTTTTTATACAATTTTAACCTTAGGTTGACCCGAACACTACCAGTCATTCTACTTTCATATCACATCTCCTTGTTCTACTCTGCAGCGACAGACCTTCAGGTCTGCCCGTCATCTTATTCCTCCGGACAAGCCTAAAGACCCGTCCCTACATTTTCAAACAGCTGATAGGTCTCCTTCTATTTAGTCAAAGCTAGAGCCAAATTAACCAGGGTCCGCACGCCAACTCCTGTGGCCCCCTTTAGCAAATAGCCCCTCTCCTTATCACTATTAAAAGTGCCAGCTATGTCAATATGCACCCAGGGTGCATCACCAACGAATTCAGCTAGAAACTGTGCAGCGGTGATAGCACCACCATACCTGCCACCAGAATTCTTTATATCAGCCACCTCGCTTTTATTCTGCTCCTTATATTCCTCATACATCGGCATCTGCCATAAACGCTCCCCAGCTTCAGCTCCAGCCTTAACAACTTTATCCACAAGCTCCTGAGTGTTGCCAAAAATCCCACTACAGATATCGCCTAAAGCTATATGGCAAGCGCCGGTTAATGTAGCCACATCGACCAACGGTGATAAGTCTTGTTTTACAGCATAAGCCAAGGCATCAGCTAAAATAAGCCGCCCTTCAGCATCAGTGCTTACCACCTCTATGGTCTTGCCATTCATAGCCTTCAAGATGTCTCCCGGCTTGACAGCATCACCACCAGGCAAATTCTCAGTAGCTGGAACAACAGCAGTAACATTGATTTTAGGCTTCAGCTGAGCGATAGCACTCAAGGCTGCCATGACTGCAGCCCCACCCGCCATGTCACCCTTCATTTCAGCCATACCTTCTGATGGCTTAATTGATATCCCCCCAGAATCAAAAGTTATGCCCTTACCTACAAAGCCTAAAGTTTCCGACGAGGTCTCATCACCTTTATAACTCAGAACTATTAACTTCGGTGGTTGTCGGCTTCCCCTAGCTACCCCCAAAAGCGCTCCCATCCCCTCACTCTCCATCTGCCCACGGTCCAAAATGGTCAAACCAAGGCCGTAAGTCTTCGCCAATTCCTCAGCTACTTTCGCCATATCAGTCGGCGTCATGTGATTAGCCGGCTCATTAACCAAGTCCCGAGCTAAGTTGGTAGCCTCCGCCACCACCTTTCCTTTCTCACAACCTTGCTCTAGAGATTGCAGCTTCGCCGCATCCCTCTCTACTATCACCATCTCCTCAACCTCTCGATACTCAGGCTCTTTGGCTATATGCTTGCGAAAGCTATACAGCCCTAGAAGACCAGCCTCGACTATAGCCTGACACGCTGCTTCAGGCTCAATCCCACCAACACCAGCGCCATGGACAATAGTAGCTATTCGTCGACAATTCAATTTCCGTAAGGAGCGGCAAAATTCTGCAGACACACCACGGATCTTATCTAAGGTGAACTCAGACTGCTTACCTAACCCAGCAACAGCTACAATCCGCGCCGGAATTTTGCCCAGGCTATGGATAATACCAATCTGATTTAGTTTACCCTTAATCTCACCTTGCTCAATGAGCTTAGTAATAGCTCCATCCAAAGCCTTATCTACAGCACCTGTCGCTCCACGTGGGCGCTCCACCCCTTCAAAAAGATTGACTACAACAACATCAGCTTCAATTCCAACAATATCACCGATAACGACCTTAATCTCCAACTTCGCCTCCTAAATAATCAGATACCCATTCGATCCCTAGCTCCTGCAACTTCCACAAACTAGGAACTCCGCTCATTTTATTCCATCCCATCATAGAATAAAAGGTCTCCTTAGCTTGCTCAAACCTATCTTTACCAATACTAACTCCCTGTAAAGGGCCTGAAGGTAAAGGGGTGAAGAAACGCTCAGGCAAAAGGTCATCTTTTTTGCCTAATCCCTCTCGGATATTGAAGGCACGGGTCATAGCTAAACAGCGCTCGCCGACTTTCATCAGCTCCCACACTGTGCTATTCCAACCAGTGACCCCACGCACTAGCTCCTCTACCTGACGGTAATTGAAGGGCACAAAGTTGCAGAGCACAAGGCAGTCAAGAAAATGGTGCCAGCAGCTATGATAAACAATCATCCTGACCTTAGCTGGGCTGAGGTCATCCAAAGCCAAAGTCTCAAGCACACCTAGAGCCTTAAAATCCTGCAGCTGACGGCTTTCACTGGCATAAATACTATCATGAATACTAAATGTATGGTCAGCTCCCTTAGGTGAAATGGCATAGCCAATACCTAAGCCCTGCTTATAACGAGGCTCATGCATAGGAATTTCCTGTCCCTTGACATGTAGGGCAAACTCCTCGGCACCTTTGCCAATCTTACCAGCTGCTCTGGCTACCCCATCAGCTAATATGTCACCGATGCCTTCCCGTTTAGCAATTATGTCCACAAGTTGCAGCATAGCTGAAGCATTACCGAACTTAAGTTTGAGCCCTCCGGTATCCTCTTCATCAAGGACACCCCGCTCAAAACATTCCATGGCAAAAGCTATGGCCGCTCCGGTAGAAATAGTGTCCAGACCATAAGCATTACATAGTTCGTTAGCTTTAGCTATAGCTACCAAGTCATCAATGCCGCAATTAGAGCCAAACGAAGCCAAGGTTTCATACTCTGGGCCACCGTAGGCGGGGTCAACTTCATACGGCTCGGTAACTGATACTGTTCTCTTGCAGCGAATGGGGCAAGCATAGCAGCTTCCTTGCCCCACTAGAATAGTCTCTTTCATTGCCCTGCCCGATATTTTATCAGCCCCCTCAAAGACACTTTGCTGGAAATTACGAGTTGGCAAGCCGCCTTCCCTGTTCAGAGACTTAAGGCCTGATGCTGTGCCCTGGGAATAATAGGCACCTTGGAGATTGAGAAAATTCTGTTTAAGCCATTTAGCCAGAGCACCTACCGCCTCAGGATTGGCCAGTACCAGACGGTTATGACCTCTAACAGCAATAGCTTTCAGGTTCTTAGAGCCCATAACCGCCCCCATCCCAGTTCGACCAGCAGCATGATGAGCATCATTAAGAATAGAAGCATAGCGAACCAAGTTCTCGCCAGCCTGACCGATAACAGCTGTCCGAGCCAACGGTTCTCCCACATCACTACGAATAATTTCCTGACATTCAGCAGTGGTCTTGCCCCAAAGATGACCGGCATCCTTTACCTCTGCTTCACCATCTTTTATCCACAGGTATGCTGGTTTTTCTGCCTTACCCTCAATTATTATGGCATCATACCCAGCATGCTTCAGCTCGGCTCCCCAATAACCACCTACCTCAGCATCACCGTAAGCACCAGTCAGCGGAGACTTACCACCAACACTGTTTCTACCACAACCGCCTACTGGAACCCCAGTAACCACGCCGGCAGCAAAGATCAACTTATTTCCCGGACTTAATGGAGCTACACCAGCCTTCATCTCCCTAAGAAGATAATAGCTAATAAAACCCCGGCCACCAAAATAACGACGGTAGAAATTCTCCTCAGGCTCGTCTACTGAAATAGCCTTACCAGATAAGTCAACTCGCAAGATTTTGCCGTTATAACCACAAGGCATACGGTATGCCTCCGCCAAAGCTTCAACGATTTATCATACGTATTATCTTATCGATCACCGGAGTAATATCCCGCGAGGTATCAACCACAAAATGGTTGCGCTGAATCTTGTCCACTGTCGGTTTCATCCGCCTATAAACCTCCCAGCCAGCGTCCGATTGGCTCTCTGAATCAGCCCCATCACCTCGTGCATGAAGACGCTGGTAAACTACCGAAGGTGGGGCTTCAACACGGACCAAAATAAGTTTTGTCCCTGTCCTATTGCTAATACGATAAAGGCGTTCGCGATGGCGTTCTGACAGGTTGGTAGCATCAAAGATAAGCGACATTCCCTTGTCTAGAAGCTCTTCAATGAGACTGTGGCAAGCTGCAAAAAGGCGAGCGCTTTCCGCAGCGCCATAATCCGGGGAAGGAAATAATGTTTTACGCATAGCATCACTTTCTAAGATATAGAAGGACAATCTTTCGGCTAGTTTACGGCAGAAGAAAGACTTACCCGTTCCTGGTAAACCACTAACCACCACAAAAGCGGGGGTAGGTACTGCTTCAGGAAGTAAACCTAGACTTTGTCTCAATCTGTTTACATCCTGGCTAGGCTGGCTTTGCTCCATATGCTTTATGAAATTATAAGATATTTCTTAAGTTCGTGCTAATAATACTTTCATCAACCTCGGCTAACTTCTGACCGAAAATATCTAGCTCTCTATTACTGAGAGTACAGTTAAGGCCAATATCCAAAGCATCTTTCCGAAGCTGAAGGTTAGCGTTCGAGCCGAAACCATAACCCAGGAGGCATCATCCATTCTAGTCATACTAAAGCACGAGTTTGCATCAGTGAAAGGGCTGACCCTAGGGTCAGCCCTTTTCTTTTTGTAAAACCAGCCACCCTCCCGATTACGGAGCGAAGGCAACAGGGTAAACTTGAAAGTGAAGGTGATTAATCGGAAGGTTAATATGAGCAAAGAGAAGGCGACTGAAATCAAAGAGTTTCCCATTGTCTTTGGTAGTCACGAGGTGAAGCTCAAAGGTAAAGTCCTGTTACCCCGGTATTCAAATACCAATAATCCCGTGCCTGGTGCTGTTCTATGTCACGGCTTAGGTGCCGGTCACCGGGCCATGGAACCCAGCGCTAGGACTATGGCAAGTCAGGGAATAGCTACGCTCATCTTCGATTTCCGTGGTCATGGCTCCAGCGAAGGTGCTGTTGACGGGAAGATGGTAGAAGACGTTGTTGATGCCTGGAATTTCTTATCCCAGTTTCCCGAAGTAGATAGAAAACGAATGGGTCTCATCGGACACAGCCTGGGAGCTATATCAGCGATTATGGCTGCAGAAAAGGTGGACAATCCCCAGGCCCTAATTGCCTTATCCTGTCCACCAGATATAGATAGCCTACCTTTGACCGATGAGAGAGTCAACATCGGCCAATGGGGACAGGATAACATTGGTATTACTGAACACCCCAAACACGGGGCTTTTCCATGGTTGAGAGGAGTAGCTGCCTTAGTGTCTAGAGTCTGGATGTACCTGCTTGGCTACAGGGTTCGTGTTGACTGGCAGAAGTTTACAGAAGCCTTACCGCAAATGAAGATGCCGAAGGTACTCCAGAAGCTCGAGCACTGCTCCAAATTTTTCGCCTTTTGCGAAGGTGACAAGGTAACCCCTTATCACAAATCTGTGTTTGTCTACGAGTCAGCCTGTGAGCCCAAAGAAATGCTTTTGGCTAAAGGGGGCTCCCACACCACTCCGCTTTTGCCCGGAAACCTGCGCTCTCAATGGACTAGCTGGGCAGTAAGAACCCTGACAGCTGAATAAGACATAACAGACAGGACAAGATAGAGATATTAAGGGGAAGTTTCGAAGGCCTTTATTTTGGCACCAAATAGAAAGTAAAGGAAAACAAGATGCGTGTGCTGATCACAGGTGGAGCAGGCCGGTTGGGCATAACCATTTGCAAAGCCTTTTTGCAAGATGAATTCCAAGTGCGGGTGCTCGATCTAGACACTGCTCGGAATCGAAAGAGTATCAAGAACCTCGGTAGAAAAGCGGAAATCACGTGGGGGGACATCACGCAACCTGACTCAGTCCGGAAGGCGATGGAAGGGGTAGACGCAGTCGTCCATATGGCTGCCATCTTGCCCCCTGTAGCCCACGAGAAACCTGAACTGGCCACTAAGGTCAATGTAGGGGGAACTAAAATAATCGTTGACCTGATAAGAGAAAAAGGCGGCCACATTCCTCTCATATTTACTTCCTCAGCGGCGGTATTTGGCCCTACTCCTGAGGCTACCGAACCCATCAGTTCGGACAAGGATGATCCTCATCCCAAAGAGACATATGGCAAAACCAAGTTTCAAGCCGAAACCATTATCAAAGACTCAGGGATTGACTATGTGATCTTGCGCCTATCTGCAACCATGTACTTTACCTTTAAAGTAAGCGATCTTAAGCGAATGTTTACTATTCCGCTGGACAATCGGATTGAGTACTGCCATCCAGATGACACAGCTTCGGCGATACTTAGCGCCATCAAGAATTTTGATACTGTAAAGGGAAACACACTGGTTATTAGCGGCGGGCCTAAGCAGCGAATGCTATACAAGGACATGATTAGCGCTATTCTGGGAGTTCTGGGGTTGCCCCTGCCACCAGCCCACAAATTCACCAAGGAACCTTACTACCTAGACTGGTACGATACAAACAAGTCGCAGAGACTTCTTCATTTCCAGCGAAAAACGTTTGCTGACTATCTTAAGGACTATTCCAAAGAGCTGGCTAGGCAATATTCTTCGCTCTTCCTGCCCTTCATGCGCTACTTTGTCAGACCTGCCTTTGGGAAGATTATCGTTCAGCTCATTTGACCAGCACTCTATCTGCGAATTGTAGTCTAAGGCAAAACTAAACTCAAGAGCCTGTTTGCGATTTGGCCAGTGCATTAAAATGTCTGCGACACCTAATAAACACTTCTCAAACAGTTTGTACACCTTAATCCGTGGATTCTACAGCTAATCGCACAAACTCCAGCATTCTCCATGAGATTCCTTGGTTTCGCTCACAATAACACGGAGCGCTATAATAGATATTGCACACTCTTGACTAAAGTGATATACTAATAATAAAGCTAAACCTTTAAGTCAGTCCAGCGAGGCTGGCAAGGGAAATATGATAAAAGATTACAGCCTTATAAAATCTTTATCTAGGGTTGTTCTGTTGAAAACCTCTTGCCAGTCTGAGGCAGGAGGTTTTTTTGATGCCTGAGAAAACTCTCATGCCCCCAGAGGACATAGAGAGAGCCTTAGTTCGTGTTGCCCATGAGATTGTGGAAAGGAACAAAGGCGCGGAGCATATTGTCCTCGTCGGCATGCAAACCCGCGGAGTGCCGCTAGCAAGGCGATTAGCTGCCACTATCCAAGGCCTCGAGGGAAGCACCATCCCAGTCGGCTCTTTAGACATCAGTCTCTACCGCGATGACCTTTCTTCATTAGACCTAAAACCTATGGTTCAACGCACCGATGTCCCTACCAACATTACCGGCAAGCAAGTAGTTTTGGTTGACGATGTTTTTTACACTGGACGTAGCATCCGAGCGGCTATGGACGCTCTTATGGATTTAGGGCGGCCTGAGTCCATTCAACTAGCCGTGCTTATCGACAGGGGACATCGCGAACTACCTATCCGTGCCGACTATGTGGGCAAGAATATACCTACTTCAAGGTATGAGGAGATAAAGGTATACGTCAAAGAGGTAGATGGTGAAGACAAGGTAACTATCCTCACATCTAACAAGGGGGTGGCCGATGAAAATGACTGAGCCAAGGTCAAGCATTACGACTCCAGAAACCTTCCCACCACCGTCCATAAGCGTATGGCAGCACCGCCATATACTCGACCTGGATGATTTTAGCCAAGAAGAGATAGGACTCGTCTTTGAAATAGCCGACGCTATGGCAGAAATACTTACCCGAGAGGTGAAACGAGTGCCAACGCTACGAGGTAAGACGCTTGTCACTCTGTTCTATGAGCCAAGCACACGTACTCGCGCCTCCTTCGAGCTAGCTGCTAAAAACCTCAGCGCTGACACAGTCAGCCTCGATTCCTCCAAAAGCAGCATCGCTAAGGGCGAGTCCCTGATTGATAGTCTACGCACTCTCCAGGCTTTAGGCGCTGATGTCATAGTTATGCGACATTCCCAGTCTGGTGCCCCTTACCTCGCCACTCAATATCTAAATAGCAGAGTCATAAACGCTGGAGACGGCTGGCATGCCCACCCATCCCAAGCCCTCCTTGACCTCTATACTATCCGTCGTCACCTGGGCAAGCTAACTGACCTCAAAATGGTAATCGTCGGTGACATTATGCACAGTCGAGTAGCCCGCTCCAACATCTGGGGCATGACCACTATGGGAGCTAAAGTAATACTATGCGCCCCACCTACTCTTGTGCCACGAGGTTTAGAAGGCTTCATCACTCACTATCAGTTCCCAAATGTTAGCATCGAACCTAAGATTGAGTCTGCCTTAGAAGAAGCCGATGTAGTAATGCCTCTGAGGCTACAGGTGGAAAGACAGCAGAGTGGACTACTGCCCAGTCTGCGAGAATATATTCAGCTTTATCAGTTAACCGAAGAGCGACTCTCCTTAGCCAAGACATACGCTTTGGTTCTACATCCTGGGCCTATGAACGAAGGTATTGAAATAAGTCCCGAAGTCGCTCACGGGACTCAATCAGTGATTGAAGAACAGGTAGCTAATGGCATAGCTATCCGCATGGCATTGCTTTACCTAATCGCTGGAGGTAAAACAAATAATGTCACCTAGCCTACTCATAAGCGGTGGACGTCTTCTTGACCCCAGCCAAAGAATAGACAAAACCAGTGACCTGCTTATTACCGAAGGCAAAATCGCTTGGGTTGGAGACGAGGGCACAGCATCACCCCAGACAGACTTACCTACTATTGATGCTAGCGGCCTTATTGTCTGCCCCGGCTTCATTGACCTCCACTGCCATCTGCGTGAGCCAGGCTTCGAAGACAAGGAAACCATTGCCACTGGAACCAGAGCCGCTGCCAAAGGTGGTTTCACCACTATTTGCTGTATGCCTAACACAAATCCTCCTCTAGATAATCAGGCCTCTATAGATTATGTAAAGAAGACAGCTGAAGTCGAGGGGGCAATTCGTGTACTGCCCATAGGCTGTATTACTAAGGGGAGACAAGGCAAAGAACTAACAGAGATGAGCGAGTTGGCTGAGGCAGGAGCCATTGGCTTTAGCGACGACGGTGACCCAGTAGCCAGCTCACGAATCATGTCCCTAGCTATGGACTATAGCCACGCCTTAGGTTTGCCAATCATTGACCATTGCGAAGATAAAGAGCTAAGTGACGGTGGCTTTATGAATGATGGATGGGTATCAACCCGCCTAGGACTTAAGGGTATCCCAGCAGCAGCTGAAGAGATTGTGGTAGCTCGTGACCTAGCCCTGGCACAACTGACAAGCGCTAGGCTCCATATTGCTCATGTTAGCACTGAAGGCTCAGTAGAACTTATCCGCCATGCCAAAGAAAAGGGCATAGCAGTTACTGCCGAGGCGACTCCCCACCACCTGACTTTGACTGAAGAACGGGTAATAGGCTGGCAATCAGGGAAGAACAACCAGCTAGCTTATGATACCAATGCCAAAGTAAACCCACCATTACGCACAAAGGAAGACATCGCTACTTTAATCAAGGGACTTAACGATGGCATCATCGATAT
>DUEX01000065.1 GCA_011170325.1 Dehalococcoidia bacterium | reverse complement strand
GGGTGAGTCTGCTTAGTGATGAGAAGCAGCTTTGTAGGTCTGTTGCAAAAGCAGGGCGTCTTCCTCGAGGTTAGGGCTTTCGCTGATGACTATCCCCTTCACCTTGTAATCACTTAAAGCTCGGGCGAAGTCAGCATAATTGAAATCTGATTCAGTCAGGTTTAGATGCTTGATTTCTCCTTGTTTACCATAGGCTATGCCCGAAACGTGAATGTGCATATTATCTAAGGCTTGTCTGCCTAATTTATTTTCTACTTGTTTAAAGATAAACATAAATTCATCGTAGGAGTTAAACTTTGCGGTCCGTGCATACCAATGAGCAAAGTCTATACACGGGGCTATCCCTTCTACCTCAGCACTTAGTTCAATCACCTCTTCCAGGGTTCCGAACTGGCTGGCTTTGCCGGTGACTTCGGGTCTGACCCAGACTCGGTTATCTTCGGCTCTGAGTTGGCTGGTTATCTGTTGAAGCTGCTTCTTAACTTGGTTATAGACTTTGGCTGGTGGGTCACTGAGATAGAAGGCAGCGTGAAAGACAATGCTTACACCACCACACAAGGAAGTGATGCGGGCTGTCTGGAGCACTCTTTCTTGGCTAGCTTTTATCTTCTCCGGCTCCCGAGCATTGAGGTTTATGAAGTAGGGACCGTGAGCAGTGAGTATTATTTTTTTGCTATTGGCTATTTCAGCCACCATTAAGGCAGCTTCTCGGCTCATTTTAACCCCGCGCACGAACTCCAGTTCCATGCAGCCTAAGCCCAGTTCAGCAACGCGCTCAATGCCGGCTGATGTTGATAGTGCTCTGGCGCTGTGGGGGACTCCGGCTGGTCCAAAAAGCAGTTTTTCCATGTTGCTAAGCCCACTAACCTTGTCTGAGGCAATTATACCGTGAGGGGGTGTTAAAATGCTATATAGGTTGACTTGTTATTCAGGACATATTTGGAAGTATGGTATAATGCAATAAACAATAAGGTTTTTAACAAAGCTGGTTGGAGGAGCGAGTTCTGGAGGCAATAGAAGTTGCCCGGCGAGCAGTAGAAGCTGCTTCAGATAAGCAAGCAAATAATATTGTTATGCTAGATGCTAGGCAAGTTTGTACCTTTGCTGATTATTTTGTTGTTTGTAGCGGGGATAGTGACCGCCAGGTTGAAGCTATCTGGCAAGAGATTCATAAAGTGTTAAAACAAGAAGGTGTTAGCCCTCACCATTGCGAGGGCACCGCTGATTCGGGATGGGTTTTGCTTGATTTGGGAGGAGTCATTGTCCATATCTTCTCCCCATCACAGCGGGATTACTATCAATTAGATAATTTGTGGGATAAAGCCACGCCGGTAATCAAGATCCAGTGACCTACTTATCGATTTCCTCAGAATAATCCAAAATCTCATCTGGTGAGAAGAAAAGGCTTATTTCCCTTTTGGCATTTTCTGCTGAGTCAGAACCGTGCACCAAGTTGTGCTGAATATCCAATCCGGAGTTACCTCTGATAGTATGCGAGGAGGCTTTGGCTGGGTCAGTTTCACCCATGGTTTGTCGTATGACTTCTATAGCTCTTTCACCTTCAAAAACAGCAGCAATGATAGGACTGGAGGTGATAAATTCAACCAAGTCATTGAAGAAAGTTTTGCCCTGATGGACAGCATAGTGTTGCTGAGCTAAGGTCTTATCCATTTGCAGCATCTTCATTGCCACAATCTTGAGCCCTTGTCTTTCAAAGCGGGAGATAATAATTCCGGCTAGCTTTCGTTGCATGGCATCAGGTTTGATAAGCACTAAGCTTCTTTCCATTTCAGGCTCCTTAATTTTAGTCTTTTCCTGTTTCCTACACTTATCTGTGTCACCTATCTAACTTTGCGCTGAGTGATTGGCGGTTGACGCAAGTATAAAGGTTGGAGACTTGCCAGATTATCCTTGTCACCCCTGCTTAGTCGTTGCCAACCCAGCGCCGCTAGATAGCTGGCATGACGCAATCTAGCTGCAAGGTTGGGTATTATGGCTCGCTTGCCTAGTCTCTGTTGTAGTTGTCGGGCTACAGATAGCGGGATTTCACCGCAGAAGAGCGTTTCCCTTTCAATTTGTTGGCATAAAGCATCGACAGTGGTGATGCGTTCTTTTACCAGGCAGCGCCAGTCATCATTTTGCTGGTAAATGGCTGTGGCAATTTCGCCACGACTAGCGCTGTGGATAGGGCATAGAGGCAGCTTGGTAAAGGCGAAAGGGTAAGCTTCGACTTCCAGAGTGCTTATTCCGACCAGCGGGATATTCAGGGCAAAGGCTAACCCCTTGGCTGTACTCATGCCCACTCGAAGCCCATTGAAGCTTCCCGGACCTTTGGCTAAAAAAATGACACCAAGGGATCGAGGATTGACTTTAGTCTGAGCGAGCAGACGAGCTATATTCGGCACCAGTTCCACGGTATGGTTTTGCCCTGAATGCCAGGTTAGCTCAGTCATCGTTCCCCCTTCATGGGATAGGGCGATACTGGCGAGATCAGTCGAGGTATCTATAGCTAACTCCATGTTTCCAAATCCAAGCTAAAGGATTTCAATAGTTGTGAATAGCGCTCTCCTTTAGGTTCCAAGCTAAGGGAGCGGTCAGCATGCGAGATATAGCTGAGGTTTATAAGCAGGTTTTCTTGAGGCAGCACTCCTATGCCCTTTTCTGCCCATTCGACGACACAAACACCATTGCCATAAAGATATTCTTCAAGCCCTAAGTCTACGATTTCTTCGATGTGGTCGAGTCGGTAGAAATCTATGTGATATAGAGGGAGTCTGCCGTAATATTCCCTGACTATGATGAATGAGGGGCTAAAGGCATATTCTTTGATGCCTAGCCCCCAGGCGATACCTTGTGTTAGGCAAGTCTTGCCGCTTCCCAAATTGCCGGTGAGGAGAAAAACATCACTGGCCTGAGCCAATTCGCCCAAATGGAGTCCCAGGCGTTGAGTTTGCTCTGGGCTATGGGAGATAAGCTGTAAAGCTGTCATTTTCGGTGCTCATGCCTGAGATTTGAAATGCTCCCAGCCTCCCTGCTGCCAAGGAATACTTTCGCCAACGGCATCCATTACAGTCACCTGTCCCGGCATTCCAGCGGTTATTTCACCGATTACAGTTACTGGGCGGGAGATGGCTTGCTTCACCCGGGCGATAACTTGGCTGGTAGCAGTGAAGAGCAGCTCATAGTCCTCGCCGCCGGCTAGAGCCAATTGTCGACAATCTGCTTTGAAGTTAGCTTGAACTACAGGGTGGATTGGCACCGAGTTTTCCTTTATTATGGTGCTGACTTGGCTTGCCTTACATATTTGAGCCAAATCAGCGATCAAGCCATCGCTTATGTCTATAGCTGCCCTGACTCCCTGGTGCAGCAGGATTTGCCCTTCCTTTACCTTAGGCACTGGCTGGAGATGAGCTTGCTTGAGAAGTCTGGTTGTCTCGACATCGAAGTCAAGTTTTTGTTTGAGCATCCTGAGACCAGCGGCTGACACTCCTAGATACCCGGTAACGGCTACTTGGTCACCAGGCATGGCTGCTGAGCGAGTGAGCGCCGATTTATCTTCCAGGCCGCCCAAAACAGTGATGGTAATCATCACTTTGCTGGCAGCAACGACATCTCCGCCAACTATAGCGATTCCAAAATGGTTAGCTATCTGGGCCATGCCCTGGTATAGGCTGGAGACATACTCTACTTCAAGCTCGCCAGGCAGAGCTAAGGAGACCAAGGCATATTTGGGAATGCCACCCATAGCTGCGATGTCGCTCAGATTGGCGGCAATAGCTTTCCACCCCAGCTCCTCCCAACTGGTAATGTTCAAATGGAAGTGTATATCTTGAACTAGACTATCTGTGGTAGCTAGCTGGATGGAACTATCGCCTTGCCAGGCAGCAGCATCATCGCCAATGCCAATGAGCAACTGCTGCCATGATGCATTTTGAGGATTCTTGGACTTATCAACAATATCGGCTAGAAGTTCAATTAAGCCAAATTCCCCTATCTCAGAGACCTTCATGGCTGGGATTATAGCACATGCCCTTTATTTTAGCCTAAACCAGTGGCTAGACTTTTATTAACAGCTTAATGAGATTGTTTGCAATCCTCCCCGTCATTCTGAGCCCTTTACTTTTCTGTCATTCTGAGGGAGTGGAGGGACTGAAGAATCCCACTCAGGGTGGCAACTAGACGCTCTTACTTAATCAATCTTGTATATGGCAAATACAAGTTATATAATGCGCCAAAAAGGAGAGAAGGTGATAATATGGAGCAAAAGACCACATGTCCTAAGTGTAGTTCGCAGAATCCTGTTGGGCAGCAATTTTGTGGGGCTTGTGGAGCAAAATTGGCTGATGAGATGCAGCAGGATTTGAACAAAGTGATGGGTCAGCTCGTCAAGCGCTATCAAATTAAGGTGAAGCCTACCTGGGATCTCGCCTGGGGTTTGTATTGGCGGATGTTGCTGCTAGGGCTACTGGTCGCGGGCACATTGTACTTCATAGCCATGATTATAGTGCTTGCACTTGGCTTGACAGTTTCCCCGTGGTTCTGAGGATACAAAGGGGTCTTGAAATATGCAGCAAGTGCTCAAGTGTCCTAATTGCAGTTCACAAAATGCTGCGGGGCAACAATTTTGTACAACTTGTGGAACGAGATTGGCTGAAGGGATACAGCCAGCACCGGGCGCCCCACTGGTGACAGGAGGCACTGCGACACCTCAGAAACATGGGATTCTAAGTGGAACTGCCATTATTTTTAGGATTGTTGGCTGGGTGGTATTGGTGGGCGGCAGCCTTTTTTCAATTGCAATGGCCGTAATGGCATCACAAGGTGTGGCAGCTATAACAGGACTACTCAACATTATTCCAGGAATCGCTGAAGTTGCCGGAGCTGGAGTGGCAATCATAGCACTTGGTGGCATTATAAGTTCCTTATTGTGTGGTTTATTCCTGTTGGCTTTTGGAGACCTCTGCGACGCAGTTATAGACATAGAAAAGAGAACAAGATAACAAAGGTTAGTAAGAAGCCGAGGGTTATAGCTTGCCATTTGGATTGATGCCTGTGTATTCACGGGATTTGCCATATTGACGCTTAGCGGAGTGGGATAACCGATTAAGTAAATGTCGAGCAGGAGGTTAACTGATGTCTAAGGTTATTAAGGTCTTACTATCTATTCTTATTGTTGTAACAGCAACCCAAGTCATTGGCTGTGTTGCAGAATCTCCACCTCTGATGCCCAAGACTTACATCGCTCCCCCTCCGATGGCCATCGACGTTAATAAGCAGTATACAGCTACTATTGAAACCGAGAAAGGCGATATAGTTGTGGGGCTATTTGCTGCAGATGCACCCAAGACTGTGAACAACTTTGTGTTTTTGGCTCGGGAGGGTTTCTACGAAGGCACGACTTTCCATCGAGTGATACCCAGCTTTATGGCGCAGGGAGGAGACCCTACTGGGACTGGAGCCGGCGGTCCTGGCTATACTTTTGAAGATGAGTTTAACCAGCATACTCATACTGCTGGAGCTCTATCTATGGCTAATGCCGGACCTAACACCAATGGTAGCCAGTTCTTTATTACTTATACTCCCCAACCTCACTTGGATGGCAGGCACACAGTATTTGGACAGGTGATACAGGGAGTGGATGCCCTAAACAAGCTTACTCCCAGGGACCCAATGACAAATCCGTCGTTCGAGGGCGATACTATCATTCGGATAACCATTAGCGAAAGTCTCTGAAAATGGGAGGCGATCTCCCAATGCTTAGACTATTTCCCAGTCTCTGTAACCCTGCTGAATAACAGCCAGGTATTCCCTAGAAGGTGGTGCTTCTTGTGATTGCTCAATCTTGATATAAGTCATGGCTTCTACATGGTCGCCAGCATCTGTCCATACTATTACATTCAGTCGGTTATAGATAATTGGATAGCCTTCGTACTTATCTAGCAGTTTCAAATCTGTCTCCGAGACCTCGTAGACAGCCCCGATAACCTTATCGCCTCTAAATGGTTTGATGCTGGCGACTCCACCTTGCCACTGCCTTGACCAGCCGGTGAATATCAGCTTGTAATTGGGTAGGGTAGCTATGAACTTAGGTTTGCTGTCAGGGCAGCGTTCTGCCATCTGCTTTCGATTGAGATTGGAGGCATAGGCAAAGTAATGCATTCTATATCTCTCCATTTTGCCATTTCTGGCTTTTCCCCTAGAATTTATAGCAGTGATTGGCTAGTTCATCAAGTAGAAACCTTATTGAGTTGAGCCTTCAGGTCTAGGATTTCAGTTGCTCTTTGGATGAATCCTGTTTAGGAACCTGTCTCTGCTTTTGCTATCTTAAATTTACGTAATTATCCCATGTGAGTAGGTATTAAGAGGCTAAAGCACAAAAACCGACCACTAATGGAATAATCCCCATGCCCGTCCAAATTATACCGAGGATATATGCCCATTTTCCTACTTTATTGGTTT
>DUEX01000064.1 GCA_011170325.1 Dehalococcoidia bacterium | reverse complement strand
TGGTGAAAGGATTATCATAACCGAGGGTATCACAGTATCTGAACCTGTCAGCGCCATGTGCTTTCGCTTCCGAGGCAAATTCGACCAAGAAGTCTAAGTCTGTCCTGGAGGCATCTTCAGCATTTACGCCTATGGTCTTAGCTCCGTATGAACGAGCAACGTCTACAGCATCAACCATTGTTTGCAAAATATCATCTCGCGTCTTTCTCCCCTGAAACTTGCCCTGAATCATTTGGTCAGAGGTAGAGATTGAAAGGTTAAGGTGTTTTAGCTTTGGAACAAGCCTGAAAGCCATTTCCACATCAGCCGCTGTGGCTCTTATCCACCCACCCAAGTGAATAGGTTTCAAAACGCCCAAATCAGCTAATTCCTCATTTGCCTCAAGGTAAAATTTTTCATGTTTGGTCGTGGGAAAGCCGAACTCAGAATGAAAAACACCCATGTCGTTTAGATAAATATTTATCATTGTTTTTTCAAGTTTAGACAAGCCCAGCTTAGCCGTCTGAACACCATCTCGATTGGTTACATCAATTATATAAATCTTGCCCATCATATCCTCCTGGAAACAATTCTGGAATGAAGTAATAGTCTAAAATAGGCTATTACCTCCACAGCACAACACTAGATAGTATATCCAACGGCGGCAACAAAATCAAAACGCATTCTTAATCGCTGCTGGTATCACCGAAGAGATTCAAACCCACGACCCGCGCTTAGAAACCAGCTGCTTTGTTCACTAAGCTAAGTCATATGTGAAAGGACCATTCAGGATAAGGACAACAGACCTGAAGTAGCTGCTCTTTCGTCGCATTCTCATTCCGCGAGATCGGCTTGAAAATTCCTCTATTTTCTATATTCAGAGTGGCTCACAGCTAGCCCCGGACTGGGGTCAATCTCAGCTCCCCAATGAGGTATAGGGTATCTGATACCCCTGGATGAAAGCCAACGTAATCCTTCGAGCCCCTTTTCTATCCAATCAGGCGGTATGGCGTACTCCAGCTCATCTTCCCTGACATGTCCATATCTTCTTTGACCATAGCAGGGGATGGACAAGGCTGGCTTACCACTGTTGTAAGCCTCTGCCAGAGTATCAGCGCAAGAGCTTTCTCCTAGGAAGAAGAATCGAAGGCGCTCAAAGTTCTTATATATGAAGGCACACATAAGAAGGTGCATCTGGGCAGGGGTGCCATGGATCAGGGTGATGTCGGGCTCAAATTTCTCTGAAGCCAAGGGGGCCACTACCACAGCCTCATGACCACGAAAAGGGACTGTCTGAAAGGCATCATATTGCGCATCTGCAGCTTCTGTATTTTCAAACCATACTCCTAAAAACATACGCCTCCATTCTCTTGGAGCCCTCTCCAATCCAAGCATATGTTTACAGCCGGTTAGCAGAGATTCAGGCGTTCCTACAATTGTCCAACCAACCGTCCGTGATAGACTCACAATCTGGCAGAAGGTATAAGGATGGTCTAATTGTCGTGTCCTTGATATGCTTTCCAGCTCCTTTTTCTTGGCTACAAACTTTATTGCTAGGGGAAACGTCCTCAAGCGTAGTAAACTCTCCAAATCCCTAGCTGCATCCTGCCATTTACCCATTTGTCTCCCTTCCTTTCATTGCCTTATACAAAAACTATCCTTTCAATATATCCGTATAGAAAGTAGATTAGCTCTTTTGCCTTTGTGGCATCCATAGAAGGATTCTAACCCATGACCCGCTGCTTAGAAGGCAGCCGATGTTCAAGACGTTTCGCCAAATAGGAGGCAGGAGCATCAGCTATCTGCTCAAGACTAGAAGAATTTGTTAAGTCAGACGCTCTTTTTTTCACTATTACCTCCTTCCCGTTTTCTTTCAGGGCAATTTACTGACATGACAATATCACCACCTCTGGTCAGGATTATGCCCCCGCTGTCAACTGCCTTCTCGAAGATCAACTTCCCGATTGAATAAGCTCGCCAATACCTAGTCCTTGAGAGTAGAAAACAGACTTCAGGAACTTCATATGTACGGCCATACGTTCTAGTTGAACCGCTGAGGCCAGACTCGGGATTTCGCAAACCATTATAGCAGCTTTTCAAGGTACTGGGCAAAATTGATTATTGCCGGCAAATGACTGTAGCCCCTCTGAAAAGAGTGAGTGCACATCACAATAGCAAGAGGGGCAGGTCACGTTGATATGTCACATACTGTAGCCGCGCTCAATTTTACTATATCTTCTGTCCTCAATCTGACCAACTTAGATCTGGCTCCGCCACCACACCAAACACATTCATGGCTCATGATTTCCTCATCAAGAAACACAGGTAACCTGTTCCTATGCCCTACAGGAGGTATACCACCAGCAGGATAACCTGTTACTGCTTCCGCCATGTCATTGGAAGCAAGCCTTACCGATTTCGAGCTTGAGCATTGCTCAAGCTTATGTCTGCCTACATTACGGTCAGCCCGAACCACAGCTATCATCGGCTTTGAATCTTGGTCAACGAAGACAATGGTCTTTACTATTTCGTGTAGTGTCACACCGCTTGCCCGAGATGCTTCCAGAGCATGGCGGGTAGGTCTTTTCTTTAGAAATTCAAAGTCAACCTTACTACTAACTAGAAATGCTGTTAGGTTCATCGGTTACCCACAGCTAGGAATTCTACACAAATACCGTTGCTTCTTCCAATCAAGGCAGCATCGAGCAGCCTAGCTTTGAATGTGCGTTTAATGAGGAGAAACAAGTATATTCGTTCTGTTTGCACCTTGCACTAACATTCAGGTCACACAAAGCCAAATCGTGCAGCAAGCAACTCTATTACCAAGGATTGAAATGTTTTTGTTCTTATCTTGCAAGGGCACCTGCAATGCTGCTCCTTGTTTCCATCCACTGACTCAGTTTCAATACTGGTTTCCTTCCGTGCTATAATCGCCTAGCTGTCATATAGAGTTGAATTTGAGATGATGGAGTGCAACATCCCGGTTATCTGTTTTCAAGATGTATCTTACCAAATCCAAGTGGGAATCAGGTCGATTAGCAGTTATACTTGACATAAGAAGTGAATAACTAAAGGCAACATAGTGGAGTATCAAATATCACAAGACAAACCATGGTTTAGGTTTTGGCCAGAAGGTGTCCCTCGACAACTGGATTACCCAGAGATACCTCTCTTCCAGCTTTTGTCCCGTGCGGCTGAAAAGTGGCCTGAGCGCATCGCTTTTAGCTGCCAAGAGCAAAGGTTAACCTATGCAGAACTTAACGACCTGACTAGCAAACTTGCTGCTGGACTCCACAACCTGGGAGTAAGAACAGGGGACAGGATAATGCTTCTCCTCGCTAACAGTCTTGAATTCATTATCGGATACTACGGGATACTGAAGGCTGGTAGCATAGTTACTCTGGCTAATCCACTATATAGAGAAGCGGAACTAAAGCATCAGCTTAGCGATACTGCGGCCACTACCATTATCACCAGCAATGATTTCTACCCTTTGGTCAAAAAGGTGCAAGCCGATACCAGGCTGAAGACCATAATATTGACTGATGCTAAAAGGGATAACGGGGGAATACCTCTCAACCAAATTCTGGGGAGGTGCTCACCCACTCATCATAAGTTTCCCTTAAAGCCTAGGGAGGATGTGGCTGCTATTCTCTACACCGGAGGGACAACCGGGCTCCCCAAGGGAGTATTGCTCACTCATTACAACCTGGTGGCCAATGCCTTACAAAACGCCATTTGGTTTGGATGGAGTCATAGAGATATCATCATAGGCTTACTTCCCTTCTATCATAGTTGGGGAAGCTGCACTTGTGTAAATTCACCTATTTACAGCGGTGCCAGAGTGATCATCTTGTCTCGCTTTGACGCCGAGAAGCTATTAATGATGGTAGAAAGGGAAGGGGCAACAGTCATATACGGTGCAGCATCCATGTTCGCCGCGCTAGTAGACAGTCCTGCCATAACTAAATACGACCTATCGACTTTGAGGTACGTCAAGTGTGGAGCCATGCCTATTCCCTCCGAAATTAAGGAGAGGTGGGAGCAGCTAACCGGCGTCAAAATGGTTCTCGGCTATGGCCTGAGTGAGGCATCACCCGAAACCCACAATTCACCGCCAAAAAGGATAAAACCCGGGACCATAGGAATACCAGTCATTGATACTGATGCTCGTATTGTTGATGAGGAAACGGGTGAAGTTGAGCTGCTTTCAGGTCAAGCTGGTGAACTGATAATCAGGGGGCCGCAGGTGATGAAAGGGTACCTTAACCGACCTGCTGAGACCGAAGAGACGCTCCGCAACGGGTGGCTCTACACGGGTGACCTAGCCCTGATGGACGAAGAGGGATACTTTAGCATCCTAGACCGGAAAAAGGAGACGATAAAGTACAAAGGGTACACCATTGCCCCGGCTGAGGTTGAGGCCATCCTCTACGAACATCCTGCAGTGAAAGAGTGCGCTGTAGTGAGCAAAACAGACGCCTTAGCTGGTGAGGTACCCAAGGCCTATGTGGTCTTAAGAGCTGGACATAATATAGACCAGGACGAGCTCATTAAATTCTGCGCAGGGAGAATCGCCCCATACAAGCGTATTCGAGAGGTTGAATTCATCGAGGAAATACCGAAAACACCAGTTGGAAAGGTACTGCGGCGGATACTCAGAGATAGAGAGCAGGCCAACCAGTCCTAAATCTATGTTTGATACCTTTCGCCTGCTCAAAACTGAAAGACTTACAGTATGCCACGTTTGGGCAAGATTTCCTTACATTTGCCAAAATTGCATTATAGTAGACTATGGTGCTAACATCAAATACAGCCTCAGATGGTCGGCTTTACTTATAAGATTGCCCAACTACTTGGAAAAGGCTGAAGCAGGAGCTAGTAGGTGATGGGCAGAAGCAACATGGAATAGGAAAAAACTTATGGTTAATCTTGTTACCGATAGTGTATCCGACCTACCGCCTGAAGTAGCCAAGGACATGGGGATCACGGTTATCCCCTTGAATGTACACTTTGGCACCGAGACTTACGAAGATGGTATCGAGCTAACTAGTGACGAGTTCTATCACAAGCTAGAGGGTAGCTCAACTCTGCCTACAACCTCTGCCCCCAGCGCCGGTCTTTTTGCCGAGGTCTTTGATAGATTGGCTGAAAAAACTAATGAGGTTCTAGCCGTGTTTTTATCTCGGAAGCTTAGCGCTACCTATGACACAGCACTACAAGGGATGAAGTTAATGAAGAAAAAATGCCAAGTGGAAGTGGTCGACTCTACATTGGGCATAATGGGACAAGGATTGTTGGTCATAGAGGCAGCCAAGAGGGCTCTAGCCGGAGCTAGTCTCAATGAAATCGTGAGTGCGGTAGCAGAAACTATTCCACGAATACACATCAGAGTAACCCTAGACACCCTCAAGTATTTGGCTATGGGAGGACGCATCGGTAAGGCACAAGCTTTAATCGGGTCAATGCTTAAAATAAATCCTATCCTCGGTATAAAGGACGGTGAGGCATTTCCTTTTGCCAGGGTACGCTCTAGAACCAAGGCTACTGAGTGGCTCTATGAGTTTGCTGCTAATTTCAGTAAAGTAAAGGCGTTAGCCGTGGAGTATGGTACTAACGCAGCTGAAGCCAAGGCACTAGCCAAACGTATCGCTTCTGTATTTCCAAACGTCCCCCTCTATGTATCGAATGTTAGCCCAGTCATAGGCACACATACGGGTCCCAGTGTTCTATCGGTAACTGTTTTAGAGGGATAAGAAATAGCTACTACACACCGTACTATGACTGCTGCTGCTTCTCCTAGTCACTTCTTGGTATATCTTCGCAGGAATTGGACAAATGTGCAGTGGCAATAGCCAAAGCTAATGAGTAAATCAATGATTAAAGGAGACTTACATTACTATTTACTAGAACCCTTAAGAGTTCAGGCTTTCTAGCCTTGAATACCACGGAGGGCCTGTTCTTCTCAAAATATATAAACCCGTCCACCTCTTTCAATGCCCCGTACTTTGCCTTTAGTTTATCAATTGGACCAGCATCCAAAGCCTGCATAGGACAGGCCTCGACACAAATTGGCTTCTTGCCCTTCTCCCACCTATCTACACAAAGGTCACACATTTGCATTTTGGCGTTTCCTTCAGCACTGAATTGCGGAGCTCCATAGGGGCAAGCCTCTTTGCAAAGACCACACGGTTCTTTACCGAGACACGCTTCCTGGTTCACCACAACAATGCCATCTTTCTGCCGCTTGGTGATAGCATCTGTCGGGCAGACTGCAATGCAAGCGGGTTCAGCACAATGCAGGCAGGAAAGAGAAAGGTAGGCTACAAACACCCTTGGATACTTTCCCTTCTCCACAGTTACCGCCCAACGCCAATTCACCGGCCCCGCTGGTATATTATGCCAATCCTTGCATGCTATAGTGCAAGTGCAACAACCTGTGCATCTTGATTGATCAATGTAGAACCCTATCTGCATATCAGTGTTGCCTAAGCTTTCCTTACCTCAACCAAGGCAGTATTCGTAGCCCAAGCTCCTCCAGGGGAGTGCTCGCTGGGCGTCAGCGTGTTGGCGCACCCACCCCGGTCTATTCCCTGCTCATCAATGTCAAACCAACCGCCATGGCCAATACTGACCACCCCAGGCATGATTCTTTCCGTGACCTTAGCCTGTATCAGCACTCTACCTCGGTCGTTGAAAATCAGCACCTCGTCGCTATCAGAGATGCCACGTGCCTCAGCATCCCTGGAGTTAATCCAAACACGCCTCGGCTCTACCTCATCAAGCCATGGTATCTTCTCCATCGTGCCATGAGTTGCTGGCTTGTGATGGGTAGTCAGAAGTTGCAAAGGGTACTTCTCCGACAAGGGATCATCGTAGCCCTCAGGTGTCGGCAAGTATTTGGCAATGGGTGGAATCCGTGCGTCATCCATCTCTGCCAGGTGTTCGCAATAGATTTCAATCTTCCCAGAAAGAGTGAGGAAGGGATAGTCAATTGGGTTTTCAATTTGGCCTCTGAAAGCCACAAACGGACGACCTTCCTTGAGCTTAACCACCCCTTTCTCTTTAAAATCTGTAAAGTTGGGGATATCGCCAGTACGCTCAGCGACTATCTTAAGCCACTCCTGGTCAGTCCGGCCCTCCCTATAGTCGGTTATGCCTAAGCGGGGTGCCAGTTCAGCACAAATGTCCCGGTCAGATTTGGACTCGTACATAGGGTCTATGGCTCTGTTCATATAGAGATAATAAGGTGACCCTAGCCATGGAGAGATTACATCCTCTCTCTCCATGAAGGTATTTACTGGCAACAGAATATCGGCAAACTTGGCAGTAGGTGTCATCCGCTGCTCGTGTATAATGATGAACTCGAGACTTTTGAAAGCGGTTATACCTTTATTAACATTAGGGTAAGAATTGAGGAAATTGCAAGCCACGATATAAGCAAGCTTGGGATCGCAAGGGTAGTCGCCAGTTCTACCTCGAAGTATAGCATCATATACCTTTACGCCATGAATGCGGGCATTGGTAGGACTGGCAGCTCCACGCAATTTGTATAAGCTATTTCGGCGTGGTGGTGTTCCTTGCTCTACAGGATTATGCACTCCTCGGGGCATGCCCATTTCTCGGCTATGAAAGGCACGCATGAAACCGCCAGCATAGCCACCTTCTTTACCTACATTACCGGTCATAGCGATAAGTGTATTAGCTGCCCGACTAAATTGCTCTCCCATGGCACCACGAGCGGGTCCCCAACCTGGTATAAGCGCTGCTGGTTTAGCTGTAGCATATTCTACAGCCAGCCGTTCGATTGTAGCTCGTGGCACGCCAGTTATCTTCTCAGCCCAGATAGGGGTCTTGGGTATGCCATCTTCCATCCCTATGACATAACCTCGGAACTCATCAAAGCCAACGGTATAGTTGTCGAGAAACTTCTGATCTTGAAGCCCGTGTTTGATTAATACATATGCCATAGCAAGGAGCATAGCGCTATCAGTACCTGGTCTAATGGGGATCCACTCGGTGGCAAACACTGCTGTAGACTCAGTGAGACGTGGATCGATAGAAACTACCTTGATCCCCTTTTCCTTAGCCTTGGCCAAGGTAAGAGCTGTGTTAGTGTCCCAGATGGCAACGGCTGGATTCCAACCCCACATGATGATCATATGAGAATTCAACAGGTCTTCGCGGGCACTGCCAGTTGTCATGGTACCATAGGTTGCCATGGAGGCGAACAGGGCTCCTTCAAAGGAAGGGGTACTCCAGGTCCGAGTGTAGCCACCAAACTTGGCCAATAACTGCTCTACTGCCACAACACCATGCAATGCTGCCTGACTTCCCGATCCGCCGAGAAGCAAAATGCTAGCATTACCGTAGGTATTCTTGACACGGATCAGTTCTCTGGCTACAGTATCCAGAGCCTC
Organism: Dehalococcoidia bacterium; assembly: GCA_011170325.1. Lineage (GTDB taxonomy): Bacteria > Chloroflexota > Dehalococcoidia > GIF9 > UBA5629 > W265. The sequence goes on along the minus strand of DUEX01000064.1, from coordinate 8,967 downwards.
ATTCCAGGAAATCTTCTCAAATCGGCCTTCACCTCGTGCGCCTGTTCTCTTCATTGGATATTTTAGGCGGTCAGGAGCATATACTCGCTGCCGATAGGCTCGCCCTCTTAGGCAGGCCCTGAGTTGAGGCTCCTCTCCATCATCAGTTTCTATTGCCGTGATCTTGCCTCCCCGCACATGAACCTTGAGTATACATCGCCCACCGCAATCATGGCTGCAACTGGTGATAATCGCCTCCCTTTCACCCATTATTGCTACCTCTATTTACAAGCTTTCGCTTTTCGGCAGTCTCTTCTTGAGATCAAACTTGAATGTGGAGACTGCGCCATAATACACCAGCATTCGTTTCCAGAAGACATCATTTAGGCGCCTATGGCATGGACTACCGCCTACCTTTGAGGCTCGATTATTACCTTAATACAATTCTTGGCCTCGGCGATGAGTTGGAAACCTAAGCCCGTCTCTGCCAGACTCAGGCGATGAGTAATCATCTGGCGTACGGGCACAGCACCAGCCTGAATTAGCTCCAGCGCCGTTTGATAATCAGCAGGACTGCCAGCATAGGAAGTAGTGAGCGTTATATCATTGCGCCAAAAAAGCTCGTTTATGGAAATCGGAATGGTAACGCCAGGATCTGTGGGCGCAAAGAGGAGAATGGTGCCCCCACGCTCCACTGATTGCAAAGCTTGGGCAATGGCTGATATGGCACTGGTACACACTATAACTAGGTCGGCCAGGCGACCTTGGTTAACCTGACGCAGACAGGCGGGCAAGTCCTCTTCAGCATGGATTGTAGCATCGGCCCCAAATCGTTGCGCTGCCTCCAGTCGATAGTCAGTTATGTCTGTCGCTACTACCCGACCTGCCCCCAGAGCACGAGCTAGCTGCACATGAAGCAGTCCAGCAATTCCAGCGCCGATGACAACTACACTTTTGCCTGCCTGCATACGCGCCCGCCTTTGTCCACGCAGGACACAAGCCAGCGGTTCGATAAATGTTGCCTCTTCATAGGATACTTGGTCAGGCAGTAGGAATACGCCACGGTCGACATTGATGGCTGGCAAACGAATATACTCAGCAAAACCACCAGGGGCAAAATTCGTCTGGCGGAGGGTATCGCAAACGGTATGATGACCATTCAGGCAGTAATGACACGTATTGCAGGGAACATGATGAGCTGCTGATACCCGGTCACCCTCTTTATAACGCTCCACACTCTCTCCCACAGCCACAATCTGCCCACCAATCTCATGACCCAACACCAGAGGTGCCCGGTCAAGGCGATACCATTCCATCACATCACTACCACAGATGCCACTAGCTTCCACACGTACTAACAGCTCACCAGAACCAATTTGTGGGATGGGCATCTCCTCCGTTCGTACATCTCGATTGTTATACCACATGGCGACACGCATTTTATTCTGCTCCGCGCCGGTCACGACTTCCTTATTCCCCCCCTTTTTCACTGCTGTATAACTGCTGAGCCTCTTTTGGAGTAGCATTTTGGTGGATAATGGCACGTATGGCCTTAATCATTGCCACCGGGAAATCATTTTGCCAGATGTTCCTTCCCAGATTCACTCCTATAGCACCTTTTTGCATGCCATCATAGACGAACTCAAAAACCTCAAGCTCTGAGTCAACCTGTGGTCCACCCGCCATAACTACTGGGACCGGGCAACCCCTTACCACTCTCTCAAAATCTTCGCACCAGTAGGTTTTTACCACACGTGCGCCTAACTCAGCAGCAATGCGACAGGACAAAGCGAGGTAGCGGGCATCTCGTTTTTCAAGCTCCTTACCTACAGCGGTAACCGCCATTACCGGTATGCCATACTTTTCACCTTCATCAACAAGCTTTGATAGATTTAATAATGATTCTTTCTCATAGTCACTGCCAATAAAAATAGAAATGCCTACTGCCGAAACGTTAAGGCGGATAGCTTCCTCCATAGAGGTGGTAATCCCCTCATTAGCTAGGTCTTTCCCAATCATACTGGTGCCGCCAGACACCCTAAGAATAACCGGCTTACTATTGTCGGGATCCACTGATGAGCGTAACACGCCCCTAGTAATAAAGATTGCATCAGCATAAGGCAAAAGTGGATAAATAGTCCTACGTGGCTCCTCCAGTCTTCTGGTAGGGCCTTGAAAGTATCCATGGTCTACTGGCAAAAACAGTGCATGCCCGTCCGATTGAATCACTTGCGCCATACGATTGGCCATTCCCCATTCCATGCTATTAATCCCCCTTTTAAGCCTGCGATTTTGCTGCCTGGTGACAGCAGCATGCCTTTCGTCCATTATACTACAAGGCATAATTTAATTTGTATCCTTGCTAATTCGAGTTATTTTGCATCGGTAAGGTTTGAAGAAAACAACTAGTCCCCCTGTTACAATCTGAACTCTTCGTTGCCAACACCGTTTTATGCCGATGCTCTTGTTAGAGTAAAGTAAGCTGAACTCGCGGAGTGAACAGAACGCTGTAAAGTACAACTTGTGAGGATATTGACGCGCAAATATCAAATGGTTTATTCTGAGTCAAAATCCAGTGGCAAAGATTGAATATATTGGGGTTGCTTTGGCGAGGAGAATAGGATAAGGCCATGCCCAATGCTTTCATCGCTCTAGCTATTATATGTGCCTATTTAATCGGTTCCTTCCCTTCAGCTTATATCGCTGGTCGCCTCAGGAAAGGAATCGACATCCGCCAGATAGGCAGCCGAAATATGGGGGCGATGAACGTCTTCTACAAAGTGGGCTTTGTCGAGGGTATCCTGGTTTTGACAGCAGACATAGGGAAAGGAGCAGCCGCTGTAGCCCTGGCCCGATACTTGGGAGTGCATGAGATAGTACAGCTTCTAGCTGGAGTCGCTGCGTTATTAGGCCACAACTTTCCACTATTTCTCAAATTCCATGGCGGGAGGGGAGGAGCCACCTGTATCGGCGTCTTTGCCTTCCTAATGCCGTGGGGAATTCCTCTCTATTTGGCCACATTCGGAATTAGCCTGCTCATCACCCGATATCCCACTCTCAGCTACAGTATAGCACTCGTTTGCTTCCCATTTGTTGCCTGGCTTATCTACCACAAATGGGAACTGGTTGTTTTCTCAGCAGGTCTTCTCTTGCTGCCCTTGATCAGGTATATTCCCAGGATTAAGGAAATGCGAGCCACTGGGGGTAGCTGGCAACATGTTTTCCACCGTAAGGACTTGAAGGATAGATTGTGATGTTATTAAGATTGTGCCATTACGACCACCCCTAACTTAGTACACCGAACATTAATATGTGCTGCTTGAATATAGAGATAGAAGATGAGCAATAAATCAACATCACGAAAATCTTGGCAAGAAAAACTGGCAGATAGTAAAGGTTTACCAAAAGTCGAAGAAATCACCGACAAGATGAGCAAAAGATGGGGGACGGGTACGGTTGTCATTCCAGCACCAAAAGAAGTGGATGAAATCATGAGACAAGTCCCCAGAGGTAAGCTCATTACAATAAACGAAATCCGGGCCATTCTTGCTCGAAAACATGGAGCTACAATCGGTTGTCCGATAACTACCGGAATTTTCGCTTGGATCAGCGCTCATGCCGCAGAGGAAGCGGCAGCAGAAGGAAAGCAAAATATTACTCCTTACTGGCGGACATTAAAGACTGGAGGGGAACTCAATGAAAAATACCCAGGAGGTGTGGAAGCCCAAGAGACACGGCTAAAAGAAGAGAGACATATCATTGAACCAAGCAAAGGCAAGAGGCCACCAAAAGTGAAAGGTTTTGAAAACCATCTGGTAAGATTGTAGAGAGTCCTTCACCCTCCAGATATCCACATTGAAGCAGCAAGCCACATCGTGTCATCTTTCTAAGGACACTGCCCCTTAGCTAAAACGTCTTTGTCAAGAATTAATTCAGGATAGGATTACACCCTCCAGTGGAAGTTCATAATTGAAAGTAAAGCCGACAATTTCATCCTTTTCTACAAACGTAAACATTCATCATCTTCCCCAGATATCTCTCGACTTTTCCCAAAGAATGTAGTTCTTTTTCCAGCCAATCCAAGTCCACCGGAACATTGTCACTAAAAGAATGAAACTGCTTAAAGCCAACCTCTGTTAGTTCAGCAATTATGACTTTTTCTTTTGCTACTCGATAGGTTTCCTGAATAAGTTTTTCTCTTCTATCAGGAGGATTGTGATGCAAAGCACCATAACTGGTCACCACATCGAAAGCGTTATCTTTATAAGGCAGATTGGTTGCATCTTCTTTCCCAAAATTGATCTTTCCTCCTAAGCCTGCTGCTTCTGCCTCCCTTTGTGCCCCTTTCAGTGCCTCTTCTGAAAAGTCAACGTTAGTGACCTGACAATTAAAATCTCTGGCAGCAATAATCGCCAAAGGGCCTGTCCCGATATCCAGCAAAGTCTTGTTTTTTACTTCACCTTTTTCCAGTATCTCAGCTCTGTCTATTAAGCCATTTGAGTTTTCCTTCATAAGCACACCCTCCCCTCTCCAATCGGAAATATCCAACTCAAATTATAGCCCATTGCCCTATCAGCGAGAAGATATTATTTTATAGAAGACATTTCTATTCCTCTTTGGGTTGCCTACGGTGTCAAGTCTTGGTTCTGGGTTAACAAGTACCTCAATAATTCATCGCTTTGCAAGAATCGATAGCCACGTTGACTTTTTCCTGCTGGACTTGTATCCTATTGAGTTGAGCTTGTATTCTATGCTCGATTGAATCTGTTAAGGAAGACTTAGAGACAAGGTGTGCTAGACATATTTATATTATCTGAATTGTATGTTGGCCAATCAAGTGCTTGTCCAACATCGGAGCGCATGATGATGGAGCTCCATATATGATAATTGCAGTAGATGCTAATGGTGGAGACTATGCTCCCCGCGAATTGGTTAAAGGAGCCGTAGAGGCCGCTGAGGAGTATAAGGTGGATATTGCTCTAGTGGGGAGAAAAACCATACTCGATATGCTGGTTAGGCACTATGCAAGCAGGCCAAGCTTTACCATCATCGAGGCAAGCCAGACTATTGAGCCCAACGAGCATCCTGTCCAGGCAATCCGCAGCAAACCAGATTCATCAATAGTAGTCGGGACTAAGCTGGTAAGAGACAGCATTGCCTCCGCTTTTGTCTCCGCTGGTAACACCGGGGCGATACTAACTGCGGCATTCCTCAACCTTAAAAAAATGGAGGGTATTCAACGCCCCGCACTTTGTGGCCTAATTCATGTCAATGCCGCTAACCCGGTTCTTCTTATTGATGCTGGAGCTAACGTCGATTGCCAACCAAGCTTCTTAGTTCAGTTTGCCCAACTCGGGACCATTTTCGCTAAAGGGTTTCTTGGCATCAACTCACCACGGGTTGGTTTACTAAGCAACGGCGAAGAGGAAATCAAGGGGAACCTTTTGACCAGGGATAGCTACCAGCTCTTGAAAAAGACCGAACTAAACTTTATCGGCAATGTAGAGGGTCAGGAAATGCTGAAGGGGAAAGCCGATGTAATTGTCACCGATGGCTTTACTGGGAATATAGTGCTTAAGACTATGGAGGGATTTGGAGATACCTTCCAGAACTTGCTAGGAGTAGGGCAAGTCTTTAGAGTTGACCACCAGCTTCAGGGGCCTGCCTTGGCTCATTATGTGGAATTGGGCTCGACGGTTAAACGGATGGACTACAAAGAATATGGTGGGGCCTGTCTCCTAGGGATAAACGGGAATATCGTCATAGCTCATGGCCGCAGTCAAGCCAAAGCCATAAAAAATGCCATTCATTTAGCTCACCGAGCAGCACATCTGACACCAATTGAAGCCATCAAGAATGGCTACCACCTATCAAACTAGTACTAATACTTGGTTATTTGTGAGAACGCGGATACGGTTTAGATGTAGCCAAAGCTGCAGTTATAGTGCTGACTAAGTGTATGGCTAGGCAATAGGGCCAGTATAATATAAGAGCCAATGCCGTTGCTCCAGGCGCGATAAAGACCAGATTCAGTGAACTATTGTGGAAGGAGCCCGAGGCAGGTAAGGCAGTAGCAAGTAGCTGTGCTCTGCTCCGTCTCGGAGAAGCTGAAGATGTAGCAGGCGTTGTACTCTCTTTGGCATCAGATGCTTCAAGCTATACAACTGGAGAAACCATCGTTGTAGATGGTGGCGCTTTAGTTGGGTCACCATCATTGCCCAGCTAGTTCGCGCATCCAAACCACCTCCCAAGCGTAGCGCCAGCAAAGGAGAGTCAACAAACCGGAATAAAGAACTGCATTCCTTGGGAAAAGTCAAGAAATATCTGGGGAAGATGAATGCTTAGGTTTGCAGAAGAGGAATCTCCCATTGAAAAAGGCTTATGAAGTAGTTGTTGTCGGTGCTGGCCCAGGAGGAGCTACCTTAGCTTACGAACTGGCCCAAAAAGGGATAAGAGTGCTGCTCCTCGAAAAAGATACGTTGCCACGATATAAATGCTGTGCTGGTGGGGTCACTGCCAAGGCTGCCAAGCTCCTGAATGTTGATATTAACGAACTGGCAGAGGATGTGGTTACTGATGTTACTGTAAACTTCAAGGGCGATGGTAACTATCACGGCCACTCTAACCAAGACCTTATATATACTGTCAGACGTGACAAATTTGACTATGCTCTGGTGAAACAAGCAGAAGCGGCTGGAGCTGTTATTGTCCAGGGGCAAGAGGTAAAGCAAGTAAAGAGCGATGTCAGGTGGGTTAAGATTTCAACACCCGCTGGAGATTTTCGATCTCAGTTTGTGGCAGGAGCTGACGGTGCTAATAGCATAGTGGCCAGGGAATCAGGTCTCAGAGCCAACGTCAGTTATATCGCTGGTATGAATACTGAGGTGGTTGTAGCCAAGAAAGAACTGGCGAAGTGGAGGTCACTAATTGCGATTGACGTGGGGTTTGTTCCCAAAGGCTGTGGCTGGGTTTTTCCTAAACTTGACCATCTCTCCATTGGCATTGCCTGTCTCAGCTCTGAAGCAAAGTCCCTGAAGCGGTGCTATCGGGAGTTTCTGAATTCCCTAAACATCAATCACTATACTATCACCAAATGGAGTGGTGGCTTGATACCAACGTGCAAGAGAGAAGCAATTGTCTCAGGAGACAGAATAGTACTTCTGGGAGATGCTGCCGGGCTTGCTGACCCACTAACTGGAGAGGGAATCCAAAATGCTCTACAAAGCGCGAAGCTTGCTGCCCCTGTAATTGAAGAGTGTCTGTTGAATGGCAAAGCGAGGCTCAAGAATTACCAACAGGCTGTTGATGAAAAGATAATGCCGGAGATAAGAATAGCACGGGTACTACAAAAAATGTTTGTCCGATTCCCAGAAATAGCATTAAAGCTACTTAATCTCCATGAAGGAGTATGGAGGAGTTGCTGTTTATTAGTACGTGGTGAGCTTGATTACACCGCTGTCAAATCAAAGCTGGGAGGAGTTCGGGGTATGTACGCCTTTCTATCAAGAGCGTTGGTGCTATAGTAGGGTCAGAATTAACATATGGTCGAAGTGCTATCTGTGGCGTCCCTGGAGGGATTCGAACCCACGACCCGCTGCTTAGAAGGCAGCCGCTCTGTCCACTGAGCTACAGGGACATAACTTGAGTGTAGCACAAGGAAAATTAGCTATCAAGGAACTGATAAACACCTCGCCTCAATAGTTACTATTCCCTCAATATAGGAGTAGAGGTTTGAATTGAGTATATCAGTAGCAGGCAAGGTTAGCTCTTATGAGCAGTAGCAACATGTTTCTGCCAGCAAGCAGTATGCACATAAACGGCACAACGGGCACAGTAATAAACTCTGGTTTTAGCTTCCTTGCCACAGACAGGACATTTCATGCCTGCTTCCTCCTTAAGGTGCATGCTTCTCAGTTAGTCTGAGCTACGGATAGGCTATTTTCTTTTCCATCGCCATCTAGCACCATCCCAAGTGTAAAGAATTCCTTGGCACTGCGAGCATGTAATACAGATATTACCATTATGATTTCTTGACTCTTGAGGTTTCACTAGCTGCTTGCAACTGGGACAATAAATTTGCTTAACACACAATTTCAAACTATCTGTCTCCAAACTCCTCTACTTATGATACTACCTACTGTTTCACTTCCTGATGCCCGCCTTTATCTCCCTTGCGCCCGTTCTCGCTTTCCTCTTTGTCATCCTTGACACTGTTTTGCGGCCCACCTCTTGGTCCGTTGTCGGTCACATAGAAGCCCGAGCCTTTGAAAATTATGGGCACTGGAGAGAAAAGTCGCTGAGCGCCATTTTGACATCTGGGGCAGGCAACTATAGATTCATCGGTAAAACTTTGTTTTAGCTCAAATTGTAAGTTGCACTTCGGGCATAAGTACTTATAAATGGGCATGCTATACCTCCTAGCTGACAAAAAAGAAAAACACTATGATGACAACCTTCATCAATAGTTACCAATAATTAGCACTCTCATTCCTCGAGTGCTAATCCTATATTTTAATTGGAATGCTAATTCTTAGTCAAGTCCTGAAGATGAGAGAGCCGAATTATCTTAACTTGCTACAGTCAGGGTTATCCCATTGGCTTCACACCCCTAGGGGGCTGTGGTATACTATTGCTACGTACAGGACAAGGGCGGAAGCTGTCTACCTTTTCAAGGCTGTGGAAACGCTATGCCAGTGGAACTTCCTCTAACGGGGCCGTGGTAGGGTCAAGTTCCATCTCATGTTCCATGGGCTCGTAGCTCAGCGGCAGAGCGGCCGGCTCATAACCGGTTGGTCGCGTGTTCGAATCACGCCGAGCCCACAGATCACCGAGTAGCCGATGGGATGCTGGTTTTAGTGCTGGGGCTTTTCTTTTGAACCATAAGTTAGCACCCTATATTGGTATATTAAATATATTTATTGCAGGAGCCTTTTCATATAATATTAGGAATCTAAAGACATTCTTCATTCTTAGACTTGACCGGTTTTG
>DUEX01000063.1 GCA_011170325.1 Dehalococcoidia bacterium | reverse complement strand
GGGGAAGGCTTTACCATTAATATCCCAATGCCAGTTTATGCTGGCTACGATTCTTACCAGCTAGCTTTCGAGTCCATAGTTCAACCGGTTACCCAGGAATTCAACCCCCAAATCATCATCCGAAATGGTGGCTCAGATCCTTATTTTGACGACGGACTGACTAGCTTGGGACTGCCGGTGAAAGGCTTTAGGATGGTCGGGGAGAAGGTCGGAGAAATGGCCAAGGTCTGCGATGGTAAAGTTGTTGACTTGATTGCGTCTGGTTACAATAAGAAGGCTTTGCCGTATGCATGGCTAGCTTTGATTTCTGGATTGGCAGGTATCAAACTTAGAATAGAAGAACCAGAGCCGATTCCTCAAAGATTCAGGGCTGATCCTTCCTTCGCAGAGACTAAGAAGGTCATCGAGGAGGTTAGAAGGCATCTCACGGACTATTGGACATGTTTTTGATAAGAAGTCAATAGAAGATCTACTTTGCCTTTTCTCTTATTGGAAGAACTAGACTACCTTGCCACTTTTACCTCGCCCTTTGTTGTGGCATGGCAGCCTTTGAAGGCGGCAAGGGGAGCACTTACGAGATTGAGTGCCCCCGCTGCTTCAAAGGCTGCCATCACTGTCACAGGGGAGTACGCCGGGCGCAAACTAATGGTTACACGGTGTCTTTTATTATTTCTTACCTGCTAGCCAGGCTTTGTAAGTCTTGTGGTCTATAGGGTAGCTCTTCGGGACCCTTGGCTCGAAGGTCAAGAATTTGGCTGTCGGATAGGGTAGAATGAAATCGGTTGCCTTCATTCCCTCAACTATATTGGACAGTTCTTCAATGGGGGTTGCCAGGAATATATCGTTTTCCTCTGTGTGTCCCAGAACTTTCTCTCCGCTACAGGGCAATACTATTCTTGGCTTCTTTTCTTTTCTAATTGCATATGCCGCAATTACACAGGCTCCAAGGCCTCCACCTGCAGCGGGTACAGTTTCTCCGCTGTACCAAGCAATTGACTTAGCGATTTTGCCAATCTGGGATGGGTTGCCATAGAACACCACCCCTTCTGGCATAACCAGAGGGTCTACAGCTGGAGTTAACACAATGCCTACCGTCTTCTCTCGTAAGAAAAATTTCTCGAAAATATCTTGTAGATTTTTGCCGATTTCTTTGGTCTTGGTATGATGAGAACCCATCCCTCCATTCGCAAGGTAGTCTGGTAGTTCGCATTCTCCTAATCCAGCGGCTGCCATGGTGCAAAACTGGTCATCCAAAGTTAGCGCTATCGTCCATCCTATGGTTCTGACCAAGTTCTCTGCCAAACATATGGGCCATGCCTGGCCACGTTCACCTGGTCTCCTCGCCCCTTCCGGAATTTCAGCTTCGCTCTTTAGAATTGTCATGCCGATAGGTATATAAGTGAGGTGTGCCCTGTCTCTAATCTCCTTCGAGAGCTCCGCTACCTTTTCCTTGGTAAGCTTGTCTGCCATGTTTCTTAACCTCCTTTTTTATTTTTTGGCAATAGTCTGAAATTCTTTCGTCGGCCTCGTTTTTCACTGAATACAAATTATAGATTGTTTTTATTGTCTCTGTCAAGTCATTGTGTACCGGTCGGTGGTGTGTCATCTATTCAAGCTTTTTCCTCGGAAAAAACGACTCGTCTACCCTTTCCACTCTCTCAAAGTGGTTTTGGCTTGGGAGTCTATTATCTCTACAGCTTGTTTTTGGCGATTGCATTCCAAGATTTTCTGTGTTAATGTCACTTAAGGTTGCCTCCTTATGGTTTTGTGCTAGACTAAGAGTCTACCACAAGGTAGGTGAGTCCTAGTCATTACACTCTAAGAAAAGCCTGAATAAAAGAACATTACTAAACCTTGACACTTGTTCACGGCAGAAGCTATACTTTTTGGCAGGGCCATTAGCTCAGTTGGTTAGAGCACGGTCCTGATAAGACCGGGGTCTGTGGTTCGAGTCCACAATGGCCCACCATCTTGTACAATACGGGGAACTGATATTTCTTCTCGGACTGCTCCTGTAGGCGGCATAGGTATAGTGTAAGTAAGCAGCACTTCATTATTTGTCACCTTCACTTCCTTCACAAAGCTTCTAATGAATGACTTTCTCTCCGCGAGGGAGCTTTCGCTGAGAAGGTCACGCAAGTCTTTCACGTAGCGAGCCACGGTTTCGCCATCTGCCAACTCCACTTTCCTATCCTTTAGTTGCCATTCAAGTTCCCATCTTTTGGACTCAAGGCTATCCTTGCGCATCTTGAGTTGCCTGATGCGTGGCGCCAAATCATCAAGACTCAACTTGCCAGTTTCGATAGCGTCATAAAGTCTATCTAAACGCCGTTCAACTTCTGCAATCTCCTCCATAACGATACCCAGCTGATTTCGGTGTTCCTGTGATGCAGCATCCATCTCCTCGTTTACCAGGTTCACCAGTTCCCTGAGGTTTTCTTCAGTAAGGATATGCTCCTTTATCTTGTCGATTACCAGGCTCTCAAATTGCTGACTACTAAGATAGCGAGCCGGGCATGAGCTGGCACCTTTCTTGAGCAAAGTCCCGCAGACGTAATAAGTAAACTGCCCCCGTTTGGCATCCTGGCCAACAAGAGACTTGCCACAGTGACCGCACCTGGCAATGCCACTTAAAAGGTAGCGGCTCGCTACTCGCTTGGGATGAACTATGGTCGGAGCCCGCTCCTTAAGCATAATCTGGACCCTGTCAAAAGTGGCTCTATCAACAATCGCTGTCCAGGCATTTTCGACACGAATCGGTGAGAGCTCGCGGATGCTGTTCCGTCCCCAGACCAGAGTGCCAGTGTAAACCTCAATTGACAGCCAGGTTTATAGTGGAATACTCAAACAATTAGGCTAGAAGCTGGAGGACACTTATCTAGGATGTTCGAAACACCGTTTGCATGTCTTGACTAGTATGACTGCTGAGCAAGAAATCAATGGAGTGTTTGTCGGTTAATTATGCCATGAATTCGGTTTCAGCTTTGTTTTTTTGGTGGATAGACGCCTGTGCAGCCACAAGTTTAGCTATGGGCACTCTGAAGGGACTACAACTCACATAGTCAATGTTTATTCCGTTGAAGAACTGGATTGATCTTGGCTCTCCTGCTTGCTCACCGCAGACACCGATCTCAATGTCTTTCCTTGCACGCCGTGCCCAGAATACTGCAGTTTCCATTAGTCTGCCTACTCCCTTGACGTCTATTATTTCAAAGGGATTGTCTTCAAGAATACCAATTTCCAGGTACGTGGATAGAAATTTCTTTTCGGCATCCTCTCTGCTGAAAGAATACACAGCTTGGGTTAGATCATTAGTACCAAATGAAAAGAAGTCTGCTACCTCTGCTAGCCTACCTGCTCGCATACAGGCACGTACAGTTTCCATCATAGTGCCGACTTTCAAGCTAGAACCTTCAAAGCAGCTCCTTCTTATCAGAAATAGTTCCTGGAGTGTAATGACCTGCGGTATCATGACAGAAACGTCGGCTGGCACTTCAGCCTTCGCTGCCTCTATAGCTTCAACCTGCATTTTGTAGATGTCAGGGTTGGTTACCGCTACTCTCACACCTCTGTGGCCAAGCATCGGATTTGTTTCCTTGAGTTCAGCTATCCTTTGCCTAATCTGATTATCTGACGTTTCTGCTTCCGGCGGCAGAAACTCATGGAGTGGGAGGTCGAGAAGTCTGACTATGATAGGCATTCCCTCTAACTCCTTAAAGATCGCTACGAAATCTTCCTTCTGAAGCTCGCGCAGGCGTTCTAATGCTGTCGCTCTCTGGGTCTCACTCTCTGTCAGAATGAATTCCCTTATAGCCGAAAGGCGTTCAGGCTCATTGAATTGGCGCTCAGTCCGGCACAGCCCAATACCTTCAGCACCAAGCCTTCTTGCTTGCACCACCATTTCTGGTGTATCAGCGTTGGCTCTAACGCCCAGGTGCTTAAAACCATCAGCCCAAGTCATGATTTCCTCAAACTCCTTCATCAACTCCCCTTCTTCCAAGGGCAGGGAGCCCAGGTAAACATTGCTGCTAGTGCCGTCAATAGTGATCTCACAACCTTTCCTCACTATCTGGTCTCCAGCTTTAAACTGTTCCAGCTTGAGGTCTATGTCAATCCCCTCAGCTCCGCAGACACAGGGCTTACCCATAGCTCTGGTAACTATGGCAGCGTGGGAAGTAAGGCCGCCTTTGGATGTCAACACCCCATCTGCGACCGCGATCCCCTGAATATCATCAGGGCTTGTCTCGGGCCGAACTAGTATGATACGCAAGCCCTTTTTTGCCATTGTCATTGCTTCGCCCGGGTCGAACACAACTTGTCCAAATGCAGCACCTGGCGCCGCAGCAAGTCCTTTCGTTAGTGGCTGACATGACTCAGGCGATCTTATGTGTTTGTGCAGCAGTGCTTGCAAATCAGCGGCGCTTAGGCGACTTATAGCCTCTTCTGTTGTGATAAGTCCCTCGTGAACCATGTCAGCAGCTACCTTAATGGCTGCCTGGCCGCTTCTTTTAGCAGACCTAGTCTGCAAAATATAAAGCTTGCCCGACTCAATGGTGAACTCGACGTCTTGCATGTCGTGATAGTGGCTTTCTAGTAACTTAGCTATTTCGCTCAGTTCAGCGTAGACATTTGGCATCAGACCTTCAAGATCGGCGATTGGACGGGGTGTTCTCGTTCCCGAAACTAAATCCTCTCCCTGAGCTCGGTCGAGGTATTCGCCGTAGAGACATTTTTGTCCTGTGTTTGGGTCACGCGTAAATACTACACCTGTCCCAGAAGTTGCGTCTTTGTTACCAAAGACCATGACCTGAACGATAGCTGCTGTGCCTAGGTCAGACGGGATCTTGTTTAGACGTCGATATTCTACAGCACGCGGATTCTCCCACGAGTCAAACACTCGCTTTACTGCGGTTTTCAGTTTGGCAAGATCTTTCACATTCAGGACAGTATCCATCATACCTGGCATGGATATCGAGGCTGAGGAACGAACAGATACTTGCAAATCTTTGCCAAGGCTTTTACCCACCTCTTTTCCCAGAGTGGCTAGAGCTTGACTGATCTCTGCCTCGGGTAAACTACCGCCTGTTTTGTACTGAGCATACGCCTCAACGGACAGGACAAATCCGGGAGGGACTGCAAGTCCAAGCCTAGTCATGGTAGCTAGGTTGGCCCCCTTGTTGCCTAAAACGTCTTTACCTTCACAAGCATCCTGGAATGCGTATACATAGGACATATTTTCTAATCCTCAAGGAGTAGACGCCGACTTTGCATATATATTTAGGAATTATACCCTTCGCAGGTGGTCTTTTCAAAAGTGATTCGGAAATACGTGCTAACTGGGAATCTTGGGAGGCTTTGGCATTGCAAGAAGACTGGTGGGATTGCTGTTGACAGCCAAGTTTATAGCGGAATATGCAATAAGCTAAGAGGTTGGGAGAGATTGGATATGGCGCTGAGGCATATTAGGTCAGTTAGGTTTGAGGATAGCCTGAAGTTTCCGGGTTTTCTTTATGCTCATGGCAAGACTGAGGCCGTAGGTAATGCTGAAGAAGGCTTGATTCGTAATTCCTACAGATAGCTGCGGTCATAGAGCAGACGGTTAATCAGAATACTCCTGACATTGGTAGCTGTCTTGAGGTCAGCACTGAGGCCTGCGGTGAGACGGCGCACCATAATAGCAACGAAGAGAGCTGTGAAGGCTAGAGTCATATCCAATGGCTGTTTTAAGCACCAGGAGGCCAGCGGCGCCACGGCAAAGCCAATGGCCATGCCTAGGGGCAGGCTGTTGCTCACCGGGCCACCGAGCATGAAGCGCTGGCTGATTGTCTGGCCGGAGGTTATAAAGCGGGGAATTGTCCTCATGCTGAAACCTGTGAGCGCAGGTATGAGAGCGAGAAGGAAGACTAGGTAAGCGTGGGCAGCCTCGGTTATGCTAAGGCCGACAGTCAGGGTGAGAATCATGCCTGCGCCGGTACTATTGCCTTTTTCGCCGTCGAACTTGTGGAATACGGGCCACATCTGCCCGGCAACAGCGACCACTCCGGCTAAAGCTATTATAGTCAGGCTGAAATCGAGGATGAAGCCGACGACAACGGGGATGATTCCTTTGGAAATGTCAACCAATATGCCAGATAAGCCTTCGAGGCGACCTACCTTACGCCACAGTGCAATATGCAAATCCTCTTCTTGGGACAGGTCAATGCCTTTGGCGCGGCTGAGGAGAAGCATGTAGGGCAGTGAGCCAAGAAGGTAAGCGCCTATCACTAAGGCAATATCAGCTAACATCCTTTAGCCCTCCTCATAAGTTTAGCAGGGAAATCGAAATTAGTGAACCCCATCGGCTGACCCATTGTAACAAGTAGTCGCTAAGACAAGATATCCCCACAAGAAACCTTAAATTCTAATTACCTTATTAGAGATCTAGCTCAGCCAATAATTTGGCCAATTTATGGACTAGGTAGACTGGGGAACTGGTCATGGTGCTGAGGTATACAAGGTTCAGTTACTTTCTAGGATAGCCTGAAGTTCTATAAGTCGCCGCTTGAGTAGAAATAGGTTAAGTTTGAGGACTTCTTAAAGCTGTATGCCCCTATCGTAAGTTAATAATAATTACCCGTGTGGAATGTAGCTGCAACTCTGGAGAGGGAAGCAGTATCGGCGAAAGGGTAGCAAAGATAGACTCTAAAAGAAAGCATATAATACAGCCATTGCAAGTGTGATAAATAGCGTTACCGCTATCCAAGCTATGGCGCCTGGCTTCCTCGCCACATACCCAATATAAAGAAGCATCGGAACAAAATACAAAGGTGTGACATCTAATGGCTTGTGTATTACATTCTTAAAAAGTACTACTAACCCTATCATAAGAACAGCTACGACTATTGCCGTTTTTATTTCATCTTTCATTTTTTCTCCTTTTTTGAGTTTAAACTTGACATTTTATGAGGAACTTGTCCTTAAGGCTCAAAAATTGTCCTGAGCCTGATTGTCTATGATAGCCACATAAACCAATCCATAGTTGGCTTAGTCTACTTTTCAACTAAAAAGGGTACTAGCAACCGCCATCAATCAGCAATTCCCATGCCCTTGCTTCATCCTATTACCCTTCCAATCGATACCGCGATTATATTTGATTCTATGCTCTGCTTAGGCAATTGTCAAAGCCGATTATAGATGGGATGAAATACCTGGTTGATTGTTTGCGCAAGTTACAGAAGTGCACAATTGACAGCCAGGTTTATAGTGGAATATGCAATAGATTGAATAGGCTGTTAACTAAGACTTGGAATAACAAAACGCTACTTTGTTATGGAAGCATCGGTGCTTTAAGAAAGGTTTAAATAGTAAGAAAACAAAGCCAGACCAACATAGCCTCAATTAGCTTCATTTTTAGGAGCGTGTCTAAGACAAAAAGCCCTTGCTGGGCAATTTTTGTTTATTGCTAAGAAAGTAATTCTCAAGTAACATTAAGTATGAGTCAATTAACAAACGATAATCCTTTTGGAATATTATTCTTTAGATTCTCAAATTTGAAACCACTGAATTATGAAGAATATTTTTCTTGTTTAAATCTGATAAGGCCATTACTTGGAAGCCCTGATTTTAAGGTCTCAACTCCTGGTTATTATTTAAACTATAATGACTATTCTGTTCGCTTAACCTGCTTCACAAATAATGAAAGAAAAACAAAAGGAACGATAGATAATTTCCTAAAGGAAAATGTTTATATAGCATTATTTAAGTCTAAACAACCGAAAGTAGGTAATATTGCAGAAGGATATGGCGGAGACAATTCAAGATTTAGAAGATTTTTAAGTGCCTATACTCAAATAGGTTTGGATTTATTAAATTATGATAATCTATATTCCCGAAGATTAGTTGCTGAATATAGATTAACTTATTCTACTCAGAAAATTTCTTGTAAGCCGCTTTTTGAACCTGCATTTACTAAACATAGTAAATTCTTTAATCAACTTGATACTCAATCAGTTGAACAAATATGGAAAGACTTGAATTTTTGGCATCCTATCCCCAAAGAACCAAAATGCGTTGCTGATTGGGCACATTTTCTTGTTAATATGTTGTTGCCAGGGGACTATATACATGCTTCTAAGTTTAAGGAGCTTTTTACAAATCCTAACCCCAGACCACCTATTATAGACTCACAAAAAGAACAAATGTTAAGACTGTTCAATATTGATATGCCGAATAATTGGAGTCCAAATAATTAGGGAGGTATTCTTACTAACACTAATCAAGCCTTCAGATGTCACAATCTGAGTAACTGTAATATTACGAAAAATAATTTGCTTTCCGCTCAGTTGGGCAAACCATTTATGCTCTCTGATTGCTCAACCTTTCTTTCGGAGACTCGGCTTTGCGGAGAGCGTCAAGGCTGCCACCCACATCGCAAAGAAAACGTATAGGACAGGCGCATACGGAGCCCAGAGCGCAATGCCAAAACCCAGACCAATCCCACCGAAAACCAGGATTGAGAACCAAGCCCACTTCTCTGCTCTCCTAAGCGGAATCACGGCAACCACGGCTAATAATGCCAGGCCAATAAAGTGATATACAGCATAGAACGTAACCGCCATTGTCAGAACCGCTGACTCGCTGGCAGTTGTTCCCATCATTTCCGCCCACTTTTGAGTAAAGCTTTCGGTTGCCGCAATACCCCAGATACCTTGAAACAAACCAAATGCACCAATGATACACATCAAGATTGCTGCTGTATTCAACTTTTTCATTTTATCACCCCTCTTTCGGATTTCGGACTATTGAAGTATGATGACCTGACACATCTGCTAAAAGTAGCGAAGACGCCGGCTTCACTTTGACAAGAGCATCACCTTCCTGGCGCAGGTCTTTCATGCCTCCTGTTTAGGCCACTTCCATGCGTACCAGGCAATCAACGCTGTAGCCACAACTGTTGAACCGACAATCAGGATCTGGACGGGGGAAGGCGGCGCTAAATGTTCAATGAAATGCCCGATGTTAAGAACAGTAAAGATTATGCCCACAACAAAATTTGCCCAGCGGTTAGGCGAGCCCTTCACAGTGAGAGACACAAATGCCATCCATAATGGAATCAGCCAAAAAAGTACCATGAATATCAACATTCCAGTTGTAAGTGCTGCCCCTTCTACTTTTCCAGGTTCTAAGAATCCCATTATGTTATGCGCCGATATAGCCACTGCCATCAAGACCCACAGTACCGCAATTCTTGTCTTCCATCTCAATAATTCCATAATGAGTACCCCCTTCTATAACTTGGTTTTGTTGCCAGAAAATCACACGCATTTCTTAATTGAAGACTTCCAATATGCACCACCTCCTCTGCAAATCAAAAGGCATCGGTAACTGATATCCGTCCTACAGTTCCGATGCCCTGATTTTCTTCCTCGTCTGCTCTCACCTATTAATTATTTAATTTGCAGTTATTGCATGTTACACGAGTATTATAATCCTAGAGGATAAGAATGTGAACCTAGCTAACAAGTCGGCCAGAGCGGTTAGCCGCCTGTAATGCCTGAGCCGAGACAACAGCCAGTGGGTTTGGCAAGTCAAAGGGAGGCAAGTAAGCAAAATATAATGGAGGCATGTTATGACTAGAAAGCGGAAGCTTCGTAGTAGGCACAGATTTCCTAGATTGCTAGCGGAGTATGAACGGAACCTCCGCAACGGAGTGCAGCGGCTCGAAATCAAGGAAACAACTTTGCATACCCATC
>DUEX01000062.1 GCA_011170325.1 Dehalococcoidia bacterium | reverse complement strand
TGCCCCATACCAGTAAGGCCTTCAGCCATCTCACCCCACGTTCGGGCAGTGCAACCGGCACCATTGAACAGCAGTAAAACTCTGGACCCTTCCCCATCCTGCTGATAGTAGATTCTGGTGCCATTTATAAGTATCTTTGGCATAGGGGGATATCTCCTTACCGGGTATCGACCGCTCAGCCTATATTAAGCTCGTGCTCAGCGACTGTCAATATCCCTGCTGACAAAATAGACAACTGAGATAATGAGGACGGAGACCTTCCAATAGCAATGCCACATAAAGTATCGCCCAACCCGTTGCCGTGGATGATGGCAAGAACGTGAACATTACGCATGCAAGCTTGCTAAAGCACACCCCCTACAAGATAAGAGGTAACAGGTGACGAAATTGCATCTTGTCACATGTCCTCAACGATGTAACGTGCCGGCCAGCTAATCGCCACTAACTCTCCTACTGGACTAAACTCCCGATGTCTCTCTAATCGATTTTTCACTAACCCTACACACGCCCCATTTTTAAATGACTTCGCTTCATCGGGCATATATTCATCATTTTAACGCGGGTAGGGGGTTGGTTGGTTTGGGATAGGTATCACTGTAGTAGCTTCATTTAAAACAAAAGGGGCTTTTGTCATATTTGGAAACCTAGCTTATATCTATTCCTCATGAGCTTGATTTGCACTATATTTGTTTCTGTATAGCAGCCGTGGGAAGCGCTGCCAAGACGAGAGCGCGGAACCTTTAGGATATGCATACATAATGCTAGAGTGCTAGAATACGATTGATTTAGCGCTAGGAAGAGGAGGGTATAATGTGTAAAGACAAAAAGGAATGGAGAAAAACTACTTTGGAGAAAGTGTTAAGCCGTGCTCCAGAAAGACAGGACAGGTTTGAGGTTAGTTCCGGTATAGAACTGGATACCGTTTATACACCGGAAGACATGTTCAACTTTGATTATAATCGAGACCTGAGCTATCCTGGTAAGTATCCTTTCACTAGAGGCATCCATCCCAACATGTACCGTGGCAGACTATGGACGATGCGTCAATACGCTGGCTTTGGCACTCCGGAGGAAACCAATAAACGTTTTCGCTGGTTGCTGGAACACGGGCAGACGGGGCTCAGCGTTGCTTTCGACTTGCCCACACAGATTGGCTATGATTCAGACCATCCGCTAGCCAGAGGAGAGGTGGGCAGGGTTGGCGTGGCTGTGGACTCTCTGCGCGATATGGAACTAATTTTTGACAATATCCCTCTCGACCAGATAAGCACTTCCATGACGATAAATGCTACCTGTAATATCCTGCTTGCTATGTACATCGCCGTGGCTAAGAAGCAGGGTGTTGAGCCGAGCTCACTACAAGGAACTACACAAAACGACATCTTGAAGGAATATATTGCCAGGGGCACCTATATTTTCCCAGCCAAGCCGTCACTTCGCCTGGTGGCTGACTCTGCCGCTTATTGCAGTCAAAACCTGCCTCGCTGGAACTATATTAATATAGCTGGTTATCACATTCGTGAGGCAGGAGCCACAGCAGCTCAGGAGATAGGCTTTACCCTTGCCAATGCTATTGAATATGTGCGCACGTTCATCGACGCGGAGCTGGAAGTGGATTCTTTTGCCCCCAGAATATCTTGGATTTTTGAAAGCCACAATAATTTTCTAGAAGAGGTAGCCAAGTTTCGCGCTCTGCGTCGTCTCTGGGCAAAAATTATGAAGGAAAGATTTAACGCTAAAGACCCACGTTCCTGCATGTTTCGTACTCATGTTCAGACGGGCGGTGTAACCCTCACCACCCAACAGCCCCTGAATAATATAGTCAGAGCTACCATTCAGACATTAGCTGCCGTACTCGGTGGTGTGCAGTCCATGGCTGTCTCCTGCTACGACGAGGGCATCTGCCTGCCTACGGAAGAAGCGCAGTTACAGTCATTACGTATACAGCAAGTTATCGCTCATGAGAGCGGTGTGGCTGATACCGTTGATGCACTGGGAGGCTCTTACTGCATAGAATACCTCACTGATAAACTGGAGGAGGAAGCCACCGCTTACATCGAAAAGATAGAAAACCAGGGTGGGGCTGCCGCCGCCATTGAGCAGGGATACCAGCAGAGGGAGATTCAGAAATCCGCCTATCAGTATCAGAAAGAAATAGAAGAAGAGAATCGTGTTATCGTCGGCATTAACAAGTTTGTCTCCCCCTCCCCCAAGATATCGAGGCTGACCATAGACCGGGAGGTCGAGCCCAAACAAATTAAGAGCCTGAACGAGATAAGAAAGAACCGAGACAACTCCAAGGCTGAACAGTCTCTGAGTAACCTCGAGAAAGTTGTCCGCGGCGACGAAAACACCATACCAGTTCTACTGGACTGTGTCGAGGCTTATGCTACTATCGGGGAAATGTGCGATGTAATGCGTAAGGTGTTTGGCACCCAGCAAGAACTTGTCTCGGTGTATTAGGCATAGTGGCCATCGGCACACACAGTTTGTAATGCTCAGATAGGCTACGTTTAATTCCTTTAAGGAGAAAAAAGATGACAGCAGGGCGTAAAATTCGAGTCCTTATCGCCAAACCTGGATTAGACGGTCATGACCGCGGCGCCAAAGTGGTTGCCCAAGCTCTACGTGATGCCGGCATGGAGGTAATATACACCGGGATCCGCCAGACGCCAGAGATGATTGTGGAGACAGCCATGCAGGAAGACGTGGAGGTCATCGGGCTGAGCATCCTTTCTGGAGCCCATCTGGAACTCTTTCCAGCCATAGTTGAGGGGCTGAAAAAGAAAGGTTTGACCAAGACAATGATTGTTGCCGGCGGTATTATCCCCGATGAGGATATCGAATCTATACAACAAATGGGAATTAAAAGTGTCTTTGGTCCAGGCAGCCACACCAGTGAAATCGTCGAGTTCATTCAGAAGGAGCTTAGCTCTCCTGAGAAGTGAACGCAT
>DUEX01000061.1 GCA_011170325.1 Dehalococcoidia bacterium | reverse complement strand
CCCAACCACCGACACCCTACATAGCGCCCTACTTCTCCGAATCCGACAACGAACTAACCCAGGAGCAACGCCAGGCCATAGCTCTTTGGTACACCAAATCCGTCACCGACCCGCCGACTATCCCCGACATAGAGAAGAAAGACCTAGACCTCTACATGGACAAGGTGGCGCAATACCAACGTCGAAGCTATCTCGCCTCAATAGACATAATGAACCAGGCCCTAGCCCTCTTTAACTACGAGGACTACGACACGGTCTTGAAGATGAGGGCCAGTTGCGACCCCGCCATCTGGCACAGCGTAAACTACCATTGGAACGCAGCCATCGACGCCTGGATAGCCTACGGCATGGAGCTTTGGCGATACCAAGAAGGCAGCCCACCCCACTAACCCAACCCGCCACATCCCACCAAGCCACACCGCACATAGGACTAAAGTCCTATTGACACTCCAACCCACGCCAACTACACTACACAATGCAAGGGGGGATAATAATGTGGGCTTCATGTCCGGCGGCGTCGGCATCTTCGCGATTGCCTATCGCTACTTCTACTACCTCTACAGGCGCCACAAGTGGCAGCAGGAAAAACTGCAAAGGCTCGCCCGACGCCCAGGAAGGATACACCCCTACCTCCCCAATCAGCCCAGAAGGCGCCCCCATCACCAACAGCCACCCCACCACCACTCACCTACAACGGACACGCACCACACAGGTTAGATTAACAGAACGAGGCCAAGTAGACCTATAAGCCGAGTTCTGTGCCTTGACAAAGTCAGGGCGGTAACCATCCATCTAGCCTCGATGTTACCATCGAGGTCAAGCGACCAACCCGGGGTTAAGGCCAGGCGTCCCTTTGCCCCTATTTGGTCTTGCTCCGGGCGGGGTTTGCCCAGCCGACTAGTCACCTAGCCGCTGGTGAGCTCTTACCTCACCATTTCACCCTTACTCTTAAAGTAAAGAGCGGTATGTTTCTGTGGCACTTTCCGTAGGATCACCCCTCCTGGGCGTTACCCAGCACCCTGCCTGGTGGAGCTCGGACTTTCCTCCCTGATTCTTAATACCAAACCAGAGCGGTCACCCGGTCTACTTGGCCCATTATTCACTTTACACCCCAGCCAAGGAGCAGTCAAATCTAAGTTTTCCGCCTGAGGAATTTCTTTAACGCTGCCTTAGCTAAGGTATGAGCTTCAACATTCTCCTCATGTCTAATATGAACAATGGATAGATTTGTAAACTTCTTTGATAGCTCAGCAGCCTCAGCGTATAAAGGGCGAAGAAGAGTGCTCCTTACTTTGTAACTACCAGCTAATTGCCTAACTATTAATTCTGAATCGAGGTGAATGATCACGCCGCCTGGTTTAAATCTAGTAGCTGCTCTCAAGGCAGCGATAACCGCCTGATACTCAGCTTGATTATTAGTGCTCCGACCAATATATTGAGAGATTTTAAATAATTCCTTTCGCTGCTCATCCTTGATAACAGCTCCAATAGCTGCCGGTCCAGGATTACCCCAAGAAGCTCCATCAGCATGGATTTCTAAGCGCATTTTTGCATTATTGGCAAGACTCTAGCCTAGATAAAGTATCCTGCCACAACTGCTGCACTGGACTAAAGTTCCAGCTCTAGCTTGCTGCCATTCACTCATCGGCAAGGTAAGACGGCATCCCTGACACATCCCTTGCTCCACCTTAACCACCGCTTGACCCTTTCTCAACCTTATCCCATCATAAAGCTCAAGCGCCTGTGAACTAATCTCAAAGGTTAATGTCTGGCGTTTTTGGCTGAGGTCAGAGAGCTGACTTTCTATCTCCGTTCGCTTCTGAGCTAAGATTCCCTGCTCCTGCTGCCACTCACCTTCTAGCTTCCTAAGTCTCCCAGTATCCAACTCTATCTCATCTCGCATCGCTTCTACCTCAGCCATTAAGTCCAACAAGCTGTCTTCCTTCTGTCTCAGCTTGACCTTGAAAATCTCCACCTCTTGCTCAAGGCTAAGTAACTCTTTAGGATTCTTCACTTTACCACCATAAAGCTTTTCATTTAGCCGTGCAATGCTACCTCGTAAGTCTTCGACCTCCCATTCCACATCCCGTTGCTGCTTGTCCATCCTAGCTAAATGTTCCTCCTCAGCAAGAAGCTCAGTCTTAGCTCCAAGTAAAGCTTCACTTTCACCTAATTGACGACTAACATCATCTAAAGTCTCTTGCTTCTTCTGAATCTCCATATCAATTTGCTGTAATTCGTAGAGTCTCTTGGCTAAAGTCATAACCAAGCTCATTCTAAGGCAGAGGTACAAAGTCTGTCAAAGAGAAGGAACCTATTAGTGAGGATAATCAAGGAGCACTACCTGGGTACTGGCTGGCAGAGTTGACCGATTAATTGAAAGTTTCGGCTGAGAGACTATCTCCCTTATACCCAACTCCTTCAAGAATTTGTCCACAGGTTCAAGGTCCCCAACCAAAGCTGGTGTTTTGTAATGCATAGGGATAACAATCTTAGGGGTCAGATGCCTTACTACTTCAGCAGCCGTTAAGCTACCTATAGTAGATACACCACCAACAGGCAGAAACAATACTTCGACATCACCTATAGCCTCTATCAATTCAGACGCAGGTAAATGACCAAGGTCACCTAAATGGCACAATATCATCCCATCCATTTCCAGAAGGTAAACAGTATTCATACCCCGCTTCTTACCCCATTCAGCATCATGAAAAGTAGCGATACCACTAATAAAAGTTCCTTTTAGCTCATATTCACCAGGGCCTTTGATTTCTTTGAATTCGCTGGTGATAGCTTCAATATAGCAATGACCAGGATGAAAATGGCTCAAGGTCACTATATCGGCCTGAAGCTTGCCCAAAGAATAACCCAAGCTTGGATGGCATGGGTCAGTGATAACAATAGCTTCCTTTCCCTTAATGCGGAAACAAGAATGCCCAAGCCAGGTGATTTCCAAACCAGCGACCTTAATGAAAGCTATTAAAAATGAGTAAAGTGCTCAACCTTTAAATCGTCGAAGAAGCAACCACCCTGAAGGCAAAGCTAAAGCTGCCGCAGCTATCTTCAGTAAATCACCAATAATGAAAGGATAAAGCCCAGCCTCAAGCACAGTGCCCTCAGGAACAAAATGAGCTAGCCAAGACAGACCAGAAATAAAATAAACAATACTACCAGCAAGCATGGCTAGAATTGCCGTCCATACACGTCGATCCCATCCTCTTTCAGCTAGCCAACCGACGACAAAAGCAGCTACCACAAAGCCTACTAAATAACCGCCTGTTGGGCCAGCCAAACGAATAATGCCTGGAGGACCACCTAAGGCAAACCAATAGGGAATCCCAGTGGCTCCTATAGCTAGGTAACTAAGCTGGCTCAATGCCCCACGGCGGCTACCTAAAAGGGCACCAGCTAAAAGAACTGCAAAGGTCTGACCCGTAATAGGTACCACACCGACCCAGAAACTTATCTGGGAAAAGGCTGCAGTTAAGCAGGCAAAACCAACTACTAAGGCTGTGTCCCAAAGAAAGCCTGCCCTGGGGATAGCAACATCCATAAAGGTAAGCCGAGCAGTTGACACTTTCATCTAATCGTTCCCTCCTTATCGCTGATGGCCAAAACCAAAGTATACCAGTAAAAAAGAAAAAGGTCAATAGCTTGTAGTTTCTATAGGTTTGTGCTCTAATTCATATGTGCTGGATTCATGCCATCCTAGCTCCCCATCCGAAGGACTATTAGCTATGGGTTGATTCCTCAGCTCCCTCTGTTGCCGCGAGCGATATCATACTTCACGATAACATGCCTGCACGATCCGTCATCTTGTTAAGGTTGGTTGTTGACCAAATTATCTCCAGCTTTGGGTGAAAAGATTTTGGTAATTGGTTAGCTGTTATGGGAGACTGTAGTACAATCATCACAGAGTGGTATCAAGTCAGGGGCATTATCATCAAGTGTGATCCAGCCTTCGGCTTCATTGGCAGGTACCCAAGTAGTAACAGGCATTCCACCGCATTTATAGCACTTCAAGTCCGCCACTTCTTCTGCATCTTTCTCTCGTTGTGCCCTGGCCTTAGCCCATTGCTTTTCTGTTATCCTAGGGTTGTTATAGTGCTTATCGCACGCTGGCATTAACCAGCCATCAGCTTTTGCCGGTATCCAGTGAGTAACTATCTCGCCACAGATCAAACACTCTGGGAAATTCAAGTGGAAATTATACGATTCTTCGTGGTTGTTAAAGTTAACCCTTTGGTTAGGTCACTCCACCATTTGTCCATTTCCTCAAGAGTCATTTCCCTCCACTTTTTAGCAGCTAGTCTCTTCCCCATTGGTTATCTCCTTTCCGTAGGCAAACTATGATTAGTCTATATACTTGCCTCGCATCTAATGTCAATCTTTAATGTTCGCAAGAAACTCATCCCGCGACTCAGGCGTAACATGGTCAATGCACACTTGTTGGATATTCTGAACCCATTCTTCTGTGAAGTCTTTGGCAAAGGCCTTGTCCGATGCGGTGTCTAGAAAGGCAATGACTGGTTCACCACATAAGTAGCATTTCTTGCCTTCATATCCGCCTTTGGTTCTATGGTACCATAACTTGCGATTAAGCCATGCTACATCTGTTATCTTAGAATTTGAGTAGTGTCTCTTGCACAATGGAACCTTTTCGGCTTGTGGGCTGATTAGTTTCCACTGTGTTGGTCTTTTTCCGCATATAAAACATCCCACTTCATTTTCAAGGTATTTACCTTTATCTCCCATATCAGTAGCCCTCCCTATGAAATTATACGCTGTATCGGCGCGTAGTAAAACACTTTGCAAGTCTCGATATGGGATGAAAAATTTTTCGTAGATATTTAAATATGAGAAAATACGTTGGATTTAGCTACGATGGTAGTTTCGCACATCCCTAGTTTCTATTATAATATCTGACCCCTTTTCTTACCTTACTTTAACAAACTGCCAGTTACTTGCTTGCTTTTCAGCGTCCTTAATCATCCTGTCAACGAGTTCTTTGCAGGCAGGAATATCGTGTATCACACCCACAGCCATAGATACTAGTCCACCGAGGAACTCAACAGGTGCCTCCCACATACGATAAGCTTCTT
>DUEX01000060.1 GCA_011170325.1 Dehalococcoidia bacterium | reverse complement strand
GTCACCTTCATCACAATTGCATATGATATACTTGGTATCACCATGCGCCTGACGACAACTCTCCCACTTAACCCCGGTGGGAAATCCGCCGCCACCCCGTCCCCGTAAACCAGCCTTTTTAACTTCCTCAATCACCCCTTCAGGAGTCATTTCAAATAGTGCCTTGCTTAAGGCAGAATAACCACCTAAAGCCAAATAATCATCAATTGCATTGGGGGTAATGTAGCCGTTGTTACCAAAGATGATACGTTTCTGTCTCTTATAGAATGGAACTTCTTGCTCATAGACAATTTTTTGGCCTGTGCTCGGGTCAGTGTAGAGCAATCTATCAATGACATCGCCCTTAACAATAGTTTTTGAAATTATCTCAGCGATATCGCTTTCCTTTATCCTTGGATAAAGGATACCTTGGGGGCGAATAAGAACATGAGGCCCCTTTTCACAAAAGCCATGGCAACCCGTTACCTTGAGGTCTACCTTAGCTTCCAGTTCCTGCTCTCGTATTTCTTTCCTAAAGGCAGTAACGACACCTGCCGCTCCTAAGGCAAGACAACCAGTGCCACCACATATAACTACACAGGGCTTATCAGGGTCTCTCTTTTCAACTATTGACTTTCTTAAAGCTTCCAGCTCAGCTGGAGAATTCAGTTTGCTTTTGGTAGTTCTATTCTTAGAATTAATCATAGCTCTCTAATAAAGGCTTGACTTTATCCATCTTCATCTCACCTGAGTACTCTCCATCAACTATGACGATGGGACCTAAGGCGCAAGCTCCAACACAATTAACTGTTTTTAGGGTATATTTGAGGTCTTCGGTGGTTTCGTCTGGCTTAATTCCCATCTCTCTCTCTATTGCCTCCAAAATCCGGGTGGCCCCTCTAACATGACAGGCCGTACCCAGGCACACATTAACCAGATGACGTCCCCTTGGTTTCAAACTAAACGCCTTAAAAAAAGTAGCGACACTATAGACCCGGGTCAATGGAATACTCAATCCCTCACTAACCTGACTCAAGACTTTTTGAGGTAGATAGTTATATTCGTCTTGGATATCTTGTAAGATTGCCACCAGCATTCCTTTATTATGCTGGTGATTCTTCAATATTGTCTTCACTTTATCCTTCATTCAGTTTGTCTCCTTGAACAGGCTACCTTCTCTATAAGTTTGGCATAATCCGCATCAACATGACGTTGAATCTCATCTATTATTTCTTCAGATAGATGTCTGAACCTACCCTGCAACTTCAAGTAGTCTTGCACAGATCGACTTTGTCCGACAGGTGAGGCACTTATCGAACGTCTCAGGGGGCAAATCAGCTACTTTAGCCATATAATCAAGCTGTTTTTCAGGAGCAAAGTAGTTACCGCAGGCTTTGCACTGCTTCAGTTTAAAACTCATGGTGACGTAAGGAGTGCGCACCTCTCTTGTACCATCATTATCTTCCATTGTTATCGCCCCGGTAGGGCAAACGTAAGCGCAAGAACCACACCCAATGCAAGTATCCGAATGCTGATAGAAGGGAGTAGACAGCTCTCTATCAACTCCTCGGTTGACCAGGCTGATTGCGGAGACGCCAATAATTTCCTTACATACCCGGGCACACAACGCACAGAGGATACACTTTCTTTTATCTTCTTCCAATTTGAAAACTAGTTTCTCGACGCCCAGCTGCTCGGCTAATTTCTGAATTACCTCAGAGTCAGGGCATCTTGCCAATAGCAGTTCCCCCAGAGTCTTGCGGATTTCCGTAATCCTCTCAGTACTGGTATTCACAACAAGTCCTTCTTCCACAGCGTATATGCAGGAAGTCACCAGCCTCTTTCTCCCCTTAGCAGTGGTTATTTCAACCAGGCATAGTCGGCAGGCACCGTAAGACTTAACTGCTTCATGGTAGCACAGAGCAGGTATATCAATGCCATTCTCCCTGGCTACTTCCAGTATTACCTTTCCTTCCTCTGCTTGAATCTGTTTCCCGTCGATAGTTAGTTTCACCACTATGAGATTTCACTCCTTTTCCAAGAACAACTATGTCTTTAGCATCTTGACTAAGCTCGACTATTTTTCCCCGCATCTTCAATCGTTCTCAAGGTTGAAACATATCCAGAGGCATCAGCTGGCATATTATCTGGCGTTTTTGCTGATGCCCCAGTGGAAATGAGGAGATTATCATACTCGATTATAGTGTTATCTTCCAGATGTACCGTTTGTTTAGAAGGGTCTATCTCTATTAATCCTGCCAGCAATGTAATAGGTGGTGAGAACTGGAGAATAGGCATTGCAGTTTTCTGCCGATATTAAAGTAATAGGGCTGGAACATCCCTTCTCCCTAATTGCCTTGACGGCACTTAAAGCCGCAGCGCCATTACCTATAATTACCTGCTTAATTTTACTCACCCAGAATTCCCATTACATTAAGAGAAATTAACTGCCTGTTTTCAGAGATAATTATAAGTTGTCATGCCTTATTAGCTAGTTTTATTAATCAGTTACTCCCAATAATAGGTTGGGGACTTAGCAGGTTGTGGTATGTCCCCAACCTATCGGTTCATAACCTTATGCCTTATCTACTGTCTTATTCCTAAGCTAAACCTAGTTCTTTTAGTTTTTCCTGGGTAGGCACACCACTGCTATCCCATCCTCTTAGTTTGTAATATTCAGGCAGCATTTCGCTGAGACGAGATACCTGTCCTTTTTGTGGACCATCAGGCACAGGTTCTTCCAGCATTCTCTTCGGCAAGGTATCATCCTTTCCTGTAAATCCTGCTTTAAGGATAAAGAGCCTTTCCTGATTGTGTATTCTCTCTCCTGTTTTCATATAACCCTTGTAACCACCTAAGTCAATCCCGGTTGCTGTTTCTAGTAACGCACGGAGGTTGTCTTCATCTGGGCCGCAAATAAGAGGGAAATTGCACATCCCAGAAGAGTCAATCATAGCAAAGTGATCTTCAATATCCTTGGTTAACATAGGTTTATCTTCTATGCTACGTGGGTCAAGGTGGTCAATCTTGCGCTCTTTAGTTAGTCTAAATGATGTAACCATATCCCAGATATCTAAGTCGTTCATTTCACCCCGAAT
>DUEX01000006.1 GCA_011170325.1 Dehalococcoidia bacterium | reverse complement strand
AGGATGATGAGAACATATAATCGTGCTTTACCCTCAAAACGCATCGACCCTTCACAGAAGGCTTTGCCTCTCATTATTGGGCTTATAGTTGGCGCGCTGGCATTAGCCTGGTTCTTACACCCATATTGCTTCCTGTTTGGCCTAATGGGCGTTATAGCCTCAGCAATATGGCGCAAGACAATTTCATGCACTTTTCTTGGTATAGTCGCCGGCTGTAGTCCGGTGCTTGTTGGCTGGTTTGCTGTGAAACCGGTGTTTGATATTCAGATACTGCTCCTTTGCTGCCTGATCGCCATTTGGATTCCCATCCATGTTTGGAGTGTAATGATTGCCAATCGGGAAGATTATTTGGGCGCTGGTTTAAACTATTTTCCGCTAAGCTGGCAGGTCAAAGATGTGGTGAAAATACTTTTCGGCTTATCTTTCCTTCTTTATCTGGTTTCCATCCTCATTTACTTAACTGCTGATTTCTATCTGATTTATCTGATAGTGGCAAACGTCCTTGGTATCCTGATGGTTTATGCTAATGCTCGGTTGCTATTCTCGACGACATCAACGGCTGCCTGGCGAGTCTACAAACTATCTGCCTTTCCCTATTTGGGTATCATTTTTCTAACTATGTGTTTAGATACCCGGCTGATGTGAAATGGATATTGGCTCTATATTAGAGACTGCCTTTCACCCTAACGCTATTGCAGTAGCTGGGGCCTCAGAAACTTCTTCCTCTTACGGCTACCATTTTACGCGTTATCTTCTGGATCATGGTTATCCTGGGCATGTTTACCCGGTGAATCCCAATAGGCAAGTTGTACTTGGTTTAAAAGCTTACCCTGATTTGACTAGCATCCCAGAGCCGGTCGACTACGTAATCTGCTGTCTTCCAGCGTCTAAAGTTCTTGATTTACTGAGCGAATGCCCTGCTAAGGGAGTGAAAGTGGTTCACCTTCTTACAGCTCGCTTGAGTGAGACAGGTCGGCAGGAAGCTAAAGACCTTGAGGCTGAGATTCTCCAGCAGGCGAAAAGAGTGAATGTCCGTCTCATTGGTCCCAACTGTATGGGTATTTATTATCCACAACAGGGGATGGCGTTTAACTATGACCTTCCTAAGGAAGCTGGCACAGTTGGGGCTGTGTTCCAAAGTGGCGGAGCATCTGGTCTACTTGTTCGCTATGGGGGATTACAGGGTCTCCGCTTCAGCAAGGTTATCAGCTACGGTAATGCCCTCGATCTGGACGAAAGTGATTTCTTACGCTATCTCGCTCACGATGGTGAAACTAGGATAATCGCTGCTTATATTGAAGGTGTAAAAGATGGCAAGAAATTTCTTAATGCTTTAAGTAATGCAGCACATGCTAAACCTGTGGTTATTATTAAAGGTGGGAGAGACATAGCCGGGATCAAAGCTGCTGCTTCTCACACTGCTGCTATTGCTGGCTCTGATATTATGTGGAAAACGGCTTTTAAGCAAGCGGGGGTAATACAGGCTCGAACCTTGAATGAACTTGTTAATCTTTTGGTTGCCTTCTCTTTTCTACCCCCGATTAAGGGGAAGCGAGTGGGCATAGTTGGTGGAGGTGGTGGCATATCAGTAATGTCTGCTGATGCCTGCGAAGAGGCCGGTCTTA
Source organism: Dehalococcoidia bacterium (assembly GCA_011170325.1). Lineage (GTDB taxonomy): Bacteria > Chloroflexota > Dehalococcoidia > GIF9 > UBA5629 > W265. The sequence goes on along the minus strand of DUEX01000006.1, from coordinate 40,209 downwards.
TAGTACCTCCGCTACCGCCTGAGATTGACGAAGAATTGAGAACAAGGGCACCAGAGTTGCACGCTTGGTTGGGGAATCCGGTAGATTGCTCTACAATACGTGGGTCATCTATCGATGCTAGGGAGATGTTGGCTCGCATGGCTCAGAGTCCTTATTTCGATTTCATTATCGTTAATATCACCGAGGACGCGCCTTTCACAAAAGATATCTGGAGTAGTCTTGTTAGGGAGGAAGCTGAAAATACTATTAGCGTGTCTGGAGGACAATCAAAACCACTAGTTGCCGTTGTCAGTGGGGGAAAGATTAGCTCTGATCAATTTCAGGACTGGCGATGGAAGCTACTTGCTGAACAACAAGCCCGCCTCATTGCTGCCCACATCCCTACTTATTCAACTGTGGCCGAAGCTGTGAAAACTATGCGTCAGTTCATAGATTATTGGCAGGCGAAAGCAGCAACATAGCTTTCAAGCTGCGGGCCCCTAACCCCGGCGCCGACCCTGGCGCGTCGACCCTCCGGGACGAGGTCCCAGCGGCCCGCCCTCGAGCACGCCGTGTAGAACGGCCCCAGGCTGCGCATGCCGAACAGCCTCGCCGTGGTGGTCTTGGACCCAACGGCGTCGTATGCCCTCATTATCTCGGGTGAGTGCGCCTCGGCCCAGAGCCGGACGCTCCGCCAGTTCCTGTTGCCCCTGTCGTTGGCCGGGACCTTCGGCACGGACTCGACGATGCGACGCGCCCTGTCCGTAGCGGCATCCGCCGATTCTCCAACAGGTGCCTCAGTGCGCTTAACGTCACCGCCACCGTGCCGCTCTTCCGCACTCCTTCTGCCCATTACCGTCCTCCCTCGCCTGGCCGGTCAGCTTACCAGGACTTGCTCGGGCGCCTCGGCTTCGATGGTCGGCTCCGGCGCAGCCTCGGGCTTACTGGCCGCCTTCGCTTTGGCCTTAACCTTCCTCTCCGCCTTCGGCTTCCCCGCCTTGGGCTGCTTCTGGGGCCTCTCGGCCTTGGGCAGCGTCATGACGGCCTTGTCCAAACCGTAGTGGCCGCTCACCGCCTCGACCACGAGCTCGTCCCAGACGATCTTGAGGTTAGCCTTGAGCTCGTTCAACAGCTTCAGGCCAGCCTCCGTGGTGCGGGCACTGAACACGTACTGCTTCTCCTTTGCCATCCTGTTCACCCCCTTTCTCCTAGTTCCTGTGTATCCACTGTACCAAGCGCCACTCCTCCGGTTCCCTCCTATGGACCAAGTAGTCCCGGCCTTCCTGGCCGAGCAGCACTATGATAGCCATAGAAATCAGGTCTACTAGCGTCATTCTCCCTTTCTTATCGGCGGTCATTTCTATCTACTCATTAATTATGGCGCGTTCGCCTGGCCTAGGGAGCCCCCTTCCTGACGTAATGCGGGCACTTTTTGAGGAATTCTCTCCTGCGAACCTAATCCTAGAACAATCACACTCTCCAAGAATCTCCATCTCAACCGATTTGACAATTATCGGCTGGTGGGGAGTACAATGGTTGTAGGTCAGGTGTGCTAAGGCCTACGGTTAGGGGTGGTAAGGATGGAACGCAGGCGCTCCAGTATCGAGATAATAGCTGATGTACTTAAGGCGGGGGAGGATGGTGTTGGAAAAACTGAAATCATGTACAGCGCCAACATGAGTTATTTTCAGCTGCAAAAATACCTGGGCTTCCTTGTTGCCCGCGGTTTTATCGACCGGTTGACTGCGGAAAATTCACACTTCAACTACCGAATCACGGACAAGGGCTCAAACCTAGTTGAGAGCATAAACAACGTTCTCGAAGTCCTGGAATTCAGAGAGCCGGACGATTCTTAGCCCCGTAGGCTTTCGGTGCCAGCTTTTGGGGGTGGTTTCGGGGACACAAGTGCTGGGGCTGGGGTCGATTTCGCATTAGGTGATGTCACAATCAACCCCTCTGGGCGCAAGCCCTGAAGCTACTGCAGACCTCCTCATCGATGCCTGTAGAGTCCCTAAGTATTGCTCTGATGCAGATGGTAGCCGCACGGCTCACCAGAGCTCGCCAGAAGGCTTGCGAAAAAAGCCGCGAAGCTTACGGACCACGGAAATGTTATTGAAAAGACTCTCCCGGACCAATCAGGCTTAGGCCGCCGAGGAGTTCTAGGTATCGTCCCCTTTGAACCCTGGGGAAAAGTATGTAATTCTTGTATCCGATTTAACTAACTTTTTGCTATACTTTTGCAAGTAGCTGGTAGGCCGTGCTGTACAATAGACAGAACTTTTGAACTGGTGTTTAGCTTCAATTAGTATAAAAGGGACAAAATATTTGATGGCAAATTAGAAGGGTTAAATATGGATTTGGAGGTGAACCAATGGCAGATGCAAAAGCAATTGGACAATTTGTTATTGGCAAATACATTACTCCCGCACGTAACCGCGGTGATTATGTAGTAGGAGTCAGGTCAGGAGAAGTACATGATGACATGGGATTGCATCAAAAGCTTCCTGCTGTATGTTCAGTTTTAGGATCAAATACATTCAATAGAACCGCTAAAGTCAGACGTATTGCAGTGGAAGGTCCTATAAATGGAGCGAGTACACTATTCATGTACAGGCTTAAATAGAGCTATGTAGCTGAACTTATAGAAGAGTACATATTTCCCAGCATACTGAAGAGACAGGCTGGTTTACCTATGCTTACCGTAGAGTCGGATTACGACCCATCTGAGATGGAACCACTGCGGACACGCATCGAAACCTTTATTGAAACTATAAGGAGATGAACCATGGCTAACTATTACGATGAACTGCTTAAGCTTTGTGGCTTTGAGGATGACGAGATAAAGAGGGAAAAACCGAGGATTGACAAAGCATTCCAGAAACTGGAAATAGGGCCAGCGGATATGGAGACGGCCGAGAATTGGGTTAGGCAGAATCATGAGGTGGAACTTGTTGGTGTGAGGAAGCTACTCGGGGCATGGCTTAAGGAGCTTATTGACCTGGTTCTAGCTAAGGACGAAGGCAAAAAAGTGGTTTACTATGGCTTCCCTAGCATTGCTGGGCCGGGTATGGCGATAAAAGCAGCCGCTCAAGAGGCAGTATATTGTGCATGCCCTGATGTAGTGCTATGCCACACCGTGGGTCAAATCTTTAATAAACTCACTCCCATACTTGAGGCAGGGGAGGAGAATGGCCTGCCACCAGGGCATGGGCTGTGCTCACTGCAACAAATTAGAGTTGGGGGCCTAGCCAAAGGGATAATCCCCGTCCCGGATTTGGTTACGGGCTCAAGTTATTATTGCGACATGGGGTCCAAGGCAGATGAGCTCCTGCATGAAAAATACGGTCACCGGGCAGTATACGTGGATGGCTCTATGGATTCCAGGTGGGGTGAATATCCTGATTACCTACCACAGAGAGTGGAGTTTCTGGGGGCACAGTTGAACAAACTATTCGATACGGTCAAGGAGGTAATTGGAGTCGAGATAACCGGCGACGCTTGGGATAAGGCCTTGTCTATCAGGCGTCAGCTCTACAGGGGCATAAAGGAGAGCGATGACCTCATGAAGGCTGATCCAATGCCCGTCAGTCAAGCGGAAATAGGCTTAGTGATGTGGTTAGCCAGTGGCTGTACAGGCAGAGCTATGGATGAGGGACCTCGTGCCGTAGCCACCTTAAATCAGGAGATTAAGAAAAGGGTTGATGAAGGCATTGGGGTAGTGGAAAAAGGGGCTCCCAGGGTAATGATTATTTCTACACACTTCTCCGACGCCAGCGTAACCCGCATGATAGAGAATGCTGGTTTGGCCCTTTGTGCAACGGTCTTTAGCACACCACCACCCAAAGCCGAATCCGAAACTACTTATACCAGCCTAGGCGAAATAATAACTGAGAGAGAGATGGCAGCTGGTATCTACCATAGCTCCTATGGCATGGCCGAGCGAACTGCAAAGGCCATCGAGGATTTAAATATAGATGGTGTCATCTGGAATTACCTGTTCAATTGCCGTCCATCGGCTATGACCTCTCACTTCGTCAAGAAGTGGGTGGAGGAGAACATTGGTATACCAGTCCTATCCCTAGAAACAGACGTTTATGACAGCAGGAGCTATAGTGCGGCTACCATGAGAACCAAAGTGGAAACATTCGCTGAAATACTGAGAGCTAGAAAGGCATCTGCCAGGGTATAAAGGGTTATAGATGAAACAAGAACCGGTGATAGTGGCAGGTGTTGACATCGGTGCCGCTACCTCCAAGACGGTTATATCGAACGCTGATAGAATTCTTTCCTTTGCTATTATGCCTACAGGGTCCAGCGTCGCCGAGGCAGCGAAGGCGGTGACCGGTAAAGCTTTAGAAAAAGCCGGGCTCTTAATGAATAATCTAGACTACGTTATCTCAACTGGCTATGGACGGAGAGCTATTTCTTTTGCCAATAAGGCGGTAACGGAGATTATTTGTCATGCTGCAGGTGTAAGTTCACTAATGTCACGGGCAAGAACCATCATCGATATCGGCGGTCAAGACAGCAAAGTTATAGGGCTTGATGACAATGGCAATGTCACCAACTTTGTCATGAATGACAAATGTGCTGCTGGCACAGGAAGATTCCTTGAAGTTATGGCCAGAGTTTTAGGTGTGGAAATCAGCGAAATCGGTAGCAGATCTCTTTTAAGCAGAGACCCATGTCAGATAAGCAGCACCTGCACTGTATTTGCTGAGTCAGAGATGGTCTCTCTTCGGGCTGAGGGAAGGAGCCTAGAGGATCTGCTTGCCGGCATACATAAGGCTATGGCCCACCGAGTGGCAATTATGGGGCAATCAGTTGGTTTTAAGAAAGATGTTGTGTTCACTGGCGGTGTGGCCAAGAATGTGGGAATCAATAAAGCGCTGGAAGACGAAATTGGATTGCAGATCTTAGTCCCTGAAGAGCCGCAGATAACAGGAGCCCTCGGGGCAGCCATACTAGCTAAAGCTGAGCTGGCCAAAGTGAGCAGATAATAACCACGATGGCTCTCCAATAGCCCATATATATTTCGTCCTATTTTCCCAACCAATGTTCTTTCAAATAAGCCACGGACTATTTCCCTAGACCAAGTTTTTTTGCAGCTCTCATTAGTATTTTGCAATGGTAATAAATGCACATCCTGGCAACCTTAGCGATGGAGCCCCTACAAGCTGTCACCGAAAACCAGTGCTTGCCTCTCGCTTGGCAGCAGAATGGTTAATAACCCAAAGGTCGCTAGTTAAAATCCAATTCCTGCTACCAAGAATTAAAGTGACCATACCCCATCACAAAAAGCGTCTTTTGCGAACAATGTGTTAAAATAAGAACGACGAGAAAGATGAAAACAATTTATCTAGTACCACATTCCCACTACGACGTTGTCTGGGCTTTTACTAAAGAGGACTATTACTACATCAATGAGATAATCCTGAAGAGTGCCGTTGAAATGATAAAAGAGTCAGATTTCAGGTTTCTGATCGAACAGACCTACCTCTTAGAAATGATTGAACAGAGAAATCCGGACCTCTTTTCAGATATTAAAGAGGCTATCACTGCAGGCAAAATTGAAATAGCTGATGGGCAGTATATTATGCCTGACCCGATGATACCGGCTGCAGAGGTGTTGGTCAGAGAAATCCTCCTTGGAAAAAGATACTGCAAGGAAAAACTTGGCATAGATGTACCGGTAGCCTGGGCCGCTGATGGATTTGGGCTTAATGCTCAGATGCCGCAGATATATAAGAAGTCCGGATATAGGTGGCTCGCCTTCCGGCGGGGGCTACCAGAAACTATTGGCTACCGCGTGAGTGAGTTTGTTTGGGAAGGACTTGATGGTTCAAAAATCATCAGCCACTGGATGCCCCTAGGCTATCGTGCCGGACTATATCTCGATAAGCTGGAGGAGGCTTACGAAAAGCTATCAGCCTTTGCCACAACCTCTCACATACTTATGCCATGCGGAAGCGGTGGTGTCCCCCCACAGGATGACACCATAGAGAAGGTTACCCAATGGAACACTGAACATGATGATTCAAAGATGATAATCTCAACGCCTAGCGACTTCTTTAACAACCTTGAAAAAGAAGCCAAGGAACTCGCACAATATCGTGGTGAGCTCTACAGTCCAGACTTGCAGAACACTTTCCCCGATGTAGTTTCCAGCCGGATAGACCTTAAATTAGCCATCAAAGATTGCGAAAGTTCGCTGCTTACTGCAGAGAAGATAGTCACAATAGCCTGGATTTATGGAAAGCAGTATCCCACATATATGATGGCAGAGATGTGGAAGAAGATGCTCTTTCTAGCTAACCATGATGTCCTGCCGAGCTGCGGCATTGACGAAATATACGAGGAAGCCTGGGAATATATCACTGACATAAAGAAGACAGCACATGTCTTAGTAAATGATTCCGCGCACCATCTGCTAAAAGACGAGAATCGTGGAGACGGTATTATAGTTTTCAATCCAAATAATTGGGAGGTTACAGACTGGGTGGAGACCGAAGTGGAATTAGAACCGGGGTGGGGTAGAGACTTAGGCATAGCCCTTAACGGAGAAGAGCTCCCCAGTGAAGTAGTTGAGGTAGAGCAAATGGAAAAGGAAAGTATGTGCAGAGCTAAACTTGGCTTTGTGGCAACTGTTCCGCCGATGGGGTACCGCGTTTATCAGCTAGTAAAGAGGGATAAAGAATTTATGACCAATATGGATGTCAAGAGAAATGAGGTCATAACAAAATACTTTAAACTGTCTATAGATGAAAAGACTGGCATTCTCCACGTATTCGACAAAGATGATAGAAAGATTGTTGAAGGGAATGAACTCGTAATAGACCAAGAAATTGGTGACCTCTATTTCCATAGGAGTCAGTTTGATGAACTTATTCACTCAGAAAGTGGTGAAGGCATTCATTTCAGTACATTCAAGCCCGATGAATGTAGAATAGAGAGAGGCCCTGTACGGACAGTTATTACTTTCAAGGACTCATTTTACTGCTTACAATGGCCCTATTACCTCACCAAGAAATTTGGTTCAATCTTACAACGACACAAAACCATAGACATCTGGAAGAAGATTATTGTTTATAATGATATGCCCCGAATTGATTTTATTACTACAATCGATTCAGGGCAATCTCACATACGAATTCGGTTGAAATTTGATACCGGCATGGTGATTCCCAGCTATACCCGTCAAACCCAGTTTGGAGTTATTAATCTACCTTTACCAACGACTCTGGAGGAAACTATCAAGTCTCCCTCGGTTAACTGGGTCAATTGCCAGGAGGGAAGGCATGGCCTCGCCTTCCTTACCCGAGGTGTGCCTATAAGTGAGATAAAGGCTGGAGCAATCTATTGTACATTACTGAGAAGCGTCTCTGTTCTATCTACAGACGGTTCGAGTGGTCCATTAATACCAACCCCTTATGCCATGGAGCTAGGTGAACACACCTACATCTATTCAATTTATCCTCACTCTGGTGACTGGAAGAAAGCAGCGATCCACAGGCGAGGCCATGAATTTACCTATCATATATTTGCTTTGCAGGTGAATACTGCTGCTTTTAATAGAAAGTTTCAAAGTTTTACACTGGAACCAGATAATCTAATTATTTCTGCTCTCAAGAAGGCTGAGGGAGAGAACGCTGTTATTTTGAGATTCTTTGAAATTAAGGGGGAAGGGTGCCAAGCATTATTGCAAATGCCAAGTCAAATTAAAGCAGCTAAATGCGTTAACCTATTGGAGGAAGAGGAATCCGAACTGGAAATCAAGGATGGAAAATTGGAAATGGCAGTTAAGCCTTTTGAGATTGTTACCTTAAAGCTACTGTTTGATACCTAGTGGCTATTGGTGCCCACGGTGTAATTATGCCAAAGCCAACATCATTTCTTCCCAAGTTCGAGTGAGGCCAAACTAATCTGATTCTGGCTCCTTGGATTACTTGCATAGAAGTACAATTAAGTCATTAACATTGGTCCCTGTTGGTCCAGTCCTCAATAAGTCCCCGGCTGCTTCAAGAGCGTGGTAGGAATCGTTATTGTCCAGCACTTCTTCCACATCGATAGTTTTTTCGCTCAACCGCATCATTGTTCCTCCATCCACAATCCCTCCAGCTGCATTAGTGGGGCCATCTGTACCGTCTGTAGCAACAGAGGCTATCACGACACTATCTACTCTCTCTATGCCACGAGCAGCGGAAAGGGCTAACTCTTGATTTCTCCCACCCAATCCCTTTCCTTTAACCTGAACAACCGTTTCACCCCCTATAATTATGGCACAGGGTCTTTTCAGGGGGCGACCTCTTGAAGCAATCTCACATGCAATGGCACTTAAGAAAGCTCCAGCTTCACGTGCTTCACAATCCAAAGCTGTCGTCAATATCATTGAATCGTACCCGAGCTTTTCAGCAGCTCTTTTGGCAGCCTCACAGGCTATAAGAATATTGCCAATTATCTTTGTTTCAACGTTTTCTAGAGATTTTGGTGTCTCTTTCTTCAAGGCGTTGAAGACTCTGGGAGGAATCTTGATGTCATACTTCTGTATTATTCCCAGGGCATCTCGTGAGGTTGTGAAATCAGGATAAGCGGGACCAGAGGCAATAGTATCCAATCTATCACCGAGAACATCAGAAAGCACAAGGGAAAGGATTTTAGTAGGTTTTACAAGTTCAGCAAAACGTCCTCCTTTAACTCTAGAAAGATGTTTTCGCACTGCGTTGATCTCTAAAATCGTTGCTCCGGACTTTAAAAGCTGATCAGTTATATTTACTAAATCCTTTAGTTCAACGTTCTCGGCAGGGAGCTCAAAAAGAGAGGAACTACCGCCAGAAACCAAAAGGAGTAAGAGGTCCCCTTTTCTGAGGTCTCTCACAATGCCCAGCGCTCTTTTTGTCGCCTTGATAGCATTTTCATCTGGTATCGGATGGCCAGCTTCAAATATTTCGAAACCCTCAATGTCTCCCATCGAATGTCCATACTTTGTTATGACGATACCCTGGGAAATACCGTCCTTCACACTTTCTCTCGCAGCCTTTGCCATTCTCCAGGCAGCTTTTCCTACGGCCACGACTTGTATTCTGCCTTCATTTTCAATGTTTTCTAGCGCTTTTCTAACCGCGTTTTCAGGATAAACTGCCCTTACGGCTTCATCGATGACTTTTAAGGCATCTTCCCTTATGCTCATGACAGGATTATCTAAAGGTCTATAAAAAATACTGACCGATTTCGCCTCTTATTAATAACAAATGTGGCAAATAAGTCAAGCCTGTCTTGGGTAGCTAGAGTGTCTCCTCGCTTGGTACCTGTCTCCACTTAGCAATCTTGTTCACTCCGTTAAAGCTTCTTACCAAATGTTTGAAAGTCTTCACATTCCGAAGGCCACTGGTTTAAATTACAGGGGTAACCATCGGAGTCATCCTACCTTTTCCATCTGCATTGGGATTACGAATGACCGTTCCCTCACCCCTGAGTCAATACTTTATACCTCTGCTGCGGGCAGGCCAAGTGTTGAGGAAGATATCAGAATGTCACCTCTTTGCCATTTAGAATAGAAGTGGCTACAATTCTGCATTAGTCAAGATAGTAAATCCAAGGCGATTGCACAAAAAAGGAAGACAGTGTGGATAATCCCGAAATTTGCCGTATGTCTTTGATAGAAATGGCAGACGCCATAAAAAGCAAGAGGCTTTCTCCCGTGGAAATAATGGACGCCGCTCTGTATCGCATCGAGGAGCTGAATCCTAAAGTCAATGCATACTGCACTCTGGTAGCCGAGAGCGCCAGGAAGCAAGCTATAGAGGCAGAAACTGCGGTGATAAGGGGAGAGGAATTGGGACCTCTTCATGGTGTCCCTGTATCAATCAAGGACCTAATTTTTACAAAGGACATCCGGACTACAGGTGGGTCAAAGATTTACGAAAACTCCATTCCGCAGCAAGACGCCATCGTCGTCGAACGCCTGAAAGCAGCCGGAGCCATTGTTATTGGAAAGACAAACACCTCCGAATTTGGTTGGGCGGCAATAACCCACAATCCGCTCTTCGGTGCAACCCACAACCCGTGGAATCCAGAGCTCGCTGCCGGAGGCTCCAGCGGAGGGGCTGCTGCCTCAATAGCTCTATCTATGGGTTCGCTGGCTATCGGTAGCGATGCTGCTGGCTCAATACGCATCCCTAGCAGTTTCTGCGGTGTTTTCGGTTTCAAGCCGTCTTTTGGCCGCGTGCCTCAGTACCCGAATTTTCCAGGATGGGAGACTCTATCTCATATTGGGCCCATCACCCGGACTGTCCAAGATGCAGCTCTGGCAATGGAGGTCATCGCTGGCAGAGATGATAGAGACCGCTTTTCTCTACCTGATACAGGACTACGCTACTTGCCGTTTCTAAATGGAGACTTAAAGGGGCTAAGAATTGCGTGGAGCCAAGATATTGGGTATGCTATTGTCGACCCCCAGGTTTTGAAGGTAACAGAAGCAGCGGTCAAGACTTTCGCACTCTTAGGCTCCACCATAGAGGCAGCTAGACCTGAGTTCAGAAGCCCGGAAAAGGCCTACTCTAGCTACATTGGCATCAGACTGGGGGTGGTCTTGCAAGACAAAATGGAAGAGTGGGGAGACCGGATTGATGCACGTCTGGCTCGTTTTGTCGAGCAGAACAGGAATAAATCTGCAACAGAGTATATTAGGGCTTGTTTTGAGCTGTTGGAATACTGGGGCGAAATTCGGCCTTTTTTTGAGAAGTATGACCTATTGCTAACCCCGACGGTTGCCGTGCCACCTTTTGAACTCAATAGCTATGGACCACGAGAAATCGCAGGTAGCAAGGTATCACCTCTCGGCTGGATGCCATTCACCTATCCGTTTAACATAACAGGACAGCCAGCGGCTTCCGTTCCTTGCGGCTGGACAGATGATGGCTTGCCCATTGGCCTCCAGATTGTTGGAAGGCGCTTTGACGATGTCACAGTATTGAGAGCAGCTGCTGCTTTTGAACAAGCCTTACCTTGGGCAGACAGACGACCTCCGCTGTAATCAACAATACTTGAACCAAAAGCCAGATCCTTTAGCGGCCAAACACAGGGACGAACCAGCATATCATGAGCGCTTAGTCCACGCCTATCTGACTTTGTCCTGCTGGCATTCATCCTGATCTGCGCCGCAGTTGATACTTCTGTACCTGTGCTTTATAATTCTTATGTCTCCAAGAGGCAAACCGCTAGAGAGACCGAACTTTCAAGTCTAAGGGGGATGAAAATGGATTTCAGGCTTACTGAAGAGCAGGAAAGGTTCAGAAAAGAAGTCCGAGATTTTCTTGAGGGAGAAATGAAGCAAGAGCTGTGGGAGCCAACTATTGATGGCTGGATCATGGCCTATGATCCAGAGTTCACCAAGCGGGTGGCAGCCAAGGGCTGGATTGGACTTACCTGGCCCAAGGAGTATGGAGGACAAGGCCGATGCTTCATCGATCGACTAATCCTCACCGAGGAAATGCTGAGATATGGAGCTCCAGCATCCTGCCACTGGTTTGCTGATCGGCAGATAGGCGGTTCAATCCTCAAATATGGCACTGAGGAACAAAAAAGAGAGCTCCTGCCCAAAATCATTAGGGGAGAGATGTACGTCGGTCTGGGAATGAGCGAGCCAGAGGCCGGGTGTGACCTGGCTTCTCTCAAAACCCGAGCGATTAAAAAGGATGACCATTATGTGCTCGATGGTCAGAAGACCTGGACAAGCGGTGGCAAATATATGAACTACCTATACCTGCTGGTGCGAACTGACCCCGATGTGGCCAAGCACCGGGGCCTCAGCGAATTAATCATTACCAAGGACCTACCTGGAATCACCACCAGCCCCATAATTGACATCACAGGAAACGAGGCTTGGAATGAAGTATTCTTCGAAAACGTACATGTTTCCAAGGAATGTCTAATAGGTAAAGAGAACGACGGCTGGCGCCAAGTGATGGAGCAACTAGCCTATGAGAGGAGCGGGATGGAGCGGCTTATGGCCAACTATCCGGTCTTTGAAGGCATTATTCAGTTCGCCAAGGAGACCAAGCGAGGTGGCAAGTGGTTATCACAGGACCCCGTAATTCGCCGCAAGCTGGCCCAGCTAAAGATAGAATTTGAAGTGGGACGTCTCTTCATGTATCGGGTGGCCTTAGTCATGGATGAGGGGCGCTCCCCTGAATGGGAAGCAGCCATGTCCAAGGCCTATGCTACCGCCTTTGAGCAGCGCTTGGCTAGCGTGGCATTAGAAATCTTGGGGCTCTATGGACAGCTGAGACCTCAGTCCAAATGGGTTAAGCTAAACGGAATGGCTTATCACTCCTATCTCTCCTCCAAGGGGTATAGCCTTCAGGCTGGGACCTCGGAGGTTCTAAAGAACATCTTGGCCTTGCGTAAATTAGGATTGCCTACAGGATGATCTTCAAATACACAAGAAGGTTCAGAAAAGGAGGTGGCTAATGGACTTGTCCTTCACGGAAGAACAGGAGATCTTACGAAAATTTGCTCAAGACTTCCTGACAAGCAAATTCCCTAAGAAATTGGTAAAGGAAATAGAGGAAAGTGACGTAGGCTACTCGCCGGAAATATGGAAGGAAATGGCTGAGCTTGGCTGGATGGGTCTGCCCTTCCCAGAGAAGTATGGCGGGACTGGAATGACTTTCCTCGACCTGGCAGTGCTGCTGGAGGAAATGGGAAAAGCCTGCATGCCTGGGCCGTATTTCTCCACAGTGATTCTTGGAGCCTTTCCCATTCTTGATGTTGGAACTGAGGGACAGAAGCAAGAGTACCTTCCTAAGGTAACCAAAGGAGAGGCAATCCTTACGTTGGCCTTGACCGAGCCCAGCGGCAGTTATGACGCGGCTTCAACCGAGGTCAAGGCTGTTCCTAGTGGGGACGCCTGGACTATAACTGGAACCAAGCTTTTTGTCCCAGATGCCCACGTGGCCGACTATGTCCTCTGTGTTACCCAAACTGAGGAGATGGCCAAACCAGAAGAAGGCTTAACCATATTCATAGTGGAGGCGAAGGGACCGGGCATGGGTCACACAGCTCTGAAGACCATGGCTGACAAGCTCTGTGAGGTAGTGTTCGATGAGGTAAAGGTGTCTAAAGAAAGCATTTTGGGCGAGCTCAATCAGGGCTGGAACGAGGTTAAGAGGGTAATCAATCGAGCCGAGGCAGCCAAGTGTTGCCAGATAGCTGGGATGGCCCAAAAGGTGCTGGATATGACAGTTGAGTACGCCAAAGAAAGGAAACAGTTCGACCGCCCGATTGGGAGTTTTCAGGCCATCCAGCACTACTGTGCCGATATGTTAATTGATGTTGAGGGCATGAGGCTCAGTACCTACCAAGCCGCATGGAAGTTGAGCGAGGGCTTACCTTGTGCTGAGGAAGTCGCGGTGGCTAAGGCATGGGCAGTACAGGCTGGTGAGCGGGTCATAAGCTTGGCACACCAAGTTCACAGCGCTATCGGGGTCACAATGGAACATGACCTGCATTACTACACCCGTCGTCTTAAGGCCTCCGAGCTCAGCTTTGGTGACATAGATTCTTATCGCGAGCTTGTAGCTCAGGGTATGGGGCTGTAGTAAGATGGCTATCGTGCTTTAGCTATCGGCCAAGGGTGTTCCGCAGGGCTATGGCATCATAGTTCATGCTGCTTGCTGATGGAGTGGTTTTCTCAGGACAGGGAACAGGGGGCTCGCCTTTAATGGCCTTAACAAGCTCAAAGGCCTGTTCAATGTTCCCCTCACTCCCTTCTAAGGTAAGCACTACCGTCCCCTCAGAGCCCCCAATTCCTCCGGATGCGACATGGGTCGCACTGATGCCAGCAAGGACTTCAAAGGCCTGAATCTCAGTTACTACCTTGGCGTTGATCAGAGGGATTAGGGCACAAGGGAGACCGGTGCTATATTTGAAATCAAAAACACCGCATTTCTGGGAGGCTTGATCCACTGAAGGGACTAACTTCTCCAGTCCTACCGGGACGATAAGATGGGCAGCTCTGACCATGACCATTGGCAGGGCATATCCAATGGTACCAGCCCCAATCCCAGCTGCCAGGACTCCAGCTTGCCCTGAGCTGTCAACAGCGCTTGCTCCCTTGATGAAGACATCGTCACCCGTAAACTCCTTGATCGCTTCTTGAGGTCGTATATTATCCACCTTGCCCTGTCGCAATACGAAATCATTCTCAGCATGTTTCATATTAGCCCGCAGTTCTCCATCAACTATACAGCCCCGGCAATACTCACACTTAGGCTCTATAGAGATACCCATAATTTCTTCGGCAACGAAAGCATTAGTAGTGCCCCGGGCGATAATTATCAATCCCCTCTCTAAGGCCCTCTTGACCTCGGGTAGCATAGCCACTCCTTTAGCAATCAAGCGCTTTGATTCTGAAGGGGTGAGAGCAATTAGGGCCGATAGACAGTTACCCGTTTCGTTATCTGGGAGATGGCTTTTATAGAACATAGCTCGCTCCTTCTGTTGTGCCGTTAACTTCTTAATCTAGATTTGCATCCCTACCCTATAGCCATCAGCAATGGCATCTACTATTTTACCACCCCCAGCGCAATCTCCTATGCTGTAAAGCTCTTTTACCTCCCCTTTCAGTTCCTCCGCAAGTTCCATCATCCTCTTTATCCCAACTGCCAATATCACGCTTCCAGCCTTTATGAATCCCCTCTCATCTTCTCTCTCCACCATTACTCCCCCTTCTTGTATCTGCACTACCTTCGCCTTTGTCTCCAACGCCACCTTATCCTGCAACCGCCCCAATAACAGTCTTCGACTATGGACTCCCATATCCACCCCCATCCTCGCTAACATCTCTACCACTGTAACTTTTTTAGCCTTGTTCATCAACATCTCTGCCGTCTCCAAACCTACCTGTCCACCCCCCACTATAACTACCTCCTTTTTTACCTTCTTCTTGCCACTGACAACCTCCCGAGCTGTAAGTACACCTCCTGCATCTACTCCAGCAATCTCCGGCACTAGAGCCTCAGAGCCAGTTGCCACTACCACCACCTCGGGACCCTCCTTCATCACCAATCTCTTGTTTACTTTAACCCTCAGTTTCAAATCTACACCAAGCTTGTTGAGCTGCCACCCCAGATACTCAATAAACCGGCCTATTTCCTCTTTGTAAGGAGGCTTCGCTGCCAGCACCATTTGACCACCTAATTCCATCTCCTTTTCATAAAGGACTACTCTATGTCCTCTCATAGCTGCTACACGGGCACACTCCATCCCGGCAGGACCTCCGCCTACGACCATTATCCGCTTAGGTCTTTCTACAGGGTTTAGCACATACTCTCCTTCTTTACCCAAAGAGGCATTGACTGTGCAGATTATGGGCCCAGCTGCAGCTGTCAAGCTATCAAAACAGTTCATACAGGCTATGCATGGCCTTATATCCTCAGCCCTTCCTTCCTTAGCTTTCCGGGCAAATTCTGGGTCAGCCATTAAGGCCCTACCGATCGATACCAAGTCAGCCTTTTTCTGGCTCAGTATCTTTTCCCCGAACTCTGGCGTATTTATCTTTCCCACCGCTATCACCGGGATTCCAACAGCCTTCTTTATCTCCTCAGCCAAATATACTATAGAACCTGGTAATGCAGATGCAGGTAGTACAAAGCGGTACATACTCTCGTATGCACCAGCAGAGACATGGAGGCAGTCTACTCCCACCTCTTCCAACTTGCGGGATATTATGCGTGTTTCCCTCAGAGTAAGTCCTCCTGGGATATACTCATCACCGCTTATGCGGAAAAGCAATGGAAATTCTCCTCCCAGTTTTTTCCGACATAGCTCCACTATCTCTAAGGCAAACCTCATCCTCCTCTCTAAGTCTCCTCCATATTCATCAGTCCTCTTGTTAGAGTAAGGAGATAGAAATTGATGGATGAGATAGCCGTGCGCACCATGTATTTCAACAGCATCAGCACCTGCTTCCCTCGCCCTGCGTGCACCTTCAGCATAGGCTTCCACAAGCCTCTTTATCTCTACAATGGTCAACTCACGTGGTTCTTCCTTCACCACACCCCGAATAGCGGATGGTGCTACAGGCTGAGCACCGGCAATAGCAGACTCAGTTTGTCTCCCCGCATGGTGGAGTTGAATGGCAATCTTTGCACTGTATTGATGAACTGCATCCACCAGGCTTCTCAGTCCAGAGATGACCTCATCTCTATCTATACATAGCTGGTTAGGTATCCCCTTACCTCCAGGGTAGATACAGGCTATCTCCACTATAATCAGCCCCACTCCACCCTTAGCCCTCTCTGCATAGTAGTTTCGAATTCGCTCAGAGACGGTGCCATCTGGATTAGCCATGTTTGTGCCCATAGGTGGCATCACTATCCGGTTCGGAATTTCCATGGTTCCAATACACACAGGCTCAAAGAGCTTCTTAGACTTTTTCATGATCCTCCCCTTTGTGTAAAATCAAGATTGTCTGCCACTATTCCCTTTTTCCGTCGAAGTTTTGTCCTCACCAGGGTGCTGTTGCTACCCAGCGAAAATGCCACCCTTGTTGTAACAACTATAAAACCATATTATAGCAGCTAGTAAAACTACAAACTAGATTGAGCAAGTTTGGTGAAGCTAAGAGAGGCCACGTAGTTTACTAGGTGTCGTTATCTAGACACCTATAAGACATACTACCCAGAGCTATTTGACCTTTATAGTGCTGAATCTAAAAAGGCTGGCAAAGCTATTAAGCAACGTCAGCTGGGGTGGAGGGAAAGCCGCGTTATGAGCGACCTGATACCGGATGGACTATGCCCAGAAACAGGGGCAAGGGGAAAATAGATAGGTGCGGAGTTAGTTAAACAAGTAGCGAAAGGGCGTTGAGCTGAACTAGAGAACGGAAGTTGGCTGCTCTGGAAAAATAGATGACTAGAGCTGCCTGTTGCTGAACGCCCTCCCAACTACGATGTCCCATTGACAAAGCCAGACATCTTAGGTTAAAGTCAACATGGGGGAGGGATATCAAATGCTTGCATTAGAATTTGACGAAACAAAATGTGCAAACTGTAAAGCAGTTAGTTGCCTTGTAAAGTGTCAGTACATGGATTTAGACAAAGACGAGGCAAAAATAGAATGGCAGAAGGTAATCAAGAGTGAGGATTCTCCTGTGCTGGATGCTTGTACCACATGTTACGCATGCGAGGAATATTGTCCTTTTGGCAACCATCCATTTTACTTAATCGTCGAACGTCAAGAGGAAAGGGGCATGTTTACAGCACCCAGGCCTATTACTAAACAGTGGATCAATATGTGTGAACCTGCAGGAAAGTTTAGGCTGGGCAAAGTTAAAGAGCAGGCACTATCCTTCTGTTTCATACCTGCACTGAGATCGTTGGCCAGGGGAAGGCTTTTTGAGAGCGCTCTCCCGTCTTGGATCTTGGGTGCTGAGTTCTTCTGTAACGTTGTCTATTTACATTTCGCCAAGACATCAGTAATAAAAGACAGGCTTCCCAAGATAACAGAAAATATCGAGAAGCAAGGAATCAAGGAACTCATATGTCTCCACGACGAATGCTATGGCTCCTTTAACTCACTGGCACCAGCCTACGGTATCAAAGTACCATTCAAAACCACTCATTATTTCGAATATCTATATAACAAACTGAAGGAACATAAAGATGCAATAAAACCGCTGAATGTTGAGGTAGCCTACCAGCGAAATTGCTCAGCTCGACTTGTCCCGGAGACAGACCACTTTGTGGACGATATATTCGGGTTAATAGGAGTTGACAGAGTTGAAAGGGAGTATGACGGGGAGAATGCCTTATGTTGTGGGGAGATTATCAGGATGGTAAAAGGCTATAAGTTGGCAGACGATGTGCAGAAAAGGAATATAGATGACATAGTAAATGCTGGAGCCGAATATTGTGTATTTAATTGCCCATTCTGTTACATGGCTTTAGCTGAAAAGATGGCTAAAAGAGGCATAAAGCCAATTCACATCATTGACCTATGTAAACTGGCAATAGGTGAAAAACCAGCACTGGAGGTAGGGTAATATGAGTGATATGTATGAGGCCCTAGTTAAAATAGTCGGCAAAAATTACGTTTCAAATCAGAAAGAAGAGCGTTATTTCTACGGCCGAGACCCGGGCTTGATGTCACCACACGAACCGGACTACGTAGTGATGCCAAGAACAACTGAGGAGGTGCAGAAAATAGTCAAGTTGGCAAATAAGGAGAAAATACCGGTAGTTCCCAAGGGAGGTGGACTGGCACTAACAGGCTTGGTTATTCCCCTAAAAGGCGGAATCGTGATGGACATGAAAAGAATAGATAAGATTTTGGAGGTAAACGAGCGTGCTAGATACGTTATAGTTGAGGGTGGCACCACAGAAGGTGGACTTAAAAGTTATCTGGAGAAACATCATCCTAGTCTAAGGCATAGTATTCCTGATGCACCGCCAATAGCCACAGTAGTAGCCAACGCAGTAATACACGGCCAGGGCCGTCTGACGCAGCAATACGGCTTCAATTCTGACATGGTTACTGGGCTAGAAGTTGTGTTACCAACGGGAGAAATATGCAGGATAGGTTCATGTTCTATATCTAAATACTGGTTCTCAAGGGGAGCTCCAATGCCTGATTTATCCGGGCTCTTTTTGGGCTGGCTTGGCACGACGGGAGTCATCACAAAGATGGGTCTAAAGCTTTACCCTCGCAAGAAGATAAGAGATGTTGAAGTATTCGTGACAGATAAAGAAGACTTAGTCCCAGATATTCTGTTCAAGCTTACCCACACCGAGATGGTAGAAGATATAAATATTTGGTGCCAGCCGCATCCACCGATGTTCAGAGAAAACCACCACGTAACGATATTAATAACTGGGGACTCAGAAGAGGAGCTTCAGTTTAAGAAGAAAATGATATGGGATGCACTACAAGAATATATTGATAGCAAGGACGGTGGATTTATGTGGGTCATGCCAGATGCGAAGCCGACCTTCTTGGAGATGCCACTGGAAAGTCTATCAAAATTTGCCGATGTCAGAAAAGGTGGTGGATTTGAGTACTCCGGACCAATTGTTCTAGCTGAAGACTATCCAGAATGTAGCAGAAAGTTAGCCGAACTTGCTGTCAAATACAAACTCACTTACTCAGGCATGGTTCGAGTTATTGGTAGGAGCCACTGCATAATGTTTGGATTTGCCTATACATTTAATCGGGCAGACCTAGACGAAATGGACAGAGTTAGGAAAGCTCTGCATGAGGTAGCTGAGTTTGCCTTGGAGCAAGGGGGTACTCACTGGAAGCCTACCGTAGACGAGCAGAAAATGATGATGGAAAGGATGGACCCAGATACACTCAAGCTCATGGGAAAGATAAAAGGACTCTTAGACCCTAACGGAATCATGAACCCCAGAAATTGGGAGGTCGGATAATGGAAAAATATGCTGAGCAAATCCATCGATGCTTCAGATGCGGATGGTGCAAATTTACCAGTGATTATTTAGATTTGAACTGCCCTTCCTACAAAAGGTTTAGGTTCGATACCTTTTCTACCAGTGGGCGGCTGTGGCTCACTTACGCCTGGTTAAGGGGTGAACTCGAGTGGTCAGAGCACCTTGCAGAAATCTTATATTCCTGCACAACGTGCAAGAACTGCGTCGAACAATGCCCAATGGGATTTGCCGACGACATTGTTGACTGGATAGTGGGGGCTAGAAGCGACATGGTTGAGAAGGGTAAGATACCACCGCGGGTAGCACATTTCTTCGAAGCTATCCACGGATATGGAAATCCATTGAAATTACTGAGGAGTGACAGGGGCGCCTGGGCCAATGGCACGAAGAGATATGAGCCAGGTGATGAATACCTTTTCTATGTAGGATGTCTGGGCTCATACGACGAAAATGCACAGAAAATGGCTATGAGCCTTGCCGAGTTGTTGAACGAAGCAGGAGTATCCTTTGGAATCCTAGGCAGCGAAGAGAACTGCTGCGGTAACGAGGTATACATGCTTGGTGAAATAGGACTATTTCAGGTCTTAGCTGAGACGAACAGCCAGAAATTTAAAGAGCTTAGTGTGAAAAAGATAGTCACACTTTCACCACATGCTTATAACACTATGAAAAATACTTATCCTGGGTTTGGGGCAAATTTTGAAGTGTATCATTATACTCAGCTCCTCTATGATTTGATTAAGAAAAAGAAAGTGAAACTCTCGCAAAATAAGGCTAAGGTCACTTATCAAGACCCTTGTTTCCTTGGCAGGTATAACAAAATATACGATGAACCGCGGCGCATCTTGCAAAGCATCCCAGGGATTGAACTAGTAGAGATGGAAAGAAATAGAGAGGATTCTTTCTGCTGTGGCGGTGGAAGTGGCAACTTCATTATGGACCTATTAGCAGGTGGTGAAGACAGTCCTAGCAGGGTTAGAGTTAGAGACGCCTATGAGACCGGAGCTGATACTCTAGCAGTTGCCTGCCCTAGCTGTATGACAATGTTCGTAGATGCTATAAAAGCGGAGAACCTGGATGCCAAGCTAACTGTTAGGGACATCTCCCAGATTGTGAAGGAGTCTTTAGCTTCCAGATAGCAATAGCTACTACTTCATAAACCTTTGCCAAGGGGTATAAATAATCCAGAATTATAAAACCTTCAGCCATGGCTCAGCCTTCCTAATTTGATTTTCCATTAAAGTCCTACGATAAAGACACTGACGATATTATAAACTGGAAAGCCGCCCATGTTATGGGTCAGCCCTAGTCGGGGATTATTTATCTGCCTTGGCCCAGCTTTCCCTTGTAGCTGTTTATACATCTCATACATCATTCTCAGCCCAGTAGCACCGATGGGGTGTCCAAAACACTTTAAGCCGCCATCAGGTTGGTTGGGGATTTTTCCATCCAAGTTAAAGAATCCAGAATCAACATCTTCCTTGGCTCTACCCCTAGGTGATATCTGCAAGTCCTCATATTCAGTGAGTTCTGTGATTGAAAAACAGTCATGAGTCTCCATCATGCTTATCTCTTCACGTGGATCCTTTATTCCTGCCTCTTGATAAGCTCTGACTCCACAACGGTAAGTAGACTCAACATGAGCTGAGTCCCAGCCAGTATACATCAATTCCTCCCCTGAACTTACGGCAATTTGGAGAGCTTTAATACGGACAGGGTCAGGCCTGAACTTCTTGGCCATATCAGCCCGAGTTACAATGGCTGCTGCCGCCCCATCGCTAACTCCACAGCAGTCAAACAGCCCCAGCGGCCAGGCAACTATGGGAGCATTCATTATCTGTTCCACAGTCACTTCTCTACGCAGGTGAGCTTTCGGGTTTAAGGTGCCATTATGATGGCTCTTGGCTGATATCTTAGCTAACGTACTTTTGCCCTCCTCAGGGCTAAGACCGTATTGGGCAAAGTATTTGGTAGCCATCATAGCAAAACTCCCCGGCGCGCTTATGTTTGGCCAGATAAGCCTATTTTTTGTTCCCACAGTAAAGCTAAACTCCGGAAGACCACCGTATCCAGTATCCTTGAGTTTTTCAACCCCGAGAGCCAAGGCAATGTCATAAGCTCCTGCAGCCACTGCGTAACAGGCACCTCTCAGGGCTTCCGAGCCACTGGCACAGAAGTTGTCGGTTCTGGTCACTGGGATAAATGGCAACTTCAGTGTCGTTGACAGAGGCATACCACCCTTGCCTACATGGATCTCCTCATAGTGTGTGCCCAACCAAGCTGCTTGAATATCCTTCTTGTCCATCCCGCCATCCTCAATAGCTTCTTTGAATGCATCAACCATTAGGTCTTCAGGGCCTTTATCCCATAACTCCCCAAATTGTGTACAGCCCATGCCTACAATGGTTACCTTATCTTTTATACCTTCCGCCATCTTTATTTCCTCCTGATTTTACTAATGCTATTAGACACGTATTGGCATTGCCTTCCAGAAATAACCGTGAATGCCACGGGCTTCATCAAGATATTTTCTGCGGAAGGTCATCTCCACCGGCATGCCGACCTTAAGGGAATCAAGGTCACAATCGGTGATGTCAAACCAGTATCTCCCCCCTCCCTCGAAATCTACCAAACCGTAGATAGCTGGTGGGCTGATGGTGAAGGCCAAATTATCGCCAGTATAAGTAAACAGGATACCCTTCTTATCGGAGAAGCGATAGTCTTCCATTTCATCAACGGCTCCACAATCAGGATTGACGCATACTCTCTGAGGAGGATATTGAGGTGTGCCACAGCGCTTACATTTTGAGCCCCAGAGAGATAGAACCGTTTTGCGCTCCCTAAATAGGTTAGACATCTGAGTAGAGGCAATTTGTCCACCGCGAATTCCCACCTCCACAGGAACGATATTGCGGAAAGCAATATATTTCTCATAGCTGACTAGTTCTTTTTTAGAAGCCAAATACTTCTCAATCTCTCGTCTATCTCTTACCCTGTCTATTCCATCAGTCACCTGGAATAATAAAACGTCGCCGCCGTTTCCGTAACTGGCGACCAAGATTTTGTCTCCTGGCTTGGCTTCCTCAAGGGCTGCCGCCAACATCATCAAAGGATAAGCTGAGCCAGTATCTCCCACTGTGGCGAGCATAGATTCCTGAATCTGGCTCGGCTCAGCCTCTAACTGCTTAGCTATAGCTGCATGCTCCCTAGCATAAGGGCAGCAATAAATTACCTTAGCCAAGTCCTTAATGGTCAAATTATATTTCTTCAGCAATCCAGAAATCAGTTTAGGGATAATTTTAGTATAGCCTACATCCCGAATAAACCTGTCTTCCCACACGTGTTCAAAAATCTCGCCAGCCGCTCTCCAGCGGTCGGGAAAATCGCAGGAAACAGAATAAGAACCCTCGAGGGTAGCAATCACCCCATCACTCCCCAGCAGAAGAGCAACCGCACCATCACCATAAGTGTGCTCCAAAGCACCACCAGGCTTGGTCAGTCGACAGTCAGAAGCACATACCAGAACGTGATTTGCCACCTGTCCTTTTACAGCATCAAAGGCAGAGAGAAAAGCAGTAGTTCCTGACTTAGTAGAACCAACAAAATCAGCGGTTCTTATATCAGGCTGAAGATCAAGGGCGCTGGCTATTATCCCAGAATTCTGCCTGACCGCATACGGCTGGGTAGTGGTGGCAAAATATAAGCCACCTATTCCCTCACGTTCCGTTCCACCCAGGCAGTCAACACCGGCAGCTACTGCCATACTGATACTATCCTCATCATAATTAGCAACTGCCTTCTCACCTGGCAAGGGGGCAGCTCCCAAAAATCCCGTAGCTGAGTAAATAGTATTACGGTTTATCCGATACCAAGGTATATAAGCCGCGCAGGATACAATGCCTAGCATTTCACCTCCTCACAGTCTTTTCTAGTTTCCTCTCTATACTTTCTTGCATATCCTTTATATCTTTCCGTGTGGCAACAGGTTCTACATTTTGACATCTTGAAAAATAACGCCAAAGGCAAATTGTAAAAGCAATTGCACCTAATCCTATTACGAATGCTATTATCACCATGACTGGGAAAGTGATTGTTCCAACATTAAACACTAGTGAGCCTCCGCTGAGGGGCAAACATATAGCGAAACACGATAAAGACAATGCAATAAAGAACAAGCTAATTGTGAGAAAGAAAGACGTAAATCCCCAGCGGCTCTGCGTTGGTCGAAGGCCGACACCAAGTTTACTCTCCAAAAATTGAAACAGCGATTCCATAAACCTGTCAAACATACAGTTCGCACTGTTACCGCCAAATTCCACAAGGCTATCCTTGTTCCTCTTTGATTCATTCTACTTATCTTCATTTTCCTAGTAATTCTTCAATTTCAAACCATTTCGGTTTCGCAAGCCAGCCTCGTGAAGTAAAGAGGATAACGAGAGCTAGCAAAACCATTACTATGTCGATGCTAAGAGCCTGTATCACTGTCAATCTGCCAAATAATGCTTCTACCTCGCCATAGCAATGCGGACACTCAAAGTACACCAAACCCATCGACAGCAGCCTCGCGTTGACAAATATAAAGCCAGAAACCAGTGGCAGCGACAAAGCTGCCATAAGCTTTCTGTAAACACCAAGAATGAAACTCCCACCTATGATGATTTCGACTAAAGGCACAGCCCAACCGAGAAAAACATGCAGCACCTCAGGCAGAAACATGAGCTCCGCCTCCAAAGCACCAAAGAATTCACCATGACCGACTAACTTACCAATACCAGCCACCAAGAGGTTCAGTCCTAGAAGTAAGCTGGCAATAAGACAAATCAATTCACGGCCGGTTGTCTTCTTTGGCTGGGGCGAAGGCTCACCCCGGTTAATTCTCGTCTTTCCCAGAATTCCTCCAAATCATTCTTAAGACTGTTCAATTTTCAAAAGCTCCCTGAGAAAATATAAGGAGGCATCTTGATCACCGATTTTTGAACAGCCTATCAACAATATTTTTTACTTTCCACCCAACTGAATGACACCACGTTTGTTAATGAAATTGTAGGCTCTTCGACAAGCTACCCAAATTTTATGAGCTAAAGTCCAAAAACTCGCTTCGGGGTTTCATACAGTATTTTCTTTTTAGCCTCATCACTGAGACCAAGTTCATCAATTTGCTCAATGTATCTCTTCCAGGAAAGTCCGTTAGAGCCAAAAATAATTTTGTCCACACCCATCCTTGTCTTCATAAAATTGGTTAGGGACGGGCTAAAATATCTAGGAAGCCAAGCACTTATGCTTAGGTACACATTAGGCCATTTCATAACACAGGAGATAAGCTCATCTACCCACGGATATCCAGTGTGTGTCCCTATAATGGTAAGTCCAGAGAAGTCAGCAGCAATCCTGTCAAGGTAAATTGGTCTTGCATGTTCGCTTGGCATAGCCTCAAGAACATGGCCAGTTTGCATGGATACTGGCAAGCCCATTTCCTCGCATTTAGCATAAAGAGGATACATCTTTCTGTGATCCAGAGGTATATCGTAACCATAAATATGGATATAGACTCCTTTGTAATTGCGCTCTTTAACATCCTCTTCTAACTTTCTAAGGCTCTCTCTAATATTGAAGGGGTCATAATCTGCAAGGCCATAAATCCTTCCTGGATATTTTTTGGTTAGCTCGGTAATAGTCTCCGTCATATCCAAAGCAAACCTAGTTTGCCTCCTATAGGACCAGGCCAAGAGGTCGGTCGCAAGCACTGTCTCTACACCTGCTTCATCCATAGCTGAAATAATTGCTTCAGGAGTCTCATATCCTCCTCCCCAAGCTCCTTCAACAGCGCATTTGAGTTCACCAGGTGAATTTGTGCCACTCACCCAGCTTTGTTCCCAGTCTCTAAGTAAAAGTGGAAAAAGGGTATCAATTGCTTTAGTTTCTGCCATTCTTTTTTCCTCCTCATTATTTATTAATAATATATCAGGACAGCTAGCCCTTCTACTACCTATTTTTCCAAACAGGCTTACGTTTTTCCAAGAAAGAGGTCAATCCCTCAACAGCATCCTCAGACTCCATTATTTTGCGCGACAGGTGAGTTACAAAATCAAGAGCCTTTTCGTAATCGCTTATCTGGCTAACCTCATAGGTGGCTTCCCTAGTCAGCTTCAGAATATGCCCACTCTTCTCTAGAAGGCGGCTGGCGAATTCATCAGCAGCCTTGTCCAACTCATCGTGCGGGACTACCTTATTCACCAGACTTACCTTCTCCGCTTCACGGGCACCTATAGTATCACCGGTAAGGATGAGCTCCAGAGACCTTTTTATTCCCATTAGCCTAGGGAAAAACACACTAGCCAGCGGAGGATTTACTCCCAACTTTATCTCTGGCTGACCAAACTGGGCTTTATCTGAGGCGATAGCCATATCGCAACCAGCCACTATCTCACAGCCCCCACCTAAGGCAGCACCGTTTACCACGGCGATAACAGGCTTGCCCACGTCCCTTAGCAACTTGAACAGTTGAGAGAACTCTTCAAGCATTTGGGGTAGCTTTTCGCCTAGATGGTCTCCCACCTCCACACCAGCGCAAAAGGCCCGGTCTCCATTTCCTCGAATTAGTACCACCTTGACCTGCGGGGTTTCTTTCAACTCTTTCAAGGCCTGGTTTAGCTCGGTTATGGTATTCAGGGTCATCACGTTAACCGGAGGTCGGTTAATTATGATCCTAGCTACCTCACCTTCCTTCAGCAGAATTATATCCTTATATTCCATTTCCTCCTCCAGAAAAGGTGCTCAAACTCCCGACTTTCCACAAGCATCCGGCCATGTTAAGCAATATATTGCTACAGGAGCTCGGATTTCTTTTCATTATACCCCAATTCTCTTCATAGGTGAAGGCTCTTGCCACTCTCGAACAGAGAATGATAGAATTACGGAGTCGTTTACTAACCCTGGTGATTGCTTGATGCCTTTTGAGGCATGGCAGTTCAAACACTAGCCGTTCGAGCAAAAAAAGGGCTTTTTCCCCGCCGGGTGGCAATTAGTGTACTCAAGTCATCACCTTTTGAGATTAAGAGAAGGAAAGAAAGCGATTACCTCGTGCAACGATGCAATACCATAAATCGATGAGGAGCAATATGCCATGAAGGGAATTATTGATGTTTGGGTTACACCTTTTACCCCTGACTTGCTTGGTGAAGCTGTGGCGAATTCTACAGAATGGAAGGACGGCATTGCCAAGTGGCATATGGAGGAGCGATATCAGGGGAAAACAGCCGATGAGTTTACCACTATGATGGATGAAGTAGGGGTTGAGAGAGTACTTATCGTAGGGGCTAAAGCATACTCTGCTATCTATCACAAAATGGATATCGAATGGCCAATAAGTGGAATCATTGACTTGGTGCAAAGTCGCCCTGAGCGTTTCAGTGGCCTTTACAGCATCAATCCTTATTATCGAATGGACGAGGTACGGGAGATGGAAAGGGTAATCCGAGAGTATGGCTTTAAAGGTGCACAAGTTACAGCCCATGGCTACGAAAGAGCAATTGACGACCGGGACCTCTATCCCTTCTACGCTAAGTGTGTTGAGCTTGATGTTCCTATAGAAATAGTGGTGGGCAGTATAATAGACAGAGCTCCCAGTGAGTTTGGCCGGCCAACCCGGCTCGAGAATATTGCCATGTACTTCCCAGAGCTGAGGATAATAGCGACGCATATTGGGGAGCCATGGGTTCACGAGGTAATTAGCATCGCATGGAAGTATCCTAATGTCTATATTGCCACCACTGCTCATTTGCCTCGATATTGGTCCCCAAGTCTTCTCCAATTCATTGACAGCAGTCGAGGTAAAGGGAAGGTGATGTATGGTTCAGCATATCCTACCGTTCCAATGAAGGAAGCTCTTGAGCAGATTGAGAGTTTTGGGTTAAAGGATGATGCTAAGCGCTTACTTCTGCGCGAAGTCGCACTCAAGGTATTCAAGCTCGAATAAATACGATTCAGAAGGTGGTGTTTTCCATGATTTAAGAACAGGGAAGAGTAATTTGAAGGCTTCAAAATCTTTGGTATGGAGGTTGAGATGTAATTAGTTTTGGTGGCAAAGACAGTTACAATTACTGGAGAAGGTCTATTACATAATTAATATAAATTGGTATAAACAGAAGGAGGTTTGAAGATGAATTTTAAAAACATTATTCTCGAGAAGACAGAGGTAGTAGCTAGGATTACCCTAAACCGACCTGAGGTCCTAAATGCTATAAGCCCAGATCTCTTGTCTGAAATGGAAACCGCCTTTGCAGACATCGAAAAAGATGAAACTATAAGGGCAGTGGTAATTGCAGCTAAGGGAAGGGCATTTTGCGCTGGCGCAGATCTAAAAGCTCTCAAAGGGATTATATCCTCGCCAGTCAAATATGAGGAATTTGTACGACTATTCCACAGAACAGCGAATGCCATTGAGCAATCAACCAAGCCGGTGATATGTACAGTTCAAGGAATGGCTTTAGCTGGAGGCTTAGAATTAGTTAATGCCTGTGATATAGTGATTGCTTCTGAGGAGGCTAAGCTTGGTGACCAGCATGCCAATTTTGGGCTAATTCCTGGGGGAGGAAATTCGCAGAGATTACCTAGAATAGTAGGCGCTAGAAAGGCAAAAGAGATTTTACTCACCGGAGAATGGCTCAGTGCCGCTGAAGCAGAGCGGATCGGCCTTGTAAACAAAGTTGTACCCGCTGATAAGTTAGAGGAGGCAGTCAATGAGATGGTGGATAAGATTACCAAGAACAAAAGTCCAGCAGCAGCAAAACGCCTGAAGAGCCTGGTAAATGACGGAATGCAGGTTGACTTACGCAGTGGACTGGAACTAGAGATTCAAGCTACATGTAATTATTTCAAATTCTATGACCCTCAGGAGGGGATAAAAGCATTTGAGGAAAAAAGAACACCCGTATTTAAAGGAATGTAGTTAAAGTAAGGAGGAATCGTAGATGGGTTACCAAGAGATTATCTATGAAAAGCCCTGGAAGGTGGAAGGTGCAGCCAGAATAATGATAAATCGCCCGCCAATGAATACGCTTACAACCACAACCTGGAGAGAATTGGCTGAAGCTCTCGAGGACGCAAGTTTTGATGATAGCGTTGGAGTGATAGTTCTTACCGGAGCTGGGGATAGAGCCTTTTGCATCGGAGGAGAATTTAAGCCTGGTGCGGGAAAGGGTGGTTTTCCCGTAGAGATGAAGAAGTATGCTGAAAAGGCTCACCGTAATATAAGAGAAGCCCCTAAACCTGTGATTGCTGCGGTGAATGGTGTGGCTGTCGGAGGAGGGCATGTGCTTCACGTTCTCTGTGACCTAAGCATTGCCTCTGAAACAGCTAGATTCGGGCAGGCTGGCCCTAAAGTGGGAAGCTTCGATGCCGGCTTTGGTTCTGCTTACCTGGCCAAAGTGGTAGGAGAGAAAAGAGCCAGGGAAATATGGTATCTCTGTCGGCTATATAGCGCTGAGGATGCCTATCGCATGGGTTTGGTCAATAAAGTGGTGCCTGCTGATAAATTAGAGGAGGAAACGCTGGAATGGTGTAAGGAAATACTGGCTAAAAGCCCAACAGCCCTTAGGTTTCTTAAAGCCTCCTTCAATCAGTTCTCAGATAGCCTAGTTGGTGTAGAAAAGATGGCTTTTGATGCAGTTTGGCAATTCTATGACACTGAGGAAGCGTCAGAAGGAGTCAAGGCTTTCCTAGAGAAGAGGCAACCAGATTGGTCCAGATGGAGAGGTGGGGCTTCAAAATAAAACTGACGACGACGAATTCCAGCTATAAAAAGGACTTGAAGCTATGGCACTGTAGGATGAAGTTAATGCCACACACACCATGGCACTCTCTTTCCTGAGTATGCCTATTCCTGTTAAGGACTATAATCGCCGCATGTGCTCAATTAAGGTAGCCAGTGGTGTTTATCGGGGGTAAGAACGAAATCATAATAGGTGATACCCATCCCAGGTGCATTCCATTTACCCCGAGKTAGGCCTGCRTCATTGAACTCATTTACGTTAGAGACGCCAAGATTTACATGACCRCCCCAGTAGGTATTAATATATCTCGGTTTCTTATCAACTGTTYTAAAGGGTCTGGCCTCAAAATTATAGATTCCGTCAATCTTCACCCAGTATCTTGCTGTTGGGCCACCATCTACTAACTCTTTCTTGAATTCCATCTTGGCCCTTTTCACCGTAACTACATCCCCCATCATCTTCCAGCACACTCTATAAATCTTTTCCAAAGCCTCTGCCTGTTGGGCATTTGCTTTCTCATCTATGTAAATGATCCCCTTCCAAGGGGCATCCTTCATTTCAGGAAATGGTGAAGGTGAATTAAAGGCATATGCTGCCATCAAGCCGCCCAGGTCTATATCACCATAATAGCCTTCCTTTATGTTGAACGTCCACACACCCTCACACTGACTTTGACCACCGTGAAGTTGTGCTTGCGTTGGGGAGTTCCAATAGAGCGGGCATGCCGCTGGCGAAGTACACCCCTCAACACAGTCTCCACTTACCATCCATTCAAATTTTTGTTTTGCTATATCAAGACCTCCTTTCGTAATTTGCGATAGCTGAGACTATCTAGAGCGGGCGCAGCCCTTGGTATCAGTTTAGAAATCCCAAAACGAGCCAATTTCACTGTCTGGCACATCGAAAACCGCATCACTTGGAGGCGAAGGCTCTTCCCTAAAGAATTCTGGAAGCCGATCAGCACTTGGAGCAAACCCTGCATTTAGATTGAAGGCTCTCTCCTCTTTCAATACTGCTTTGCCTATTTCTTGCAGACTTTCATAACTTAAATCTAGGCCGCATTGTGCATTGACCATCTCAGTTACTTTCTCCATTGGATAGGCTCTATCCATAAAAGCATTTAGACACAAGCCGAGACAGTCAACGATAGCCACATTAATCTGGGCCTGCTTTGAAGCCTTCACTGCCTCAGCTGGGGTTGACTGTCTGAAAAGAATGTCACCGGCAGTATGATCAGCACCCATCGGTGAAGTGCAATAGGTAACACCTGTGGCGTTCTCAACTCTTGGGTCATGAGCTGGTACTGCCTGCCCTTTCACCACCGGCACTCTACTTATACCAAAGGCCCTTGCAGTAACAGCGGCACCCTCACCCAGAATTCTGCCAAGGATAGTTCCCTGGCCAATCTCATTTACTAAAGCTATAGCTCTAGCACTATCTCCAAAGCTCATCATTCCAGCGTCCGCAGTTACCCCTAAAGTTGCTCCCATCTCTATATCATCCAGCCCATAATCATCATCAAGTCTACTCATAGCAGAAATGGCGTAAATGTCATCGATGCCAAGATTAGCACCAAGCATAGCTGCTGTTTCATATTCCAATGCAGATGTCAGGTATTTCCCCTCTTTATCCCTAACGATATTACTGCAGCACTGTAAACATCCTGGCATACATGCAATGCCCCATTGGCTTCCCTGACCAGTAAGATATTCTATGGTTTCCTTCCCCCCTATTTTGTTGGCCTCTTCAAACGCGCCAGAGGTAAAATTCCTGACTGGCAAGCTGTGGTTGCGGCCGCTAATCCATGTCAACCCACCCATTTGGCCGTAGGCACGTACCAGATTAGCCCCCTTATTCTCATCCATAAATGTAGCATAGTCCTTAACAAGAGCCTTAAAAGCTGCTTCCCTCCTCGCCGCTATCGGCTTCGCCCCGGTATCATCAATTACAATTGCCTTTACCCTTTTACAGCCCATAACTGCTCCTGGACCGCCGCGACCTAAGTGACGGCTAGGCATGCCATCCATATCGGTACAGGCTACAGTTGCCATCGAGGCCTTTCGTTCACCCGGCGGACCGATAGTAAGCAGGCTAACATTTTCACCATGGACAGTCTTCAATTCTTTAGCTACGGCATAGTTAACAAGTCCAGTCAGATTATCGGCTGGCAGGATAGTGGCACCATCCTTGGTCACCTTTATTACATATAGCTTAGTGTCATCAGGCTGACCTTCCAAGATAATTGCCTTGACACCCAACCTACCCAGCTTTTCACCTGCTGTGCCGCCGACATTGCTCTCTTTAATCCCTTGTGTTAGAGGGCTCTTGAACCCTGCAGATAGCCGACCCGATGCAGAGAAACGGCTGCCAGCCAGAAGTCCTGGAGCGAAGATTATCTTGTTGTGTTTGCCCAAGGGATGACAGGTCGGGGAAACCTCTCGATTAAGAATCCTTGCCGTCAACCCTCTGCCGCCTAACCATTCATACTCGGGTGGGGAATCCTCTACCGCAACTTTTAAGGTGGTCATATCAACTCTTAGAATGTTACTCAATTTACACCTCTCTACTTTAAGTGAGCCCTTTTGCCATATTGGCTACTCCCAGCTCCCATCACTTACATAAAACCTCTCTATAGAAGTCATAAATACCCTTCTGTCCTCTCCCGCCAGGGTAACCTGCTTCAACCATCATCCTTATTAAAGGATGTAGATGACCTTTCCATGGCCCTTGCTCCCTTATTCTATCCTGCTCTGATGAGGCAAGAATACCCCAGAAGCCAGCAAAATCTCCAACCTCCAGCGGGCCCATGGGAAGGTTGTATCCTAGTCTCAGTGTCTTGTCAATGTCTTCAGGAGAGGCAATTCGCTCCCACACCATCTGTATAGCTTCGTCTACCATGCCAAAATAGGCTCTATTAGCCAAATGACCATAACTAAAGCCTTTACAAACTACTGGTTCTTTGCCCAGTTTCTCTGCCATGGCTACTGTTAAAGCTATTGTCTCCTCAGAGGTGGTTGCGGCTGCGTTTACCTCTACTAATTTCATAATATTTGTTGGTTCGAAGAAATGCATCCCCAACACCTTGTCTGGTCTCTTAGTTACATTAGCTATCGCAGTAATGTTTAAGAAAACTGTATTTGAAGCTAGGATTGTATCGGGTGGGGCACTTTTATCAAGCTCTTTAAAGATATCTCTCTTCACGCTTAAGCTTTCTTCAGCGGCCTCCACTACAAAATCAGCATTCCTAACTGCCCCAGCAATTTCCGTAGCACCTCTAATTCTATTAACTATTTCATCCATCTCATTCTGCCCCATCTTTCCTTTATCCACATAATATCGCTTCAGTCCGCCTTTTATTGCTTCAATTC
This sequence comes from Dehalococcoidia bacterium, assembly GCA_011170325.1. GTDB lineage: Bacteria > Chloroflexota > Dehalococcoidia > GIF9 > UBA5629 > W265. The sequence goes on along the minus strand of DUEX01000006.1, from coordinate 7,644 downwards.
CATTGTTTACCAATTCAGTGTCAAAATCCATCATCACCACAGAATATTTGCCTACCTGTGAAAAAAGCTGTGCTATTTGAGACCCTATTGGCCCTGCATTTATTACTGCCACTCGCTTGATTTTCTCTAACTCCATCGATATTCACCTCCCCAGCGATCTTTTAATTAGCATTGCTTCCGGTCTTTTACACCTTAGTAGCAAAGAGTATTGAGTGAGCAGAACGTAGTATATGTGCCGAGATAAACCTTGTCAACAAACATACCCTATGCTGAGTTTTATGAAAAAACTCTATAAGAGAATGAGGCGATAGCAACCACGGGACAGAGAAAAGGCATACTCCTCTTACATCTCCCAATTCTTCATTTTTTCCTTACTTGTATTTCCGTAAGTAACTTCAACTCAAGAACCTCGAGGCAAGCACTACTTCACCATAGTCCGGGCTACATTAACAGCAGGCCAAGTATAGATCATAAGGATAGGCTCATGCCCGGTATTTTTCACACCATGTCGACTATTGGCCGGAGCCCAAATGTGGCACCCTGCCTCAATAGGAACTGAGCCTTCTTCCGTATACAATTCACCATTCCCCTGAAGGATAATCATGCAGTCGTCAACCGGATGCGTATGTGGTGGAAGCCCACAGCCAGGTTGAACAGTGATTTTCCCCATTGTAACTGTCTGACACCCATTCTCATACTGGATCGCTTGGGTAAGCATAACTCCGGGGAATATTTCCTTCACCTTGATATCCTTCTCTCTAAATACTGGCATTAATAAACACCCCCCTTATGCTTTTTCTAAATCTATGCTAATGAAAATACCACCCCGTGTTCCTTAATCTCTCTCCGTATTACTCCGTCTTCTTCAAGGTAATTTAGGTGGGCGAGGGTCTCTCCAAAAGCAAACAACTTTTGTGCCGGAGGGAACAGTTCCCACGCGCTGCAATCTATATCCCAACTTACGTAATGGGCTATCTCCCACGCATTCTTCTCACCTTCTTCAAGAGCAAGGAGGATCTCATCTAGCCTGGCTCGATGATGCTCTTGTAACTCTATAATCCTTCTCTTGTGATCATTCCAAATATTCCGGTGGCCTGGCAAGACAAGATTCACCTCGAGGGTATAGACCTTTTTCAAGCTTGCCAGATATTGTTTAAGTGAGTTCTCTATTTCAGGCCAGAAAGTAATGTTAGGAGTGATGTCAAAAAGAATATGGTCTCCAGAAACAAGGATCTTCTTATTAGGCTCATAAAGACACGTATGACCCGGAGAATGTCCTGGGGTTTTGATGCACCTAAACGAGTAATCTCCAATATCTATAATGTCGCCCTCTTTCAATACACAAAAATCGACACGTTTCCTTAAGCCGTATAGATAGCCCGGATGGCTATCTATAGATTTCTTAAGTTCATCTTCAGGGAAACCATGTGACCTGTAAATGACACCCAGGTCCCGCCTCTGTCTTTCCAGGCTTTCAGAATTAACCATAGAAGCTTCTGGCTCATTGAAATAGACTTTTGACGCATCAGTAGCAAGGTTTGCCACGAGACCCAAATGGTCTACGTGTAAGTGAGTAATGAAAAAATCTGTCTTCTTTAAGTCCACATTCAGTCTTTCCAAACCGGAAAGCATTTCATGCATACATTCTTCTCGGTTCATGCCTGTATCGATAATCAAAAACCGCCCATCGCCTTTTATTAAATAAGAGTTTAGAGCTTTTAAAGGATTCTTTGGAAGAGGAATTTCAATTCTGCAAAGGTCTGGTAAAATTTCATCAACCATTAAATTAGCCCCCAATCTCAGACTATTTGCCGATTACACGACCGCCTAGCGCCTTTCACCGTCAGCCAGTATAATCTAATCATCCAAAGAAAGCCAGATTTGTAGTTGATAGTACGTCATGTCACAGCAAAGCGTATCGTGTGACAGATTGATGATCCTTGACAAAAGCAGGTTAATCACCTAAGCTATGCATTTGGCTCAAGCCACCAATATACCGAGTTATGCCAATGTCGCTGACCACAGTCGAAAGGAACTTAGAGTCTCCCGAGATTTGCATACAAAGAAGCTACCACTTCAAAATAAACCTTACATGTTCAAAAGCATGTAGCTAGAAGGGAAGCGACTTCACAGCATAGTGAGAATAACATGGTCATATTGGTAGGTTGACAACAGAAAGGAGTGAACATGCAAGAAGGTTACAAGAAGGTGAGAAGTACTTGTCATTCTTGTATCCCAGGTTGTGGAATAATAGGGCACATCAAAAATGGAAAGCTTGTTAAGATTGAAGGCGACCTGGATCATCCTAATAGCCGGGGCACGCTGTGTCCGAAGGGTGTGGCTACACCAGACATGATTTACCAACCTGAGCGGCTAAAATATCCCGTAAAGAGAGTGGGATACAGGGGAGAAGGAAAATGGGAACGAATCTCATGGGCAGAGGCCCTGGACACCATAGCCAACAGACTTGGAGAGATCAAGCATAACACAGGAGCGGAATCGGTCGTTTTCTCCACAGGTTTTCACGGAATAGCTGGCGCACTCGACCCATATCTTGGACTGTTCATGCACAAGTTTGGTTCTCCAAATCGGGTAACCAATATCCATATCTGTGCCACACCTGTACATTGGGGAAACATCTATACCTGTGGGTTCTCTACAATGGCCGGCCTAGACTTCAAAAACAGTAACTGCATAGTGATGTGGGGATTCGATGCTGATGTATCGTGGCGCGGTCTTTGCCGACTTGATATCAAAGAAGCCTTAAGCAAGGGGGCGAAACTCATTGTGGTCGACCCGGTAAAGACAGGTTTAGCCTCGAAGGCAGATATTTGGCTGCAGATAAGACCAGGTACTGACTGTGCACTGGCACTGAGCATGTTGAACGTGATTATCAATGAAAGGTTGTACGATGAACAGTTTGTTAGAGAATGGACCTTCGGCTTCGATAGATTGAAGATGCATGTTCAGGATTATCCACCGGAGAAAGTTGAAGAAATTACCTGGGTTGCATCGGCTAAGATAAAAGAAGCAGCACGGATGTATGCACGGAATAGCCCGGCTTGTATTGGTAGCGGTGCCGGAGGATTAACCCAAAACACGAATTCTGTCCAAACAAATCGTGCCATCGCTATGCTGATAGCCATCACTGGAAATCTTGATGTGCCAGGTGGGCACATAGACTACGGTGTGCCTCTCAAGAAGAGAGCAACGCAAGCATGTCAGTCAGATGCAGCCTATGATATTCTACCCGGGGAGCAGCGTGAGAAGCGGCTGGGAACAGATCGTTTTGCCCTTATCAAGGATACCGGACTTATGATAGCCCATCCTACAGTTGTGTGGCAGGCTATACTCGAGGGCAAGCCCTATCCTGTCAAAGGATGGTTGGCAATGGGAGGTAATCTGATAACTGCTACTGAGAATGCTAAAGAGGTTAGGGAAGCATTGATGAATTTAGAGTTCTTTGCGATATCAGAATACTTCATGACTCCCACGGCTGAACTGGCAGATATTGTACTTCCCGCAGCACACTGGGCTGAACGTGATGAGGTTATAGATGCGTATACAAAGAACATTGTATACGCTCATCGGAAACTTGTTGAACCGCCAGAGGAGTGCCGAGAAGACAAGCTGATTCTGATAGAGCTGGCTAGAAGGTTGGGCATTAAGTACTTCAGTTCTGTCGAGGAATCGCTTGACTGGCGATTGGAAGCAATTGGTATCACCTTTGACCAACTGAGAGAAAAAGGCATGATTGAAGTACCTGTGAGATACAAGAAACATGAACAATACGGCGGGTTTCGCACTGGATCAAAGAAAATCGATTTGTATTCCGAGTCTCTGGAATCACTAGGGTATGAACCTATGCCTGTCCATCATGAACCTCCGGAAAGTCCAGTAAGCACGCCTGAACTTGCCAAGGAGTATCCTCTCATCTTGATCACAGGGCGCAAGATCCTCTCGTATTTCCATGGTATGTTTAGAAATATCCCTAGGCTACAAAAGTTAGCTCCCGAGCCATTGGCAGAAATTCATCCTGATACGGCCAACAGTTTGGGTATCAAGGATGGGGATTGGGTTCGCATCGAAACACCCAGAGGAGCAATCAAACACAAGGCTAAGATTTTTGGCGGGATTAATCCAAAGGTAGTAGCCACTTCACATGGCTGGTGGTATGGATATGAAAACGGATGGAAAGAAGTGAATATTAACATCTTGACTGACAATAGGCATTTAGACCCTCACATAGGCAGTTCGCCACTAAAGGGACTATTGTGCAAGGTGACAAGAATCGAACAAGAGGCTGCCGGTATGAACTGAGAGAACTAAAAGAGAGCATCCCTGCTTTCTCCGGTAACAAAGCGCCATGTTCCAATCGTGCCAAATGTCACCAAAGACAACCTTCGAGTACAGCCTGTTGGCAAGCTTTCGACTACTATGAATATGCAATGAACAGGGTTAAGGCYACTCTAGRATTGCCGCACCGTATCTTAGCTAATAACTATAGGAGGCATCGATGATAGAYTTTGACTTAACTGAAGAGCAACTGGCTATGCAGCGAGCKGCYAGGGAGTTCASCGAGAACGAAATCAAGCCCATCGCTGCTGAGCTGGACAGTGATTCCGAGCATAAGTTCAACTGGGACATCATCAGGAAATTGGCGGCTAACGACTTTTTGAGGATGACAACACCGGTTGAATATGGAGGTATTGGATTAGACAGGCGGACCACCTATTTTGTGATCGAAGAGATAGCTGCGGGTTGTGCTGGGATTGCCATTACTGTCGCGGTGCACAATATGCACGGCGCTGACATAATTAGAGATTGGGGTAGCGAGGAGCAGAAGCGGCAGTACCTTCCCCTCCTCTGCGATACTCGGAATCCAGTACTTGCTGCGTTCACCGCTACTGAGCACGATACTGGCTCCGATATTGTCTCCATGTCGAGCACCGCGGTGAAGGACGGCGATGACTATATCCTTAATGGTACTAAGTGCTTCATTACTAACGGTGGGGTTGCCGGGGTCTATCTCGGTTTTGCCTACACTGATAAGAGCAAGGGACATAAGGGGATTAGCGGCTTTATCATCCCTGCTGACACTCCAGGCGTGCTAGTGGGGAAAATTGAGGATAAGATGGGGCAGCGAGCCTCTCAGACTTCAGAGGTGGTCTACGAAAATGTTAGATTACCTCGAGAGAACTTGCTTTCGAACGAGGGGGATGGCTTTGCTATAATGATGGACAGTCTAAATAAGGGACGTCCATGTATCACGGCTGCGATAAGTGTGGGACTAGCCCGAGCTGCATTCGATGCCGCTCTGAACTGGGCCAAGACCAGGATTCAGTTTGGCCATCCTATCTTCTCTAATCAAGCCATATCCTTTCAGCTGGTGGATATGGCCACCATGATTGAAACGGCGCGCCTTCTGTCTCTGAAGGCTGCCTGGCTTATTGATAGAGGATTGCCCCATATCAAAGAATCGGCCATGGCCAAGTTCTATTGTAGTGATATGGCGATGAAAGTCACTACTGATGCTCTTCAAGTGTTGGGAGGCTATGGCTACATGAAGGATTTCCCTATGGAGAAATACATGCGTGATGCCAAGATTCTCCAGATCTACGAGGGGACTAACCAGATTCAGCATGTAGTGGCGGCAGGGCGTTTGTAGTTGTCAGAGCAAAATTACAAGCTGCCTTCTTTTCAGGCATGGTGCACCGACCATGCATGATGCCTGAGAATGTACCTGTTTCACTCTCAGATTGGTGATACCCTTCTCCTGTACGCTTGCCAAGAAATGAGGTTACGCTTTTCGACCTGATGTTACCGCAGTATTATGTGTTGAACACTCAGCCAAGACTAGTCACGATAGTGAATAGCACTTTTTGTATGTTTTGGCTAATGCACGTCACGAACTAAGGTAATTCCTTTCCGGCATTGGGACCAGGTGAGGTTATGTAAATAGACTTAACCTTTACAACGACTGCGCTCTTAGGATTCAATTGGGGCGTCACAGATTTTACCAACTGCACGCCTTCGTCAAACGCCTTCCCGAAGGTTTCGATTCTTGCCTCACCCTTAAATTGATAGCCCTTGATGGCACGGAGATCCCAAATCGATACTGCCACCTTGTCTGGATTTGCCTTCAAGTTGTCCTCTGTCTTCCTCATGAAATTGTTCACTAGCAGGATTTCATCCTCAGAAAGGACCTTGGCAGAGCTAACAGGGATGACATTGGGAATGCCATCCTTGGATACTGTCGCCAGCGCCCATGCCCTTGCCCTCTCTGCAACCTCCTTGATCTCGTCAGTAATTATTGCCATTCTTATATCACCTCCGTCAGTTTTTTGAGGCTATTCAGTTCTGCCTCAGATTTGAGTCCAGATTTAACTCAAGCACCTTTGAAAAATGTCATTCCTGGATTTTCCCAATGTGATCCAAAAGTGTCACTTAATCGAGGCTCAAAAGCCTCCCATAAAGCCCAACAGAAAGCATACCACAAACCGTCCGCCTTGACCGAGTCAAAGGGTAATTTATCATTTCCACTGGCTTAGACTTGGCAAGAAGCCCCATTCTAGGGTCTGGTGTGGGTGTTTGTCAATCGTCAGCAAAAATGGGTAGTGTATCATTTTGAAAGGCAAAACATCTAAAGAGATAGTTATTTGGTTTGTGCCTTTATTCGTTCCAAGTTTAAGGTAAGTAGCTGTTCTAATATCCCTTGGTCTGTCAATGTATTATCCCAGCCATATGATTTTAATACGGCACTATTTAATCCGTTATGAATGTAATTAAGTTCCTCAATCTCTTCCAATCTGATTACTTTATTGATATCTCGTTCCCATTTCTTGACATCACGGTACATACCCTTAAAATTAGTCTGATAGTATCCTAGGGCATTATATAGATTCGTGAGTGTGCGTTTTTTACGTGATTTCTCTCCAGAATAGACCTCATCAGGATGAAGCCAATTTTGTCGGAATGCCTCTAATTTTCTTGCTTGTTCACCAATTAGTTTGACATATTCATTTTCTTTTGGCTCGTCACCTAGTGGCCAAGGAAATGGAAAGGTTTCAAAAGTCTCAGTCGGGGAGTATCGAGAGCCACTCTCAGCCTCTCGTAATTGTGTTCCTTTACATCGAACCCAAATCTCGTGTACTGAAGAATGTAATACACCGAAAGCATAATCGTCAGAGCGAGCAATTACGTACAATGATTGGTCTGGCAATGCTGGACGATAAAGCCAAACAAAAAGGCGGTATTTAGCAGTTTTCGGTGTAACAATAAATCGGTCTAGCCCAGCAATTGCTTTACGCATACCAGCACAAGGTTCAGCAAGCAACCACCAATGTTCTCGGTATTGCCTCCTGCGCACCTTGTCCCGTATCGGCTTAACATTAAGATAGACATATTCTAGTGGTTTTTCATATTTTTGAGCTTCTTCGAGTGGTGTATTAACCCCAAAGTCAATAATCCACATATTACGTTTGGTCTGCCCCCAATAGTGATACCACTTGTTAAGCCGTTATCTTAGTCAGTACAGCCTCAGGTGCTGGTGGACGGTACCCCAGAGCACTATGAGGACGTACCCGATTATATTCCCTTCTCCACTGTTCTATCAATACCCTTGCCTCTTCAAGTGTAGTAAAT
>DUEX01000059.1 GCA_011170325.1 Dehalococcoidia bacterium | reverse complement strand
TGCCCCCTCCACCATGCCCAGATACTCAAGCATGTTCGCTTCCAGCTCATTACCAGCCCTCCTGAGCACAGGTATTACCTTTCTACCAGACTGAGTTAAGACATATAACTCCATCTACCCGACTCCTACTCTCTCTATACCCTAAGCTCGATTTTACAACAACCACAAAACTATGTCACTACGTTAAAATACTAATCGCCAAAAAGAGCTGGAGTTTATCAATCACCGGCTGAAAGCCGCAGCAGCCTTGCAATCAGCAACAAGACCTCCAGCTTTACAGCACTACCCACCCACTCTATATGAGCAAGTACAAAATCGTAGGCGGTCTGCAAATGTGGCTCCAGTAACTCGGTACGCTTTTCCAAACGCAACTTATTGACCATCGATGGAATGTCTAAAGCTAAAGGGCAGTGCTGCTGGCACTTTCTGCAAGTAAGACACAGCTCAAGCCCATCATCAGCCCTTGCATGTGCTTCCAGGCTCAGAACAGAATAGACTAATCCCCTCCCGCCTAGCTGGCTATCAACACCAAATCTGTCAGCGTAAACGCTATAGGCCGGGCAGACCAGCAGGCATTGCCCGCAGCCAATGCAATAGAGCAACTCTTTATAGTCGCTCCTGGCTATATCGCTCCTGCGGTTATCCACCAGAATTAGACTTATTTCCTTAGGGCCGTGAACACCTTTGATTAGCTGTTTTTCAATATCGGCAGTCTGGCTTGAGCCGGCAATTATATTAATAAATGAGGTCGCCAAAGCGCCCGTGGCATAGAATGTCTGGAGCTTTAACATGTTCAAGGCTTCCTCAATGCTCGGGTATATCTTGTCTATTCCGGCCAGAACTATATGTTTTTCGGGGCGCATTGCTACCTGAATGATATTACCCTCATTATGCAGCAGCAGAATCGCTCCATCCTCAGCAGCAATAGCATTAGCCCCGGTGATGCCGATTTTAGCCTTGTTTATATATGCAGCTATCTCATCTCGAATTAGCTCAACTATCGCCCGGGCGGTCGGTTTTACTGTTTTGCCTAAATGAGCAGAAAGAATTCTAGCTATATCATGCCTGGTGAGATGACTGGCTGGGCCTGTAGGATGCGATGGCATGCCACCGCAAAGCTGAATTATCCTGTCACCGATGTCAGTTTCTATGACATCAATGCCCACTGCTTCCAGAGCCTCAGTCAGCCCGATTTCCTTGGTCAAATTTGACTTCGATTTGACCACCAGACTGTCATTGTCTATCTCACTGATAACCAGCGATATCGCTTCATCCTGGTTATCCGCCCTGTATACCTTTATCCCGTTCTGTCTCAGATTCTCCACAGCCTGTTTGAGAAGTGCCTCGTTACCGATAGCCTTCTCCCGAACTTGCTTGAGCCTTTTCTTCCGGACTTCAAGGTCTGGTACCCTGCTAATATTCGCTCGTTGTCTTTTCCTGACCACATTAAAGGCCTTTCTCATAGCTTGTATATGCCGTGCCTTTTGTAGCCAGCTTGATGACCCCCTTTCAGAATGGGATGCTAACTCACCCATGTCTATTTCTTACAAAACCCCGGGCTAAGTATAAATGTGTCGCAATTATAGCAAATTTGCCTGGCATCCATTTGTTATTGCGAGGGCTTTAAGTCCCGAAACAATCCCAGAGATTGCCACGCTTTGCTCGCAATGACGTAGAGGAATTTGGAGATGAGTCAACTCATCTCGCTCGAAAAAGAACAAATGTAGTGCCCCATACCTGACTAGCACATTTTCTTCATTATTCAATGCGAATCTGGTATGATGTTATATAGCCCGACTTGGCAAGAAAGAATGACCTGCTTTAAGCAGAGTTAAGATACAGACGAGGGAGCGTTTGAGTCCCGGTGGGCTTCGCGGACTTCAACTCCGTCGTGAGGCATCAGAAATGTCTCTGGTGGGTTCGACTCCCATACGCTCCCGCCACATCTTCGATTAATTCTCAAATAAAGCAGAAGCGCATCAGAGTATTACTGAGAGTTTAAGGAGCAAAGAGCGTCGTAAAACGATTCTTTAGATACTAGTAGGCACATAGTTAATAGTGATTGGTTTTACAGATTCGGCATTGTACTAAGATATACGAGCTCAGTTACTTTCCAGGATAGCCTGAATTCTATAAGTCACCGTTGGTATGAAATGGCTTGTTAAACTGATAAGCTTCTCAAAGAAGCTGGGGCCTGTTTTGCTTGCGAAACTCCTCACTTGCGTGACCTTGTCCCGTTGACCAAGGCGGTAATGTTTCATGACAATACGGACAAATTGTCATACTGGGGTCAATATCAAGCTTGCAATGAGTACATCTGTGTGCCAGGCTCTGGCCGCAGCACCTGCATAATCGTTGCCCCGCCTGGTTTGCTGAGTTACACGTTGGACATGCGACTATGTGTTCCATGCCCGTACTAATTCTCCGCTTGTGTGTAGCGAATAAGCCAAGCATCCTCTGACGCCAATGTGTATCGCCTACCTCATTGTTTGATTTAGCCTGTTCTTGGCTTTCACTCATATGTAATAACGTTAATGAAATCATTTTTGTTTAGGCGTGGCAATAGTCCTTTTTTTCGGCGTCTTTGAATTCAAAATGCCTGCAGTATAGTCTGAGGCGAACTTTTGCCCTTGGGGACACAGTGTAATAAAGCAGATGGCATCTCTGGACTAAACGTGCATCAGAGTAAATACCAAACACAAGCCCATAAGAGCAGAACTACGAATAGGAAGCCGCCGATGACACTAATAATTTCTTTGCCCATTCTGTAGCTCTGAACTTACCGGCATTTGGTGTTTATTACAAATACCAGGCACAGGCCGTAACTAGAATAGCTACAAGAAAAGCAACATCCACAACAATGCCACCGAACATTCCTAATAATTTCTTATCACCCCTGACAATAGCCAAAAATCTCTTACTGCTCTTCATCTCTACCTCCTCACCATAACGTGCTTCTCTCCTCAACCCGTCATCTATATTCTCACACAGCATAGTCGGCAAAACATGATGCATTGGTACTATTTCAAATAGACACTTGTGTACCACAAATTAGAGACGACCTAAGTACCAAGTTTATCTGTGATGAAAAGCCATCAGCCCTGCCCCCTTCTTCCCATCTCCCTCAACAGGAGGAAGGGTGGGCAGGCATCCAGCGAGGATTTATTCCCGCTGGGATATGGGGAATGGGAGAGGCTAAGTGAGGATGAAATTATGCGTTTGCGGGCATGTGAAGCCGTATAATGAATCCGCATGATGTTCTATTTCAGCTCTGGTAGGTATATAATTGATTCTATGGATGATGCCCCAAAATCAGACGACACGTTAGTTCCTATAGAAGGAGAACCGGAACATAAGTTGCAGCCAGCGTTCCCATGTCCAAAATGTGGCACTCAAATCCCAGTGGGACAAAAGTTCTGCAGTAACTGTGGCCAACACTTCGAATACAGATGTAACCACTGCGGTGCTGTTGCTGAAACCTTATCCGGGTTTTGCACCAATTGCGGGGAAAAGCTATACCAGCAAACACAGTTGGCAAAGCCTTCAGCTAAGAAAGTCAGAAAAACACGTAAAGAGGAAAAACCAAAAAGGGAAAAGGCAATACCGCAGCCTGCAGGTCAGGTTGGCCGCTATCTTATCCTCATAATTATTATAATTTTCATCGGAGCAATCCTCTACGCTATCAGCACAAGCCCGCAAGGGGAAATGTCTAACTGGTTTGGCGGCAGTTTTATCTTCGGAGGAAAATCCCCAGCTTCAACACCACCCAGCACAGACGCCCAGCAGAAGCCAGAATCGGGTCCTGATTTACCTCGCTACACCACTGACGAAGTCATAGCTGCAGCAAAGAAGATTAGTCCCTATTGTCGATTGCCCACCAGGCGAACTGGCTGAGTTGGCCCGAGTTGTCCTCAGTATGAGGATGCTGAACCGATTTTTACTGCTGCGTATCTAGGTGATGGGATGTGGAGCGTGTTTAAAACCTGCCCGATAAACTCAGCATATGATGGTTGCTGGTATTTTTTCGAGGACAACGGCCAACTGATAAAACAGTATTAGTTATCTCAGGACTCGTTCATCACCAACGCGGCGTGTGAGCTTTTTCTCATCCATATATTCCAAAAGTGCTTGGGCATACTTCCGGCTGGTGCCCAGCATATCCCGCACTTCCGCGAGGGTCACTTTGCCTTTTGCCTTAGCATGAGCGCTAACTTTGTCCACCATTTCATTATAGGCAGAGGCGGAAAAGACCACACCTTCACTTACCTTTACCACCTGTTGCTGCTCGAGAAGCAAATTGAGCAGGTCAGGTTCGAGTGTTATATCACCTGGTGGAGAATAAGGACTCTGATTCAGAGCACTAAGGAAGAC
>DUEX01000058.1 GCA_011170325.1 Dehalococcoidia bacterium | reverse complement strand
GGTTGCCCAAAGCTTAGGAATAAAAGTGGACCGAGTATTTACTTTGTCTTGGGTGCTGGCAGCAGTACTTGCCTTCATTGGAGCCTTGTTCTTCGGTGTTCAGGCTGGTGCTTTTCATGGCTTGTCTCAATGGGGCTGGAAGGCTATCCCGGCTTGTTTCGTTGGTGGATTGGATTCCCTGAAGGGGGCCATAGTTGGAGGGCTTCTGGTCGGCACTTTAGAAGCAATGGCTACTGGCTACTCGATCGGAGGAGGTATCGTGCCCGGAGGTATCGTGCCTTTCGTCATTCTTTTGCTGGTGCTAATTATTAGGCCATACGGTATTTTTGGCGAAGTAAGAATAGAGAGAGTATAGTACTGTTTCGAGTCCTGCTGGCATCAAAGATGTTGATTACGCTCAGAGCATGGCTCGGTGACGATATCCCACACCTGCCCCTGATTACACACCTGGCCAAAATGAGAGGCAATGCCCACGTGTCCCCGGCGCACAAGACAAGTATGCGGACAAATAAAGGACTGTCAAAACCAATGCTCAAAATTATGTTTGGAGAACTCCTATTTAGATTAGGCAGAAGGGAGAGTCTACAAACGGTGCAAAGACATACGACAGCATTACTTTGCAGGACAGCCTGAAGTTTTACAAGTCACCAATGGGCTAAATCACGTCTTAAGGGAGTGTCCTAAACCCCTAGACGAATATGCCAAAAAGCTTGCTGGGGATCCAGGATTCGAACCTGGCCTAACGGATCCAGAGTCCGTCGTCCTACCGCTAGACGAATCCCCAGCGTACCAAAATTATAGCATGGGTCCGTATCTACGGCAACCCTGTCTTGCTTAACGCCTTGGCCTGATTTGCTGACCTACTGGGGATTCCTATCCATCTTGGCGTCCTATCTATATATTCACGATAGGCGTCACCATACTGTTCGACAAGGAAACGTTCTTCGGCAGGTACCGCAATTTGCCAAAAGACTATCCATAGCACTGCGCATAGTAGAAGAACCCAGGAGGCACAAGCTATACCTATGCCAACATACATCACGAAACCGCTTAAATATACGGGGTGTCTTGAAATTCGGTAGATACCTATGGTAACAGGTTCTCCAAGCGGTGTAGCCGCGAAATTATAAGTAGCTATAAGTGACATAACCAGAGACAGAGTAAAAATAGGAAGACCTACGTATAGCCATGCTGTGCCTAGCTTTAGCGGTAGGAAGATAGAGTATATGAAGGCAAGCGGCATGATTACAACATGAGTGGAAAGAGCTAACCACTTCTCAGTTTTACTTAGTTTACTTAGCATCGTGGATTCGGTTGACCTGTTCACTCTCTCTTTTTCTTCCTTACTCATAAAAATATTGGGAGCACTAAGTGTTAGAAAGGAGATAACTTGAAGTATCCAGGCGTTCCAGACCCCAATTTCAAATGCTGGTATAAGCGACATGACCTTCCCCCTTTCCTGAACCTTTGTATTCCCAAGTCAAAGGTAGCACCTGATTCAGCGAGTGTCAACAGCATCCTTTTTTATAGACTCTCAGAACTGGTAGTGTTATTTTTATAGCGTTCTTGGATTCTCGTATCTACCACAGCTATAACTAATTCCCTGGTTATCAGATACGACCTTATATGTGAATAATTCTCGTAAACCAGATACACTTACATTATAAAAACACTTAAAACAGATTGACTTTGTAGCTAAATAAAAAGCCATTTTGTCCCTTATTTTTCATTTAAGAAAACGCCCATTTGATTAAAAGCAGCGGTGTTCTTGCTTGCTTTGTTGTGGACCGCACTAAATGCTAGAAGGTTTAATTGGTCGAGATCATTGACGTTGCGGTGACGAGTAGTGTATCGTTCATAGTAACAGGTCTATGCGGAATCATTATCTGTCTATTTAATAGGGGGCTCTAAATGAAGAAAATCATTCTAACGGGCATAGTATTAACTCTCATGCTTTGCTTACTACATTCCTGTGCTGGAGTGTCCCAGGAAGACTGTGGCAGAATAAGTAGTGACCTTGCAGAAGCCCAAGCTCAAATCGAATCACTACAGACTCAAGTCGAATCGCTACAAACTCAAATCCAGTCCTTACAAAGTGACAAGGAATTTGTAGATGAAAAATGTGCAGAAGCCTTGGCTTACGCCGAGTACATGGATATAGTTATATATCCCGCTTGGAAGCAAGCTGGTATCACTACCCGGTTCGAATTTGAGGACAAAGCGGAGTGGCTGTTAGAGCTGGGGCATAGAGCCAGCGAAATGCAAGACACAAAGCTAAGTATCTATGTTGAGGAACTGGAGAAAGGCAATGAAGTTAGGCAGACTGACATATGGAACCATTGCCTTGATAGAATAGAGGGAACGCTTAAGTAAGTAGGTTGTCATCCAGTTCCGCAGACCTCCAAGAAACAGTTATTTGGCTACACTTGCACTATAAAAGAAAACGCCATTATCGTATCTACCAGCGCCTTAAAAACTATGCATTATTCGTATCTACCACCTGCGTAATAATAGCCATTAAAGCGCCTATTTTACCCTACTTTTTGACACCTTTCTTACATAAGGAATTGGCGATTTCAGATAAGAAGCCGAAATTCAGGCGCTGACTGATTGAAGCATATCTGTAGTAGATGTGTGGCTCACAAGAGTCTATTCAATTGTCACAGACGATAATAGGCTTATTTCTTTTTGAACATGCAAGTGTTCTTTCCTTCGATAACTACTGCATCATTCTGGTTCTTTACCTGCCAGTTATAGTCAACTATAACACTGTCCCCCGCCTTAGTTGTTCTGTTGTTCGTTATCTCAATCTCGGTCCTTAACATATCATAGGGATAAGCAGGGGCAGGCCATCTCACATCGTTTGAACCTAGTTGAACAATAACATCTTCTATAATCCGTTCGCGTGCTAGATTCCCCAGCATAATAGCATATGTCAACTGACCTGGCACTACACTGCCTTTAAGCCCTATCTTTTGACTCGCTTCATCTGACTTAACATAGTCGTCGCTTAAGAAAATTGGATGTAGCATCCCGCTGGCGGAGCAAAAAGTGTCGACATCCGTCCTAGTAACCATTTTTGCTGAAGTGACATGCTTCTCACCGACCTTCATATTTTGTATTCGCAGCTCTCGCATTCTATCCTCCTTTCACACCCTAAGAATTGATTACATTATAGCACAAATTATGGAAGTCCTAATGCGGTGTATGTCGGTCATTTTCCAATGAAATCATTTGTGCTTTCCAAGCACCCTTCTTAACAAAAGGTGATTCAAGATTTTCAATTAGTGCCGCCGAAAACCGTTGTGCCACCAGAAAGACTAAGCCCTCTCGTTATTCTCTAGGCCATCTGAAGCGAAAATGCCCACTTTTCACCTATTGTACTCCTATCTGTAAAATGAATTTTAAAACCTTACTTATACCCTTGATTTCACCTATTTTCCTCCTTATTTTAGCTATAATAAAATGCTTATTGGGCTAAGAATAGCGATGTTTTCCCCCTTGTTTTATATCTAACAAAACATCTATTTGGCTACACCGCATAATCAATAAAAACGGCCATTATCGTATCTATAAACCTGCTAAAAACAACACATAAATCGTATCTACAACCTCAAGATTTATTCTCCCTATTTACCCTTAAAACAACCTTTTTAACACCTTTCTTACATGGGAATTTGGCAACCCCAGATAGGAAACCAAAATTGGCTATATAGTTGGCTACGCTATATCTCTAAAATAGCTAATCTAAATTTAGGATTTCTTGTGGGGCATGTCCTTCTTAGAGGCTACTTGGCTTCTCTTGTGTTGACACAATTGCTTAGGGGTATTCTATTCCCCTTTAGCTAGATGTATAATTGCGACAGGTATAGCCCGGTTGGGCGGATTCGGAGGGAGCTTTTGGCGAGGAAAATCGATAGTAGCTTTCTTAAGAGGTACGGCAACACCTATGGTAGATATATGAATACACCTCCAAGATGGATAGGAATCCCGAAATCAGAGGGAAAGTGATAAACCTGTACCTTAGTTCGCACTATCGCCTACCAGTGGATGTAAGGAAAATTATAAGAACGTCTAAATTCTACCTAAAACCATAGTCACCTATAGAAAGGAGAGACAAGAATGGTAGAGGTAGCTTTAGTTGCATGCACCTGGCTTCACCTAATTGTGCTGGTTATCTGGGTGGGGCATATGTTCAGCACCCTGCTCCTCTTCACCCCGCTTGCTAGTAGATACGTTAAGGAAACCGATTATGGCGATTTTATAGCTGAATACCGTAGAAGAGACCAGCCTGTTGCCCTTAGTTGTATCGCCATATTCTTCATAACAGGTTTTGTCCTCCTGCTTCTCGATGACCACTATGAGCGTATCGGCAGTATCTTTGCGAATAGCTGGTCTATAGTTTTATTTGTGAAACATCTGTTAGTTTTGGCTATGGTTGGTCTAGGTATTTACATGGGGGTGAAAGTAATGCCAGAGCTTGCTAAAGCTAGCAAAAGGTTAACCACTGAAAATTCACATAAACCAGAAATGGTCTCCACAATAGCAAGGCTTAATAAGACACGTGGAGCAGTAACTCAGGCACTCTGTGGGCTTGCCCTATTAGTGCTCTTACTTACTGCCGTTGGGGAGATTCTTTGAGCGTTGCTGGTTAAGCTCTTCATACAATAGTCACCTCTTTCGTCTTGGGTGGAATTCAGTTTTTCTCAATTATGTCATGTGATGCCTAGACAAGGCACGTTTATTTTGCCACTCTATTAAATTAGCCTGTCCCCGTATAGACTAAATTCTCCTTTACTACGGGGGGGCGTCGAATCACTGTCTGTATATGGTCACTTGGGCAGTGGGGAGCTAATAGTGAAACCGACCCAAGGGGGTTGGTTTTTGTAATTTTAAGAGGACATGTGGGGTAGCACTTCCTTTATTGGTTTGAACTTAGTCGATGCTTGGCTCACGAAGCAGCTATTTACGCCTGGGCAGACTGAGCTGAATCCGGTTGTTAGGTACCTCAGCTACGGTGATGATTTGGTTTTGAAGGGGCTTCTGGCTGTGGCAATAGCTCTGATTCTGTGGCGTTTCGGAAAATCTCATCTGCTCTGGTACTTGAATATTGTCATGCTGATAGTAATATCTTGGAATACAGCTGTGTTAACTGTTGGGAATCTATTGTTAACAGTGTTATGAATCTATTCTTAAAAGAAAGGCCTATAGTAAAGAAACTGAAGCAGCGGGCGGAAAAGCAAGGTACAGTCTCTCAAAAAAGAAGCAACAACACGGGTACGAAAAATGTTGGTAACATTAGCTTTGTGAAAAGACCTTATTGAGGTCAGTGGCAGTAATCCTATAGACTGAAGAGGATAAAGCAAAATCTACGGGAAAACTCCGATTAGCTCGTCAGACTAGAATGGTGTTGCCTTTGTTATCTTACGCCACACCCATCTGTTGACACTCAACGACCTCAGTTTATGGCGTGCCGTACTGTTGTCCAGACGCATTGCATAAGCCACTTGTTCCACCGTTACACCCGTAGCTCTGTCCACTAACTCAAGTATATTTGCTTCCTCATCCCTCCCTGCCTCGTGGAGTAACGGTATCGCCTCCCTACCCAATCGAGTTAACACCCAATATTCCATACGCTCTTGCCCCCTTCCACACTAACACTGACCGTGTGTCGGTAAGCCCTACTATCAAGCCTCCAGCCTTTGAGTCATCCCATAGACAACTCCCCCCACACACAAACAGCCCTGTCAACCTCCCATTTTACAATATCTGGACAGTTGTGTCACCACAATTAGCCGCCTCTTTTTATAGCATCAAAAACTCGATTCATCTATATCTACACATTAGGAAAAAAACTGCTGTGCCTACCACAAGAATCCCGATAATCAATACGGCTATCAAATCTGTCATCTTCTAGTCCTCTTTACAGCAATTTTATGATTATATTTACTACATATTTGCTTCGAATTTGTCAACCAATGAATAACGCAAATTGGAAGTGAACCCCTGAAACTGGACAGTTCAAGAGTTCACTTCGTCCCTTCCTAGTACTCCTTACCAAAGTACGCATTAAAGTGGTACCAATGTTGGATTTACCGAATGCTGAAAGTATATTAAAGTATGCCTACATTGGAGTATACCTAACTAGTATTTGAGGCTGGAAAGCATGCCTATAACTATAAATGGTCATGCCTATTACAGAACCGCTGAAGCTTGCCAAATGGTTGGCATAACCAAGAACACCTTTCTGAGGTGGGTTAGGGAAGAGTCATTTCCGGACGTAGAACACAGGGATAAGAGAGGTTGGAGACTATTTACTGAAGATGAAATAGATAGACTGCGGCAGGAGGTCAACCCGATAAATACAGCCCTTTCCAGTCGTCGTAGCAGCACAGTCTCCCTTGGCCCATCACCAAGGCGACAGCTGCTTCGCAGCTCAATGCACCAACATGACATCCGTGAGTATACTGACCCGAGACGGAAGATACACACAAGCCAAGAGGAACGAGCCATACGTGACTCGGTAGTGTTTCGTCAACTGATTGCTGACTTGGATGTATCGAAAGAGCAGTACAATCAGGTGGAGCAGGCACTACTCGAGAGTGACCAAAAAATAAGGAACATATTCAGTTCATCTCCAGATGCAATTACAGTCACTGATTTAATGGGCAACATAACTGAATGCAATGAAGAAACATTGAAACTACACGGTTTTTCATCGAAAGAAGAATTAATCGGTAAGAGTGCCTTCACTTTAATTGCTGAGAAAGACCATGCAAGGGCAATGGAGAACCTAAACAAAGTCTTGAAGCAAGCTACATTAAAAAATGTAGAGTACACCTTTGTGACAAAACAAGGTAAAGAATTTCCAGCAGAGCTTTCTGCAAGCGTTATTGAAGATTCTTTTGGTAGACCGATTGCTTTTGTAGCCATAACGAAAGACATCACTGAGCACAAGCGAGCGCAAGAAGAACTCCAACAAAGTTACGAAAGGTTACAGTCATTCATACGCGGAATCATCCAGGTAATGGCATCAATAATTGAAATAAGGGACCCTTATACGGCCGGCCACCAACTACGTGTGGCCAAGCTGGCCTGTGCTATAGGCAAGGAGATGGGCCTTCTTTCAAAAGAACAGATTGATGGAATCCACGCCGCTGGACTTGTCCATGACATTGGCAAGATATATGTGCCCGCTGAACTTCTCAGCAAGCCGAGCTTGTTAAGCAATATCGAAGTTGACTTAATTAAAACCCATCCCAAGATTGGCTATGACATATTGAAGCAGATAGAATTCCCGTGGCCGGTGGCACAAATCGTGCTTCAACATCATGAAAGGATGAACGGTACCGGATATCCTTTAGGTCTGTCAGGTAAAAATATACTCACAGAAGCAAGGATCTTGGCTGTAGCGGACGTCGTCGAAGCTATGTCCTCTCATCGACCTTACCGACCGGCTCACAGTATGGACGAGGCTCTCTCTGAGATTCTGCAAAACAAGGGGATACTTTATGACCCCAAGGTGGTAGATGCTTGCTGGCGGCTTTTTACTGAGAAAGGGGTTAGGTTCGAGGCTGAGAGAGAGTTTAGGTTGCAGCAAGAACTGAAACAGTTTTGACACTACGATAAGGCCTCAAGCTGTCCTCAAACTGAACAGACCCGGTACACCTCAGCCAGTAGCTCGTTTCTAGTGCTCCAAGTAATACTCCGAGTATTCAGAGGGTGTTTACTTGTTACCCTGGGCAAAGTTCTTCGGTCCTGGAGTTCATCCTGAGCTGTATGAGATTCTTCGCTACCCTCAGAATGACAAGCAGGATCGCTAAGCAAGCCAACTTGTCAGTCCACAAGCTGCTTTGCTATACTCAACTAAGGATAATCGATTTTGGTTAATTGGAGCGATTTGCAACAGGTTATAGGAGTCACCTTCCGAGACCCCTCTATACTCCAACAAGTTTTCATCCACTCCTCTTATATCAACGAGAACCCTGGCTTTCCCCTTCTGGACAACGAACGTCTTGAGTTCCTGGGCGATGCCCTACTAAGCTCTATAGTCGCCGAGAAACTATATCATGAATTTCCTCATCTAGCTGAAGGTGAGCTGACCAAAATTCGCACTTCATTAATTCGGCAGGAGACTTTAGCCCAGTTAGGCCTAGCACTCAGGCTTGGTGATTACCTCCATCTGGGAAAGGGAGAGGAGGCAACCGGCGGACGACAAAGACAAACCAACCTTGCTGATACCTTCGAAGCCCTAATCGGGGCTATTTTCCTCGACCAAGGCCTAACTGCCGCTAGGGATTTCGTTTTAAGTAAATTGGATAGTCAGCTTGAAGAGATAAAAACCAAGGGGATAAGCCCAGACTATAAAGCTCTGTTGCAAGAATTCACCCAAGCTAAATACAAACAGCTGCCAACTTACCACCTTGTAGAGGCTTCAGGCCCCGACCACGATAGAAACTTCACCATAGAGGTAGCACTTGGGGACAGAATACTGGGGGCAGGTTCAGGAAAAAGCAGAAGAGCTGCTGAAATGGAGGCGGCTCGCTCAGCCTGGGAAAAGCTAGCGACTGACTGAGTCTGAATCCAAATTGAATCCTGCCTCAGAAATAATCAAAAAGCAAGCATGCCCTAAGCATTTTACCCTTGCTTAGAACTATGAGGCAGCGGGCATCCTCAAGCGCGACATCGACTTCAAGAGGGGAGAGGTCAAGGTCGTGGGGAAGGACCAGCAAGAGACAAGTCTATGATTTCACTGTAGATGTTGGACAAACCATTTGAGGATTCTATCGTCTCTGTCTCCGCTATTTTCATCAAGTCCGTGACTTCCTCCAAGATAGGTCACCAATTCATAGGTTTTTGCCGACTCCTTCAGCTTATCTGCCAACTTTTGTGCCTGAGTAACCTTTGCTCTCCAGTCAGTCACTCACTCTTGACATATGCAAAAATATGACACATACTCATACTAGTGATGTTGCTATATAATTTACTTTAGGGACTCGTATCGCGTTGCACTCGTTTCAGATGGAATGATCCAGGAAACTATGGCTAAGGTAATTCTGCCGGTATAGAAGGAAATTTCTGCAATTGATTCTTATTGGGAGGTGGAGTAATGAGATTATCAGGTTTTGGATGGGTCCGCAGTATGAATAGCATTCTAAGGTTGTGTCTATGCCTTATACTGATTGGTCTCATAGCTGCCGGGGCAACCATGTGCACTGAACGGTCCGAAAGAGGCATGTTGCTACCAGGCGTCCAGGTGTGTCAGGCCGCAAATGACGGCGGTTACGCACAATACTTTGCAGACGGGAAGCCACCGGACATCCGGCTGTTCGAGGCTAAACCCTTAGAACTGGATACCGATGATTCCGCCATATATACCTTCGTGGTCAGACGCGCCACCAAAGTACAGATAATTGAGGCGGGCAATACCATTAAAGACATCATTAACCCTTCTGCCGCCACCCTTAAAGGGACTGTCAAAGGATTGACTGCCTCCGCAATACAGACAGGCGACAGCAATACGTTCGATGCCGTCCTGAAAGCAATAAACGAGAGCGGCGAAGTGGATGAAAGGGTAACGCTATCGTTTGTCACTGAGCTTCCATCGAAACCTGCTCCCCTGATCCCGCCGGTGTCTTTGTCAGCTCCACCTCGTTCACCTCAATGGAAAGAGCAGTATTCCTTACCCCTTCCAACTCAGCCTATGTCGACTACGACTCACAATGAACCTGATTTTTTCAAGTGCCCCAGCAACTGCAACTACTGTTTGAAACCTGATGAGGCAGCAAGCCTCGGGTTCACCCAGAGATGCTCCGAGCAACTCTGTTACTATTCCCCTGATAACCAGCAAAAGTGGTATTGCTACAGCGAGCCGGAAGGCTGGTGCTGCAAGGACAATAAGGTCATCCAGGCCACCAAAACTGAGTGTGCCCGGCTGGGAGGCGACTGGTACGCCAACCAAGCCGAAGCGGTGCGAGCCTGTCAGCCGATGTGTTGGTGCTGTGCGGGCGGCAAGGTCGGCCAAATACCCCAAACTGAGTGTGCCCAGATAGGAGGCGCATGTTACTCCACCCAGGCCCAGGCGATGCAAGCCTGTCAGCCGATGTGCTGGTGCTGTGCGGGCGGCAAAGTCGTCCAGACCACCCAGACCCAGTGTACCCAGATGGGAGGTGCATGCTACGCGACCCAGGCCGAGGCAACCAGAGCCTGCCAGCGCTACCTAAAGTGATGGTTCCTACTTGGCACTGTCGGCCTGAGCGGCTAAATGCAGGCGGCAGCCTTACCCCCATAGTCCAGGCATGGTAAGAGAAAAAAAACACCTTCTTTTGGAGTAAATAGGGAGGTAGTGAAATGAGGACATCGAATTTCGTAGAGGGCCGGCACGTAGTGGTCTTTTTCAGGTTATGCCTGGCCATTTTAATTGCATTGACATTAGCTGTGGGAGAGATGGTGCTGAATACCGAGCCTGTACAGGCTATTGGCATCGATGCTGATCCTGTTCCACCTATAGACGTACCAGAGTGCGCGCCCTTTACAATTCAATTTACCGCTACTGGCACCGTGTCTACACCACCGCCGAACCCTTTCTTCTGGACGTGGGGGGCGGTGCCGGCATGGATGACTCTAGATCCGAATACCGGTCTACTTACAGGTTGCCCTCCATTGGGGGAAGATGGAAACACCTATAACTTTTGGGTTGGTGTCTCCGAGTTTACTGCTTGGCCTCCGTGCGGACCCTTTTTTGTTGCCATGCCTGTCACCATCAATGTAATAGGACCTTCCCTTCCGTGTGACATGGTCATCGATCCAACATTTTACCCGGTAGCATGGGAGAACGTGCCGTTCTCCATGACGCTGAGCGTCACCGGCGGTGTGGGACCATTTGACTGGGCTGCTACTGATTTGCCAGCCGGGCTGTCCGTGACGGACGCTACCAACGGGATCATCTCCGGCACCCCAGCCCCAGGCACCTGCGGCGTTTATACCGTAACAGCTAATGTTACCGATACAGGCACCTGCTGCTGCCCGCCCGTCAGTCGCCCCTTCATCCTTATCGTCGATTGTTACGCCAATTACCCTATCACCATTTACTACACTACCGCTTGTGATTTCACCGTCGAAATTGGCCCTGGCCTTACGCAGGGCCTGACAAAGGTATTAATTGACGGCTCACACGAGGCCACACTTGTGGGAGGCCAATCTGAGATCTTTACATCAGTTCCGTGCCAGAGCCATTTAGTGACCGTCGATCAAATCATATCGGGCTCGGACCCCCAAACCAGGTTTGCAGTCACAGGGCCAAATCAAAAAACGGTGACCGACATCGACAACTACGCTTATTTCGATTATGCGCGGGAGGTATATATTGGGACGAGCAGCGACCCATCCGGTTTGACCCAGCCACCGGGTGCCGGCTTTTATGCTGTGGGGAACTATTTCAGCAGCACGGCACCAAGCACCATTGATTCCGATATACAGAACGGCATAAAGTACGTCTTCCGGGAATGGAAGCTGCCCGACGGCAGCACGTGCCCCACCAGGGACCTAGTGTTCACCGCCAACCAGGGAGGAACCACCACTGCTGCATACGACACTTATTACCTGTTGACCCTGAAATCGGATTACCCTCACATAGAGGAGCGCTC
Source organism: Dehalococcoidia bacterium (assembly GCA_011170325.1). Taxonomy (GTDB): domain Bacteria; phylum Chloroflexota; class Dehalococcoidia; order GIF9; family UBA5629; genus W265. Next base: position 2,708 of record DUEX01000058.1, on the reverse strand, counting down.
CTGGGAGCGCCAGGGCGGTATCGCCGCCTGGAACTTATCGCTGCGTGCAGTCCCCATGGAGAGTGGCTTTTGGGCTTTCCTGGGTGGGACAATCAGCCCTGTAAACTCCAGCGGCACACAAACTATGACCGGACCTTCTACCGTAGAAATATTGTGGAGGCCCAACTACACGGGGCCGATCATAGCCACAGTGATTGTATTGCTGGTCATCGCCGGCCTGATCTATCTGGTATACCGTCTTCGGGCAAAGCCTGCTGCCCAACCAACCGCCCCAACTGGACCAATGAAGGCTCCATCTAGGGCTAAAAAACGAGCAACTAGAAAACCAGCGGCTAGAAAACGAACGCCTACATAAACTTCTGCCCTGAATACAGCACCCCTGTGGACGCCTCAAGAAATACGGCATTGACGGGAGGTAACCCCCATGTTGGGTCACACTCCCGGCTCCATATCGGTCATCTTATCTAACGGTGAAATAATAGTAGGCAACTTAATTATGAGGGGGTATATTCCGCTGGTGGCAACCCAACCATGCTCTGTCCACTGGCGATGAGGCGCAGCTAAGAGAAAGCTCAAGCTAATCTTATGCCGAAAGCCGGTAAAAATTTCCTGCACCCCCGGCAGCCCCTATTTGGCCAGCTCAGGGCCAAAAATGCGCGGACTGAGTTGGGGTAGTTCTGGGAAAATAGCTATTTTAAATAGGGACTTATCGCTGGTAGACTGCTTCTCATGCAGACAACTGCAACTTCAGAGGTGGTACAATAATAGGGGGTAGGTTACCCCCGTCAGTTGGAGAGCAGGCCCTACCTGCGCTACCAAGGTGTTTATGATAAGCAAAGTTCAGACGATTACTCAAGGAAAGGAGTATGGCTAAAAGGGTGGCAATGCCTCAGAGTTCGGCACGGGAGCTTACTCGCTGGTATAGTGAGCATCTCATAAACAATACGCCTCTTCTCCAGGATTCTCACTTCAGCTGGCTTTTCGGCCTCTTTGGGCAGGCCGCTGTCACCATCAACAAAACCATCCATCTCACTCGCAAAGCACCGAACCTGATATCCCAGTATGGGATAGTGCTCGTTGGCCATGAGCTATATCATGTGCTTCAGCAGCAGGAGATGGGCTGGTGGACCTTTCTAGTGCGCTACCTCTGGTACTGGCGACCTTGGCACGTGACCCAGGGCCGGACACATCCCCTTGAGGAGCCAGCCTACGCTCGGGGGGACGAGATTAGCAGCGCCCTTTCCGCATAATCTCACTTGCTCTTGATAGCATTTCGTATAAGAGAAACGCGAAACGACCAACCAAAGAGACTTTGCAAGAGAACCAGATCTTAGTCTAGAAAAGCTTAAATAGGGCAGGAAAATTTCAACTAATGTGTAGGGAGGAACTGAAATGCGACAGAGAATAGATTATTGGGATCCAGATATTGAAACCTCGCCTCTGGCTAAGTTAAAAGAGTTACAGGAGGAGAGACTCCAAACCCTGGTAAGAACAACCTATCAAAAGGTCCCGTTCTATAGGAAAAAACTTGATCAAGCTAAGGTTAAGCCCGAAGACGTTAATACTTTGACGGATATCACAAAGCTGCCGTTGACAAGATACGTTGAGGACTTCGTTGCTACTCCTATTCAGCAGAAACTGGCTGTCCAATGGGAATCGGTGACGGAGATAATGACCACTTCAGGAACCATCTCAGGTTTTACACAGCCGGTGGCCATGACAGCACGCGATGTGGAAGAGGGGTTCAGCCTAATGGCTAGGACTATGAGAATGGCAGGTGTAAAATCTGACGATATTGTCCAATTTTTACTTCCCTTAGATATGCTTATACCGGCGGTCAAGAGGCTGGGATGCAAGGTAATGCCCTCAATGGCTGGGAGAATGAGGTTGGACGACCAGATAAAGTTGGCCAAACTTATGAAGTCTTCTGTTGCTTTTGCCATGCCCAGCTACATGATGGGATTCGTTCAGCGGGCTCGGGAATTGGATATCGATCTAAGAAATGGTACCAACTTACGCCTAGCAGTATTAGGTGGCGAGCCACTGGCAGCACCTATCAGGAAAAGAATAGAAGAGGAAACGGGGATAGATTTCTACGATTTATACGGCTTCGCTGAAGTCATGGGAGTAGGTGGAGAGTGTATTCAGAGGGAAGGACTTCATATTTGGGCCGACCATTATATTCCCGAGGTCATTGATCCAGATACCCTTCAGCCGCTGGAACCGGGGATAGAAGGCGAGTTAGTGATAACCACCTTGACCAAGGAGGCCATGCCTTTGATAAGGTATCGGACAGGGGATATGACCAAACTCCTTGCCCCCGAGCCGTGTCCTTGCGGCAGGACGCATCCTAAAATAGGGCATGTTAGGGGTCGAGTTTACGACGTAATCAGGATTCAAGGACTTAAACTGTTGCCCAGTGATGTGGAGGATATCATAGTAGGCATACCGGGGTTGGGAGGGGAATACCGAATAATTATCGATAAGAAAGACGAGATGGATGTATTGAAGATCAAAGCGGAGCATAAGTCAGGTGTCTCAAATTTGATGCTCCTACAGGAAGAAGTAAAGGCTGCTTTTAAACAAACGATATCTTTAAGATGTCAAATATGGTCTGCCCCCAATAGTGATACCACTTGTTAAGTCGTTATCTTAGTCAGTACAGCCTCAGGTGCTGGTGGACGGTACCCCAGAGCACTATGAGGACG
>DUEX01000057.1 GCA_011170325.1 Dehalococcoidia bacterium | reverse complement strand
GAGCAAGAGCTTTGATTACGTGGCATCATTCAGTCCTCCGCAAAAGCCAATCATTTTGCACAGTGACAATACTGGTTACCAACATTTCATCATCGACCAAGTGTATAACAGGGAGTTTGTTGATGCCACACTCAGAATTGCCCGAAAAAAGATACTCATTGCCTCACATGCTATAGCTATGGAGCCACCGTATGAGCCCCTAATCGAAAAGAGAGGCACCAACGGATACTATTACGTGCTCTACAGAGCTAACAATGACTCTGTTTGACTAAATGCTTTCTACTCGCTGAAGGTACCGGGGAAGAAAAATAAAAGGAGGTGAAAAGATGAAACCGATATTGATAGTAGAGGATGAAACTAGTGTGAGAGAGTCTCTCCGAGATTGGCTAACCGAGAACGGTTACGAGGTGGAAACTGCTGAGGAGGGAGAGGAAGCACTAAGAACTATTGCCGGGAACAACTTTGGTGTTGTCATCCTTGACTTGAAGTTACCAGGCAAAGACGGGATTGAGGTATTAAGAGAGGCTAGGGAAAAAAGACCGCAGCTTAAGGGAATCATTATCACGGCTTATCCTTCGGTGCAGACAGCAGTAGAGGCGATGAAGGAGGGTGCTGTTGATTATCTGCCTAAACCCTTTGACCTCAATGTCCTAGAGAAGTTGATCCGTGAGAGTTTGGGGCCAGTTCAGGTAGAGCTAAGGCCGAAGCCTACCCCTGAGGAAGCTGTAGCTGAATCAGTGGCGGTAGAAAAGGCTGAGATTGAGGAAGTCATAGCTATTACTCAGGAAGAAATCCCGGTTCATCTCAAACAGGGTAAGGATCACTTTGAGGCTGGTCACTACCAGGAGGCTCTCAAAGAGTTTCAAGCTGTCCTCGCCGTTGCTCCGGCAAACATTGAGACTCGGGTTTGGCTCCGAAAGACAAATGAAGTACTAACCAAGCCAAAGGCTAAGGCAGCAGCTGAGGGAGAAACAGCTCCTGCCACTGAAGAGGTTAAACAAAAGGACTGTGTCTGGATGAGGATGGGGATGGTTGGCTATCGCATCTGCAGCAACAACTACGATTGTCTCACCTGTGAGTTTGACCAGACAATGCAGGAAAAGATGGCTAATGGTGAAGCTCCGGAGCTCGATGCGACAATAGAAAAATTTAAGGAATTGCCTGGTAATCAGAGGCTCTGCCGCTATGCCATTAAGGGCGATGTCTCCTACCGACTCTGCAGCCGCCTCTTCAAGTGTGCCACCTGTGAATTCGGTCAAATGATGGACGATGCTCTTCGACAAAAGTTGGCTAAGCTAGCTGCCCGACGGGAGGCCCTGCGCAAAAAAGAGCAAAAAGTTGCATCCAAAGCATAGCCAAATACTTAAAAGGGGAGTAACAAAATGAAAAAGGGTGGTGTAGGTTATCGTAGGCGCAGCGCCACTAGTGTGAGTGCATACACATCCTGCTCTTACTGCACCACCCTTTTTCTACCAGACTGTGACACTGCGAGGAGGCTATAACGAAGCTATCCTGAAGAAAGGGTGAGGAGATATAGTTATGGCAGAAGCAACAGTTAGAAAGATAATACCTATCACTTCCGCTCTTACTCTGAAAAACATTAAAAAGAAAAAGGCACTCCTGGCAGTACTGGCTAGAGCCGTTGATGAGAGCGAGCTCGTGGGTCAACCTGGGAATAACCACAGCGAGGCACCCGGCAGGTATTACACTCTAGCTCGGGAAGAGATGGCAGGCTTGGTTAGAGGTGACCTAAAGAAAATAGAGAGTTGGCTTGGCAAGCTAGACAAACAGCATGCAGTATGGTTATGGTGCCGACTAAGCCAAGATAAGTGGTAAACGTTATCATTGTAGAGAAACTACGAAACCCAAAACTAAAACGGAGGAAAATACAAAAACAGAACCATTTGATTAACAATCCTCCAGATTGTGTAATGATAGTGAGAAGGCTGGATATTAGTAACGGTATCCAGCCTTCTCCGATATTCCTGAGACTCGCAATATTAGGCTTTCCCTATCCTGAACCCCTTAGTCCCGCACACGGGGCATTGGCCTTAAGTTGCCGGCCTGCGTAGTTTGCTTGTAGAAAGCACCCTGACAGAAAAGAAGTAGTTCATTAGGAGCTTCGTAAAAGAGGTAATCTCTTTGACTGAGCAAAGAGCGATACAGGCAAATCGCTACTAGCCTTCTTAAAAACCCTTCTCAGAGTGAGCTTCAAGGGTTAGGAAAACAATTACAAATCAATGGCATGATGCGAGAGAATGGGTATGCCATCCATACGGTGACTTACTTCAGCTAACCGCAAAATCACCCCAACATACTAATTTGATTAGTAAATAATCATAGGGAGGAAAGTACTAAAAATGGGAGGAAAAGTTAAGTTAAGGTGCTTGACTTTTCTCCATCAGGCGAATTATGATTATGTCCTCAAAAGAACAATATGAGACCGCACGCGTAACATCACTCGGAGGCAGAGTTGGATCGTTACAGGGATCAAACACTGATCAAATGGCAGGAAAGCATTGGTATTGTTCCCTCTGCTTATCGTTGGTTAGCGTTCGCCATAGCTACTGCTCAGATATTTTTGTTCCCCTCGGCTTATAACTTGGTGATACCGCCACCTATCCTAGTTACTGGTGTCGGTATCTACACCCTGCTTAAAACATTACGTCCTTTTCGCGGGCATGAAAGGAGTTTCTTCACCTTTGGCGTCTTCGGTGTTGACTTCGCGGTGTGCATCTTCTTGGTAATATCAACCGGCGGACTTTCTAGCCCATTTCTGCTGTACACTTTGGCTCCAGTGCTGACGGCAGGTCTGCTTTTAGGCCCCCGGATAACTTGCGGTATCACCGTGCTATCAGGGGCTTATGTGATTAGTGCCCACCTAGTTAATCCCTTTTCCCCCACCCGATTGTTACTCCCTGAGATAAGCTACTTTATAGTTTATATAATAGCTGCTTCCCTAGCCGCCGCCCTGCCTTACATGATTAATATTAACCTCAGGCAACGCTTGCAATCCGAGGACATACTTCAGGAGCGGCAAAGGTTGTCTCGTGAAATCCATGATATCACTGCCCAAACCCTTTCTGCCTTGCGCTGGCAAGCTCAACTCTTGCATCGCCGCCTAATGACAATGGGGATTGAACTGGATGAAGTAAAGCAATTGGAGATGCTGGTGGAAAAAGCCCAGCAGGATACCAGAGAGACCCTTGAGCTCCTCCGTAGCTACACTGGTGACATCAGCTTCCTGCGCTACCTTAAAGGCTATCTGGAGCAACTCAGCCAGGAGAGCAACCTTCGCTTTCGCCTTGATGCCGATATTGGTGAGCTTCGTCTGGAAGCCCCGGTTGAGCTTCAGCTGCTGCGCATCTGTCAGGAAGCCCTGATCAATATAAGGAAGCACTCCAGGGCTTACAACATTGATGTTAAGGTCAAATCAGTGAACAAACACCTTAAGGTGAGCATTGCCGATGATGGCTGTGGCTTTGATGCGCTGGCTTACTACCAGGATGGAGTGCAGGCTAGAGGTCACGGTCTGGCGGTGATGCGGGAAAGGGCAGAGTTGATAGGCGGAAGGCTGAGAGTGCTGAGCATGCCGGGGCGGGGCACTGAGATTCAGGTAGAGGTGCCAACAAATGGTTAACCAAGCAGGTGTGGTTACGGCCAAGGCGATAAGGGTTCTCATCGTTGATGACCACGCTGTAGTCCGTGCTGGACTGGCTAAAATACTGGGGGCTGAGTCCGACATTACTATTGTTGGTGAAGCTAGGGACGGGTTAGAGGCTATAGAGAAAGCCCAGGAGTTGAAGCCAGACGTCATCCTCATGGATATCTTTATGCCCCGCTGCAGTGGTTTGCAAGCCACCGTAGCAATAAGGCAGAAGCTCCCTGATGCCAGAGTGCTCATCCTTACCATCTCGGAACAGGAAGATGACTTATTTCAGGCGCTCAGGTTTGGGGCACAGGGCTATCTGCTGAAGAGTGCCACCATCACTGAGGTGGCAGATGGGGTGAGAATGATCGCCAGTGGCGAGGCAATGCTCTCCCCCCACATTGTTAGCAGACTGGTGGCTGAACTCCGCGAGAAGGCTAATGAGCCTGCGCTCAGCACCAGGGAGGTGGAGGTTTTGCAATTGTTGGGCGAGGGGCTGAGCAACACCGAGATTGCCAACCGCCTATTCATCGGTGAAAGCACGGTTAGAACCTATCTCCACCGGATTCTGGATAAGTTGCAGCTGAAGAACCG
>DUEX01000056.1 GCA_011170325.1 Dehalococcoidia bacterium | reverse complement strand
GGAGCCTGCAGTATTTCCTGGGGATAAGTACTCTGCTGGGGATGGCGCCAGACCGCTCTTCAGCCTTGAAGCTTGAAGCTCAACACCAGGCAATTAAATAGAGACCATGTTAAGAGCACCACCTTTTTTCTGCCATCACGAATTAGAATTAAATGGATGCTCTTCCCTGAAATCTACCTGAAAGTAGTGCCTATAGTCAAGAGCGAAGGACAGACTTACATTGGAGGTAAAGGGGAGGCAATTGAATATGCAGCGAAAATGAGGCAGCTACTCGATGATACTGACTGGAAGCAAGCCACACACTAATCAATGAATAGGTTGCTCTTGGCTCCGGCTAAACCAAAGTTTGTATACTCTGGGGGCAACAATCTATCGAGGAGGAGACCATGATAGACGATAAGCTTGTGGATAACATTAGAGCTTACGGCACTTACAAAGACTCGGGCGAAGGAAGGCGGCGGGTTCTCGTAGAGAATATAGGGTTTAGGATAGGGGAAAGGGCGGAGCATGTTATCATCACGGGCTGCATCCAGCCGGAGGGGATGCCCCATGTCTTCCGAGCCCTGAAGGATCTGTTGGATTATTTTCAGGTAGACTATACGCTGCTTTCAAAGGAATACTGCTGCAGCTGGGTGCCTCTGGGACAGCCAGCTGTAATGGCCAAGAATGAAGAGGACATCACGAAGGCGAAGGAGCTGTCGAGGGATTTCATCTTGGAGAACTTTAGGCAGGCCGAGGCATTGGGAGCAAAGTCCATTGTATTGTTCTGCGCCGCTTGCGAGCCTAACTATGCCAATTACGCTGGAGCTACCAATCTAGAGGTTATCTCCTATAGTGAACTCTTGAACCGCTATTTCAATGGCGGTAAACTTTACCTGGAGGTCAGCTACTATCCCGGGTGCTACCGGTTTCGGCGGCGCATCACTGAGAAGCCGCTGGATACAGAGCCGGCGCTGCGGTTGCTCAACAAAATAGAGGGACTTAGCGTGAACCACTTGGACAGCAAGCTGTGCTGTTATATACAGCCGCATCTGGAACAGCTAATTGCTGGCCTGACGACTAGAACTCTGATTACCATCTGTACAGGTTGTTACTACAATCTGCGAAGCGAGCTGCAGGAAAGGGGTGATTGTCAGGTAAAGATGCTGCCCGAGGTAGTACTGGAGGCAGCCCGGAGTGAGTAGGCCTGGGGATCAGATAGGAATAGGAAAAGATGAAAGACGAGGCAGGGAAGCTCTCTATACTGAGGGTTACTGAACAAGGCAGGGGCGAGATTGAAGATACGGTCGTTAAGGAATCTCCTTTCACCATCATCCTCGATAACCAGGAATTAGTAACTTTACTCTGTTCCCCTACAAATTTAGAGTATTTGGCTGCGGGCTTTCTTTTCTCCGAAGGGCTACTTAAGAGCAAAGATGAGATTAAGAAGATAGTAGTTGATGAGGACAGAGGCGTGGTAAGAGTAGAGACTGAAGAAGCTGAGAAGTTTGCCAAAGATACTTCATCTAAGCGACTTATTGCTTCTGGTGGCGGGAGGGGGGCTTCTCTTTACAGTGCTATTGATGCCCAAAGTCAGGCAAAGGTAGAATCTCAAGTCAAAATATTGGCTGGTGATGTCTTTTCCCTTGTAAGCCAGTTTCAGCATCGCTCCCAGATTTACAGGGCTACGGGTGGTGTTCACAGCGCTGCTTTATGTGATACAGAGGGCGTCTTGGTGTTCGGTGAGGATATAGGAAGGCATAACGCCATCGATAAAGTCTTTGGGGAGTGCGTCTTGAAAGATATACCGACGGACGGGCGGATGATAATTACCAGCGGACGGATTTCCTCAGAGATATTACTCAAGGTGACTAAAAGAAACATCCCTATAGTCATTTCCGTATCGGCTCCCACCGACCTAGCGGTGAGGCTAGCTAACGATTTTGGAGTAACCCTCATTGGCTTTGTCAAAGGAAAAAGTATGAATGTCTATACCAATGGCTGGAGAGTGGCAACAGGATGATAGTTCATGCCAAAAGTCAATTTTCTCGATTGCAAAACTTGCACCTTGGTAGGGCTTGCCACCAATGTAGCCTTAGCAATTTTTAAGTTGCTCGCCGGCATATTTGGCTTCAGCTATGCCATGGTAGCTGATGCCATCCACTCCTTCTCCGATTGCTTTGCCACAGGCACCGTTTATATAGGTATACGGATAGGGGAAAGGCCAGCCGACGAGAGTCATCCTTACGGTCATGCCAATGCAGAGACTATTGCTGCCTTTCTCGTTGCCCTCGTTATCCTCGCTACCGGGGTCTTTGTTGGCATTGATGCTGTTCATCTAATTACCAATAAGCATTTTGAAACCCCAGCCATGATTGCCCTGGCAGCCGCTGCCATCTCCATAGTTATAAAGGAGGGAATGTTTCGCTATACGCTAAAGGTAGGAGAGAGGAATAATAGCCCGGCTGTTATCGCCAATGCGTGGGATCACCGCTCAGATGCTTACTCCTCGGTGGCCGCCTTGGTCGGTATACTTGGAGCCAGACTGGGTTTTCAGTATTTAGACCCCATAGCTGGACTTGCTGTCTCGGCTTTGATCATCAAGATGTCCCTCACTCTTTTCCGCTCAAATATTGGAATCTTGATGGATGAAAGACCGGGGTCAGCAATTTTGGATGAGATTAGAGCTGCGGCTCTAGAGGTTGGAGGAATTAAAGCAATTGATAGCCTCAGGGTACATCGCCGCGGTTCTACCTTCACCATTGATATAGAAGTAGCTGTAGATAGTAGACTCACCGTGGAGCAAGGCCATCAGGTAGCCACTGAAGTAAGAAGTAAGCTGCTAAGCGAAGTTGAGCACGTGCAAGATGTCATGGTACATGTTAACCCCTATCAACCAAGGCAAACTTCGGAAATGGAGTGAGCTATGTTGAAATCAGTGGGGATTTATCTTCTACAGATGGGGTGATGAAAAAGTCGGGCCAGGTAGTTGTCTTTATTACCACCAGCACTGGGGAAGAAGCTCACAGGATAGCGGAGTTGTTGCTCAGTTAGAGAAAAGCTGCCTGTATAAATATTGTGCCAAGTGTAGGCTCGCTCTTCTGGTGGCAGGGCAAGCTCGATTCAGCTCAGGAAAGCCTTCTAATCATCAAGACCAGAGCCTTACTGCTTCCCGAAATCGTTAATCTGGTCAAAGGGGTTCACAGCTATGAAGTCCCTGAGATAATTGCTATGCCCATCATGGGTGGAAACGAAGATTACCTGAAGTGGATAGATAGTGAGGTTAAAGAGTAGGAGATGGAAGTCAAGCTGCATCATGACGAATGTAATGCCTTTACAAAATCTAGCTGCATAATGTATTCTCTGGAAAAGGAGGTTTTTTCTTGTATAAGGCACCTCGGGGCACCTCAGATATTTTACCTGAAGAGCAAGGCTATTGGAGATATATAGAAGACAAGGCAGTTGCCTTGTGTCGACTTTATGGGTACCAGCGCCTTGATACACCAGCCTTTGAAGATGTTCGCCTTTTTGCTCGTAGCATAGGTGAGGGCACTGACATTGTGGCTAAAGAGATGTATACTTTTAAGGATCGGAGTGGTAACACTTTGGCTCTTAGGCCAGAAGGCACAGCGCCAGTGTGCCGGGTTTATGTGGAATACGGCTTGGATAATTTACCTCAGCCAGTAAAGCTTTATTACTTAGCTACCATTTTTAGGTATGAGCGCCCTCAAGCTGGACGTTATCGGCAGCACTATCAGTTTGGTTTCGAAGCTATCGGTGATGCTGACCCAGCCCTTGATGCTGAAGTTATCGACATGGCGTGGCAGTTCTTTCTATCTTTGGGTCTTAACCAGCTTTATCTCCAGATCAATAGCATTGGCTGTAAAATATGCCGGCCTCCTTACCTGGAGAGCCTGAAGCATTACTACTCTGCCCATGTAGCCGATATCTGTCCAGATTGTAAAGCTAGAATTGTAAGAAGTCCTTTGCGCTTGCTTGATTGCAAGAAGCCTTCTTGTCACGATGTAGCTGAAGCCGCACCAAAAGGCACTGACTATCTCTGCCAAGGGTGTCAAACGCATTTTGAAGCTGTTCAGAGATACCTGAGAATTTTGGAGCTTCCCTTCGAGATAAATCATAGGTTAGTGCGCGGTTTGGATTACTACACCAGGACTGTCTTCGAAATCCAGCCGCCAGGAGAGGGAGCTCAAAGTGCTCTGGGGGGTGGTGGGCGCTATGATAACCTTATTGAGGAGCTCGGTGGTAAGCCCACCTCGGCTATTGGCTTTGCTGCTGGTATGGAGCGAATCGTGCTTAATCTGAAAGGACAGGAAATTCCTGTCCCAAGTCTGCCCAGACCTGAAATTTTCATTGCTTATCTGGGGGCTGAGGCTAAATTGGAGGCAGTGAAACTTGCTTCTGCTCTGCGTCAGGATGGCATTGCAGTGACAATGGCTGTTGGCGATAGAAGTCTAAAAGCCCAGCTGAGGCAAGCCAATAGCCTCGGCAGCAACTATGTGGCGATTATTGGCGAGGAAGAGGTGAAAAGGCAAGCTGTAACCTTACGTCATATGATAAGTGGCGAGCAGCAGGTTGTCTCACCACTGACGCTTAGAAAGTTGCTCAAAAAGGTTACTCGGGGGTGAAAGGAATGGGCAAGATAGCCAGAGATGTTACTGAGTTGGTTGGCAACACTCCTTTGGTCAGTTTGAATAAGGTAGCTGAGGGGTTTAGTGCTGAGGTGCTTGCCAAGCTTGAGTTTCTTAATCCTTGCGGAAGTATAAAGGATAGGATCGGTGTGTCTATGATTAAAGCTGCTGAAGAGGCTGGACACATAAGGGAGGACACGGTGGTTATAGAACCTACCAGCGGTAATACTGGCATTGGCCTCGCTTTTGTCTGCGCTACCAGAGGCTATAAGCTCGTTGTCACTATGCCTGATACTATGTCTATGGAACGAAGGCAGCTTCTGGTAGCTTTTGGGGCCGAGCTAGTCTTGACTCCCGGTGCTGAGGGAATGAGTGGTGCCGTGAGAAAAGCCGAAGAGTTAGCCGCTAGTACACCTAATTCGTTTATGCCTCAGCAGTTTAAGAATCCAGCTAACCCTGGAATTCACCGGCAGACCACTGCTGAAGAAATCTGGAGGGATACTGATGGCAAGGTAAATATAGTTGTCGCCGGCGTTGGCACAGGTGGTACAATTACGGGAATAGCTGAAGCGATTAAGCAAAGAAAGTCAAATTTTAAGGCTATTGCTGTCGAACCAGTTAGCTCGCCAGTTTTATCTGGTGGTAACCCTGGAAGCCATAGAATTGAGGGAATAGGTGCCGGGTTTATCCCTGAGGTTTTAAGATTGGACTTGATTGATGAGGTCATCAGGGTTAGTGATGAGGAGGCAGCTATGATGAGCCGAAGATTGGCCCAAGAAGAGGGCATATTGGTTGGAATATCATCAGGTGCCGCTACTCAGGCGGCTCTGGAGGTAGCTAAGAGGCGGGAAAACCGTGGTAAACTTATTGTGGTGATTCTGCCTGATACTGGAGAGCGCTATCTGTCTTCAGGATTGTTTGGAGACGTAAATAATGGATGAAGTAATTGTGTCTAAGGCAATAACTGAAAGTTATTTGAAAGACCTGCTTGATTCAATGGAAGTCGAAGTAGCTATAGCTGGAGCTGGACCATCAGGCATGACTGCTGGCTATTATCTGGCAAAGGATGGGGTGAAAACAGCTATATTCGAGAAGAAACTGAGCATTGGTGGTGGTATATGGGGTGGTGGCATGATGTTTAACCGGATTGTAGTTCAAACTGAGGGGAAAGAAATCTTGGATGAGCTTGGCATTGCAGCTAAAGAGTATCAAAGAGGTTATTATATCGCTGATGCCGTGGAGACAACCTCTATCCTTTGCTCTCAAACCATAAAAGCTGGAGCCAAAGTATTCAATTTACTCAGCGTTGAGGATGTGATGATTCGTGAGGGTGACAAGATAACTGGCTTAGTGTTAAACTGGAGCGCTGTATCTATGTCGAACCTGCATGTTGATCCGTTAGCTATAAGAGCCAAGCTAGTAGTAGATGCCACTGGGCATGACGCTGAGGTTTGCAATATAGTGGCTAAGAAAGCAGGAGCCAAGTTGAAAATTCGTGGTGAAAAATCAATGTGGGCTGATGTAGGCGAAAAAGAAATCGTCGAAAACACTAAACAGGTTTACCCTGGTTTGTTAGTTGCCGGCATGGCAGCCAACGCCGTTTTTGGCTCTCCCCGGATGGGGCCTATCTTTGGCGGTATGCTTTTATCAGGCAAAAGAGCTGCTGAGCTGGCCGTAGATTTGCTAAAAAAGACTAAATAAATCATCTTTCTTTTTGGGGGTGGTGTCAGGACGTCTAAGAGGGACGAAGTCCCTCCTCTCCTGTTAGAGGAGGACCAATGGGGTAAGATTAGGGGGATGAGATAATATGTCAAAGACAATCGCTGAAATCAATGAGAAAATTGAGGGGGGGCAGGCGGTGGTAGTTACCGCCGAAGAGATAATTGACATTGCCAAAAAAAGAGGGGTTAGCCGAGCTGCTGAAGAAGTTGACGTGGTAACTACTGGAACCTTTGGCACCATGTGTGGCTCAGGTGCTTATCTCAATGTTGGACACTTCAGGCCAAGAATAAAACTTGGTGGAGGTAAGGCCTATCTTAACGATGTTCCTGCCTACACTGGGGTGGCAGCCGTAGATATCTTCTTGGGGGCTACTGCTCTGCCTGATGATGACCCCAAGAATAGAATCTATCCTGGTGAATTTAGATACGGCGGAGGACATGTTATTGAAGAGCTGGTGGCGGGAAAGGATATCAGGCTGGTTGCTGCTGCTTATGGCACCGATTGTTACCCCAGACGGAAGTTGGAAACCTTGATTAATCTCAAAGATATCAATGAGGCGGTTTTGTTTAATATGAGAAATGCCTACCAGAATTATAATGTGGCTGTGAATTTATCCGACCGTACTCTTTACACTTATATGGGAGTGCTTAAGCCAAGTTTAGGCAATGCCAATTACTCTACTGCTGGTCAGCTTTCTCCATTGCTCAACGACCCCTATTATAAGACTATCGGCGTTGGCACCAAGATATTCCTTGGTGGTGGCGTTGGCTATGTTGCCTGGCATGGCACACAGCATAATCCAGATGTTCTGCGAGGAGATAACGGGGTGCCTAGAAGGCCCGCTGGGACACTCGCCGTTATTGGAGACTTAAAGCAAATGAAACCTCAATGGCTGGTAGGTACCAGTTTCCTTGGCTATGGCTGCACCTTGACTGTGGGCATTGGCGTTCCCATACCCGTACTTTCAGAGGAGATACTCCGTTATACTTTGGTCACCGATGACCAAATCTTTGCCCCGGTGGTTGATTACTCCGAAGCTTTCCCTCAGAGAAAACCGGACATTTTGGCTGAGGTCAGCTACGCTGAGTTGAGAAGTGGCAAGATAAAGGTTCAAGACAAAGAAGTCCCCACTGCATCTTTGTCTAGTTATCCTAGGGCAGTAGAAATTGCCAATACTTTGAAAGAATGGATAAAAAATGGCGAATTTCTGCTTACTGAACTAGTAGCCCCTTTGCCTGGGGTAGAATCCGGTATCACCTTCAAATCTATTGAGGAGCGACCAATACTAGACTAAACTAAAGGAGAGAAAGATGGCTGTTTCCAGAAGGATAGTTTTACATTTTCCACATCGTCTGGTAGACAAGCCCATAGTCTGCCGGCTGGTAAGGGATTTTAGTCTGGAATTCAACATTCTTAAAGCTTCAGTCACTCCTGGGGAAGAAGGGCTTATGGTTATGGAGTTAACTGGAGATAGGAGAAACTATGATAAAGGGGTGAAATATCTGACTGAAGCCGGAGTAAAAATCCAATCGCTAAGTCAAGACGTGGTTCGCAACGAGTCAAGGTGTACTCACTGCGGCGCTTGCATTACCCTATGCCCCACTGATGCTTTCTCTTTAGAGCCGAGAACTCGGAAGGTGATTTTCGACAACACTAAATGTGTTGTTTGCGAATTGTGTATCAAAGCTTGTCCTCCTCGAGCCATGGAGTTATATTTCTAGAGGTTTACCGCTAATATGTAGTTTGCGGCTTTAGTCTCGCCACTTAATATGGTTGTTGCATGTACCAGCCGAGGACTTATCGCCACTGGATTAAAGACAAGGGTTTAGTTTCTTTCAGTGTTGCTGTGAAGGAAACCGACCTTTATATTCGAGCCCGGCGTAACTTTAGAGCCAAAGCCTTAAAGGCTATTGTAAAGTGCCGCACACCGCTAGAGAAATATATTGAAAGCTGCCCTCTTTTCTTCTCCAGCCTCGAGCCTTACTCTGTGGATGAGGATGCTCCGGCTATTGTCAAGGATATGGCACAAGCTGCCCGAATAGTTGGTGTTGGGCCTATGGCGGCCGTAGCTGGAGCTATCGCTGAAGCAGTAGGCAAAGACTTGCTCGTCTATTCGCCAGAGATAATCGTTGAAAATGGAGGCGACATCTTTATGAAGATTTCAAAAACTAGGCTGATTGGCATTTACGCTGACAAATCTCCCCTTACTGGCAAAGTCGCCCTGGAAATCAAGCCTGGGGAAACACCCCTAGGGATATGCACTTCTTCAGGAACTGTGGGGCATTCCCTCAGCCTTGGCACTGCTGATGCAGTCATTGTCCTTTCCCATTCCACGGCATTGGCTGATGCTGCAGCTACGGCTATTGGTAATAGCATCAAAACTGCTGAAGACATTGCTACGGCAATTGAGCGAGCTAAAATCATAAACGGGCTAACCGGTGTGGTCGTAATCAAGGATGACAAGATAGGAATGTGGGGCAAGATGAAGATTATCTCTTTATAACTGGTTATAGGAAGCTAATGGAATTGCCTTCAAGTTAGTGCCCACAGCATGGGACTTTAAAATACACAGAGGCTATAGTCTCACCACCTCTACCATCGGTTACTGTAACTGTAACTGCGTGGTCCCCAATGCTAGAGGCGATATACTGGACCTTAGCTCCTTCTCCCTCAACTTTGCCTTCTGTAGCTGACCAAGTGAAACTTAATTCATCACCGTCCGGGTCTTCAGCAATACATTCAATGCTAGTTGTGCTCCAGCGTCCAACTTGTGTGGGTTGGTCTGCTGGATCGATGATTGTGGGCTGGTCCTTAGGTGTCACAGTCATAGTGATGATCGGAGGCTGGTTAGGTTTGGGTGTCACCGTAATACTCACAGAATCAATAGCCTCGCCACCCTTACCATCGGTTACCATAACCTTAACGGTATAATTACCACTGCTATCAGGAGCAATCCAAGTGATATTTTCCCCTGACCCCTGGATCATCCCACCATCGGCTGACCACCAATAACTTAAGACATCGTCATCCTTATCAGTAGCCACGCATAGAATCTGGCAATTAGTTGAAGGGGTAGTTTGTTTCTTGGCTGTCATATAATGGATAACCGGGAGTTGGTTCTCTGGCTCTGGCGGAGGTGGTGGGGGTGGTGGCGGGGAGAATAACGTACAAGCGCTGCCAAGAAGCATCATCGCAATGATTGAACCAGTCGTCCACTTAGCCCAGTGACACGATTGCGACATCTTCAATCCTCTAGCTGCCGGTGTTAGTCTTCTTTTCCCCAAGCTTGGTTAGCCATTGTGGCGAGGAAAAGAAAATACCCGGACGCACAAATATTATAGTCAAAGATAGAGCAAAAAGTCCAATGTCAATGAGCAGTGATTGAAGGGGTGTTAATGTTCCAAATATCTCCTCCCATATGCCGAAGCACTCACACGAAGGAAACTCCTCTATTCCCTGGCTGATCAGCCAGGAGTTGCTTGCCATAAAAGCCATACTGAGTAGAAGGCTGATAATTGCCATGAATCGCGGCCAAATACTTAAGATTAGAAGGATACCTAGACATAGTTCTATCCAGGGAATTATGTACGGGAGAAAGATATGGCCGATAAAAGAAGCCATGGCCGGTGTAAGAAGAACGTCCGGAATAATTACATCGAGAAACTCGATGGTTTGCCCAGGCATCTCACCGAAACCAATTACCTTACCGCTGCCACTTATCAGGAAAACTAATCCCAGAAGGATACTGGCTATTAAACTTACTCTGGCTCTCATTCGTTGCTGACTCGCCACAGTAGTAACCTGCATTGTAGCCTAAGTAATCATGAAAACTTGACTTGGTGATAATTATAAACTATACTAGCTATTGTATGCAAAACGTTGGTCTGGTGTTGTTTCTAAACCTGGCGTTCTCTTATAGTGGGGAGACCAACTCGCTGAGAGTTGCTCTTGGCGATCTGTATATGGAGGTCTTGAGCCGTAGAGACTGCAGCAGAAACGGGGCATAGTTATCTTTTGAGAAGGAGGCGCAGATGGCTCTAGCGGACAAGACCTTAACTTGTGTAGACTGCGGTAAAGAGTTTACTTTTACCGTGGGTGAGCAAGAGTTTTATCGGTCACGGGGACTGCAGAATGAGCCTAGTCGGTGCCCAGAGTGTCGGGCAGCTAGGCGACAGCGTCGCTATCGGGGCTATGGTCAATCCAGGGCAATGTATCCAGCAGTATGTGCTAACTGTGGGGCTGAATGTGAGGTGCCCTTTGAGCCTAGAGAAGACCGACCGGTCTATTGCAGTACCTGTTACGCAGAAGTGAAGCAAAATCGATAAACTAGTCGGTATCCCTCTCAGTAGTCTCCCCGCTGGGAGGGTTCTTACTCCTAAAAGCACTACTGAAATTGCAAGTTATTCTGTCTAAATGAATACCGGTATTTGTAAAGTCAAACTTCACCTCCGAGAGAGCCAGTCGCTCAAGGACAAGCGGCGAATATTAAAGTCTATTGTCTCTCGACTTCGAAACCAATATAATGTTTCTATAGCTGAGGTGGATGACCAGGACTTATGGCAGCTAGCGACTCTAGGCGTAACCTGCGTCAGCAACCATAACCAGCATGTTGATGAGACACTGTCTAAGGTGATGAATTTCATTGTCCACAATTACCCAGATCTGGAAGTTGTGGACCATGAGATAGAGATTTTGCGTGGTCTTTAGAGAATGGTTGTTTAATGGGTTGAAATGCATGTCGGTGCCTTCCTTCATCACCTTACGACATCACCTGATTATAAGCAACAGATTGTCCATATCCAGCGTATTCCCCCTCACGATGCCAACTTTGGCAAACTAGATAAGCCACTCCACCCTATTCTCCAATCGCATCTTGAATCTTTGGGCATATCATCTCTATACATCCATCAGGCGAAGGCAATTAATGCAGCTCGTTGTGGCAAGAATATAATGGTAGCTACGGCTAGCGCCAGTGGTAAAACCCTATGCTATAACCTGGCGGTATTAGAGGCGATTTTGAATGACCGTACCAGTCGAGCTTTGTATCTTTTTCCAACTAAAGCTCTGGCCCAGGATCAGCTACGAAGCTTAAATCAGCTAGTTTGCCCTGAGCTTATTTCCTTCGGGGAGTGTGCTACCTTTGATGGTGACACGCCGCAGTCAGAGCGAAGTGAAATAAAAAAGAGAGCCAGAGCAGTGCTTACTAACCCTGACATGTTCCATCTGGGCATTTTGCCCAACCATAAGTCCTGGTCGAGATTATTTCATAGATTGAAATATGTGGTGATAGACGAAGCCCATGTTTATCGTGGAGTTTTTGGCTCTCATGTAGCCAATATTTTACGTCGGTTGCGGCGGCTTTGTGCCTTTTACGGCTCCAACCCCCAGTTTATCTGTTGCTCAGCGACTATTGCCAATCCCAAGGAGCATGCTGAGAGACTTGTCGGGCTGCCTTTCGAGGTAATCGGTGAGGATGGCTCGCCTCACGGGGGTAAGTCTTTTGTCTTCTGGAATCCGCCGGTTATCGACCAAGCTAAAACCAGCCGACTCAGCTCCAATAGCGAAGCTACCTTTCTTTTTACTGAACTTATTCGAAATAATATTCGTAGCTTGTTGTTTGCCCGAACTCGGAAGTTGACTGAACTCATTTATCTTTATAGTCGGGAGCAACTGAGCTCTCCTTTGGTTCAGCAAATCAAGCCTTACCGGGCAGGCTATCTTCCCGAAGATCGGCGGCAGATTGAGGAGGAACTCTTCAGCGGCCATCTTCTTGGCGTTGTGGCTACCACTGCTTTAGAATTGGGAATTGATATTGGTGACCTTGAAGCCACAGTGCTTACCGGATATCCGGGGAGTATTGCTAGTGCCTGGCAGCAGGCAGGTCGGAGTGGTAGGGGGAGCAGCGGCTCGTTGAGTTTTCTTGTTGCTCAGGATAATCCTCTTGACCAGTATTTCATGCGTCATCCTGATTTCTTTTTTGAAAAGAATTTTGAGAGTGCTTTGATAAATTTGGAAAATGTCAATATTTTAAAGCCTCATCTACTTTGTGCCGCTTGGGAGAAGCCTTTAGGTGATAGTGACGGCAAGTTTTTCGGTGCTGCTTTTGACAAAGCAACATCCGAGTTGGAAGGAGAAAGTAAGCTTAGGCAGGGGGGCGGGCGGTGGTATCTTTCGCCTAGCATTGCCTATCCAGCCGAGGAAGTTAATATAAGGTCTACTTCGGACAAGAATTACGCTATTATTGATGCTTCTCGAGGCTACGAGTTGCTGGAGACAGTGGAAGCCAGTGTTGCCTTTTTCCAAATACATCCCGGGGCTATTTACCTCCACCAGGGTGAGTCTTATTTGGTGGAGGAGCTTGACCTCGAAAGGTGTGTTGCTGTGGTAACCCCGGCTGCTGTTCCCTATTACACCCAAGCTAAGGAACTAACTGATATCAGGATTCTGAAAACTGAGCGGGAGAGGAGCTGTTCAGGCGTAAAAGTCTGTCTGGGGGAAGTAGATGTCACCGACACTGTGGTCGGCTTTAAGAAAAAGATGCAGTTCACCGAGGAAGTTATCGGTGAGGAGCCTCTTGACCTGCCGCCACTGCGTTTTCTCACTCAGGCCTTGTGGTTTGACTTATCACAAGAGGACATTGACCAGGTGGCTGAAGCTGGGCTTGATTTCGCTGGTGGCTTGCATGCTGCTGAGCACGCCGCTATTGCTCTGCTGCCTCTTTTTGCCTTGTGCGACCGCAATGACATTGGCGGTGTTTCCACCCCCTTCCACCCTGACACTGGGAAGGCTCAAATCTTCATCTATGATGCCTATCCTGGAGGCATTGGTATTGCCGAAAAGGGTTTTGAGATAATAACAGAGCTGTGGTCGGCTACCTTGAAGGTAATCGAGGAGTGCCCGTGCCAGGAAGGTTGCCCTAGCTGTATCCAGTCGCCCAAATGTGGCAATAACAACGAGCCTCTGGATAAAAAGGCAGCTCTGATACTGCTTCGGGGGCTGCTAGGTATTCAGTAATACCTTCATAACTGCAGCTTGGTTTTCTACTTCCTTCTCGAAATGCATGTGTCAATGTAAATGCAATAATATTGCATTTACCATAATTACATGTTACAATTGAAATTGTACTATGTTTGATTTTCAAAGTTCCATACAGGTTTTGCGGACTAAAGGCTATAAGCTGACACGACCTCGGAAGCGGGTGCTTGAGGTTTTGGCGCAGGCGCAGAAGCCTGTTTCACCTTATGACATACAGAAGGTTCTACAGCAAAGAGGTGAACATCTGAACCATGTTACTATCTACCGCATACTTGATTTGTTTTGCCTGCTTAATCTGGCTCATAAGGTATTGTCGTTTGGTGGGTTTGTGAAGTGCACACTGGGTGAAGAAGAAGGTTGCCACCGATTCATGGTATGTCGCCAGTGTGGTGCTCTCCGGGAGTTTGCGGACAAGGCATTATGTGATGAGGAGAATGAAATCGCCCAAGATTTCGGCTTTCGTACTGAACAGCACTTTTCAGAGGGTTTCGGGCTTTGCTCTAATTGCCAGGGACAAATATTTTGAATTCTTTGATTCTATATCTTGTTTGGTGAATTCCTGTGGTCAAGAGAATAGCAGTTGAGCTAGGAAGGCATGCCCCCTTTACTGCTTTTGGAGCAGCTTCAGGAATTATTATCATGGCTATTATAGTTCTTGCCAGTGCCCCTTCAGGGGTCTCCGAGACTATTTTTTATACCTTACATCCAGTCCATGTTGTGTTGAGTGCGCTTGTAACTACAGCACTGTATAAGCGGTATGGTGGAGGTAAACTTTGGGCGGCGATTTTGATTGGTTATACAGGCTCGGTTGGCATAGCTACATTAAGCGATTCAATAATCCCTTATCTGGGTGGAGCCTTACTTAGCATCAAAATGGGGTTTCATGTAGGTTTTATTGAAAAGTGGTGGCTTGTAAATCCCCTGGCGTTTTTGGGTATCGCAATCGGTTATTTAAGACCCACGACCAAATTCCCGCACGCTGGACATGTGCTTTTGAGTACATGGGCATCGTTATTCTATTTCACCGCATTCGGGATAGCAAAGTGGATTCCATTGCTTCCTTTTATCTTCTTGTTTCTATTTCTTGCAGTTTGGATTCCTTGCTGTGTGAGCGACATAGTATATCCTCTTCTGTTTCTGAGGGTTGATAAGCACGAAGCCAACGAAATTGAACCTGAGCTATAATTACACAGTCTAAGTGACTTGAACCCTCTCCACCACCACAAGAACCTATTTAGTTACTTTGCCCTGCTCTTGGGTGGTATGCTAATATAGCTGAAATTTGTGGCGTTGGGCTGATATGTCTAATTTACTAAATAAAACTGAACAGGGAGTAAAGCGTAGTCGGGAAAGCTGGTTTGGTAAGATAGTGCATCTTCTCGACCGAACTATGGTGGAAGATGAAACCTGGGATGAGCTGGAGGAGTTGCTTATTTCTGCTGATGTTGGTGTGGCTGCTACGCATAAGCTTATTGAAAGGGTGAAACAGCGAGCTAAGGAAGATAAGTTGAATGAAGGCTCACGGATACGCGCAGCCCTAAAGGAGGAGATGGTGAATCTACTGAGCGTTGATGCTGGGGCTAGGAGTACTCTTGGGCAGGATAATCGCCAGGTCATTATAGTAGCCGGGGTGAACGGTTCAGGCAAGACTACAAGCATTGCTAAACTTGCCCATGGTTTTAAGAATGATGGGAAAAAGGTTATTTTAGCTGCGGCTGACACTTTTAGAGCTGCGGCTATTGACCAGCTCAAACGCTGGAGTGAGCGGGTAGGGGTGGAGGTTGTTGCTCACCAACTTGGCGGCGACCCTGGAGCAGTGGTCTTTGATGCCCTTCAGGCAGCCGAAAGCCGCCAGTCGCAGGTGGTTATAATTGATACCGCTGGTCGTCTCCATACCAAGTTTAACCTGATGGAGGAGCTCAAAAAAATAAAGCGTGTAGCTAGTAAGTATGATGTGCCTCAGGAGGTGCTGCTGGTAATTGATGCCACCACTGGTCAGAATGGACTGGCTCAAGCCAAGTATTTCACTGAAGCGGTGGGAGTCACTGGGATTTTCTTGGCCAAGCTGGATGGCACTGCCAAGGGTGGGATAGTGCTGGCAATCTGCGATGAGCTTAAAATACCAATTGCCTACATTGGAACCGGTGAGCAGCTTGAGGATATAGCTCCTTTTGATGCCGAGACCTTTGTTGAGGCAATTTTTGCTTAGCTGAAGGGAAAATGATTACTATTGGAATCGATCCAGTTGCTTTCAGCCTCGGTCCTTTTGAGGTGAGATGGTACGGGATTATGGTGGTCTTAGCTGTTGTGGCGATAATCATTATCGCTTTGCTAGAAGCAAGAAGGGTTGGTATTTCTGAAGAGCATGTCTACAGTGTTGGTCTATGGGCGATCCTTGGAGGGATAATAGTCTCTCGGCTGGTTCATGTGATTGATAAGTGGGACTATTATATGGCTCACCCTAGGCATATTATTGGTTTTGAAGGTTTGACTGTTTACGGGGCAGTCATCGGTGCCATGCTAGCAGTATTGATTTATGCCTGGGTCAAGAAGCTTTCTTTTTGGCGATTAGGTGATGTAATTGCTCCGGGGGCAATTCTAGGGCAGGCGATAGGCAGGATCGGCTGCATCATAAATGGTTGCTGCTATGGGCTGCCCACCTCTTTGCCTTGGGCGGTGGTTTATGCTCATCCTAGTAGCTATGCTCCGCCTGGTGTGCCCGTCCACCCGACACAGATTTATCACCTGCTTTGGAATCTGGCTGCTTTTGCTGTAATCTGGCAGTTGCGGACTCAGCTTAAACCTCAAGGTTCGCTGTTCCTTACATACCTGGCTCTTTATGCCATTGGCGACCTTAGTATAAGGTTTGTCCGACCAGGGGAGCCTTTCCTTTTTGGTATCCAACAGGCTCAGTTGATCGGCATAGCAATATTAGTAGTAGCAGTGCCCTGGCTTGTTATCAGAATGCGACAGGCCAAGGCAGAGACAACGGCTTCTGGGCTTGTCATCGGGGCTAATCAGTCGGAGCGAAATCGAGAAGATTAAGGCGGAGCCTTTCCTCCCCGTTCCACTGATGTTTCTCTAAATTGTAGACGATATCTACATAAGGAGTTATTTCTTGAAAGAAGTTGCCCAACCTGAAGCCGATGGCATCCCAGACTATGCCTTCTTGCCTTAGTTTTAGCCCCAAATGCTCACCTTGACTACCGATTTGGTGCTGGTCAACCACTGCAACCCGGCGGCTGACAAAGGTAGGGAGTGGATTGCCGCAGCCAAAGGGAGCTAGTTGTTGTGTCTTTTCAAAGGTTTCCCCGGCGAAGATAGGCAAGGGGACTTCAGCATCGATGTCTATATGGGGGCGGAGGTCGAGGTCAGCTAGTTGGTCTTGAGCTAAGTTGAAGAGTCGCTGTTGGAGATGGGGTAGGTTCTCGGTTGGTAGGCTGAAGCCGGCTGCCCTGGTGTGACCACCAAACTTAGACAGGAGGTCACGGCAGTTTTTAAGAGCAGCCATTAGGTCGAACTCGGGTATGCTCCGCCCACTGCCACGGCATACCTCGTGACCAGTCCGGAAAAGGATTACCGGTCGGTAGAATTCTTCTGCAAGTCTACCGGCAACAAGCCCCATGACACCTGGAGGGTAATCTTCACCGACTGCCATTAGCAATGGAAGGTCAACTCCGGCAGCGATTATTTTTTCTCTGGCTCTATTCAATAATTCGCTGGTTAGCCGCTGCCGCTCGGCATTTTTTTCCTCAAGCTCTGAAGCTAGTGAACTAGCCTCCTGTGGATTTTGAGTAAGTAGCAATTGGTAGCTGGTAGTAGCATTGTCGAGTCTACCGGCAGCGTTAAGGCGGGGTCCCAATATCCAAGAGATGCTTTCAGCGTCAATATTGCCTGGTTTTAGCCTGGCGTATCGCATCATTTCTTGAAGCCCAAGGCGTTGGGTACTGTTAAGAAGTTCAAGCCCACATTTCACCCAATAGCGATTTTCGCCAACTAGGGGTGACATATCAGTTACGGTGCCCAAAGCCACTAGGTCTAATGCCCTGTTTATTAGTTCCTCCCGACCGCTCCCCTTGAGGAGTGCCTGAAGAAGTTTGAAAGCGACACCTACCCCGGCAAGTTCAGCGAAGGGATAAACGGAATCACTTCGTTTAGGGTTGACCACTACCTTGGCTGGTGGCAGGAAACTTAGCGGGAGATGATGGTCGGTGATAATTATATCCATTCCCATTCTTTGGGCTTTTTCAACTTCAGTAAAGGCAGTGATACCAGTGTCAACGGTAATGACTAGGCTGACGCCCTGTTTACGGAGCTTCTCCAGGGCGGCTACCTTCAAGCCGTAGCCTTCATAGAGGCGGTGAGGGATATAGGGCATGGCTCTGCCGCCCAGCGCTGAAAGTCCTTGAACCATGAGTGCTGTAGCTGTGATGCCATCAGCATCGAAATCGCCATAGACGGCGATTTTCTCTCCGGAAAGCAGAGCCTGATAAGTCCTGCTTACGGCTTGGTGCATGTCAGGAAGGAGGAAAGGGTCAGCTTCTAGCCGCTTGTCAGCACTAAGGAAAAGTTCAACTTGGGAAGGCTCTGAGATACCCCGATTGTAAAGGAGCTGAGCCACTAGTGGATGAACTCCAGCAATGGTGGGTGGTTGTTCACCGGGGGCTAATAGTTTCCAATGAGTGTGGCTCAAGCTTGCGCCTCTTTTATGAGTGGCTTAGCTTAAAGTGCCTCACCGATGACCTGGCGGCTCAGCTCATTAGCTCCGATGTAGATCTGCATAATTTTGGCATCCCGCATGTATTTTTCTACGCCTACTTCTCTAGAGTAGCCGTATGAGCCCATGACCTGAACGGCGTTGGTGGTTACTCTCATTGCTATATCACTGCCGTAGACCTTTGCCATCGTTGCCCAAGCCATGTTAGCTAAGCCTCGCTGAGCATTAAACCAAGCAGCCCTTAGATATAACAGGCGGGCAGCATCGATTTCAGTAGCCATATCGGCGAACATAGCACAAATAATTTCATTCTCTATCAAAGGCTTTCCAG
>DUEX01000055.1 GCA_011170325.1 Dehalococcoidia bacterium | reverse complement strand
TAAAGGAAGAGTGGTAGAAATGAAAAAGAAATTAATCACGGTTGCAGTAAGTGGAGCCTTTGACCCAATACATGTAGGTCATATTCGGTACATACGAGAGGCGGCCAAGCTAGGTGACAGGCTAGTTGTGATCCTAAATAGCGACGATTTCCTGCTCAGGAAAAAAGGTTTCGTGTTCAGGCCATTCGAGGATAGAAGAGAAATTCTTGAGAGCATTAAAGGTGTGGATGAGGTTATCGCTTCCGTGGACGATGACCAGACAGTCTGTAAGACCCTGGAACTGGTCAAGCCTGACATATTCGCTAAAGGAGGATACCGAACAGGCCCCAAAAATATTCCCGAAGCAGATACTTGCCGTTCCATCGGCTGCAAATTAGTCACGAATGTCGGAGGGGGCAAACTTCGAGCCAATAGAGAGCTAGATTCGAAGATTAAGGAACCTGGTAAGCATGAGACAGGCACGGTGGAAATCGACTGCCCCTACTGTGACAACCATCCCATATTGAAAGAGAAGTGTCTCCATTGTAGAGGTAGGGGTAGGGTAGGGGTTGGGTACACACGATAAATTTCAAGAAATAGTAAAACCTCACGACCCTTTAGCGTGGGGAGAGCTGGCATACTATATGCGCACCGCTATTCGCTCAAGAGATGGCTCTTTATCTTTAGGGATCGCCGGAACAACAAATTATAGTTATAGACCCCAGATAGGAAAACCCCTATTTGCGGTGGATTAGCCCCCGGCGCCCCTATTTGCGCTACTCAGGGCTGTCTTCCCTCGGGCCAAGTTTAAGTTGTTTGAGAAATTAGGTAGGGAGTTCAAGTACGAAAATGACATATGCCATCCCTGACGCTCACCAATGGAGCTAAAATCAGGCCCCCCTTCCCTGCCACGAACACTATAAAGCATGAAAGGCCTTTCAGGGGATCTTTCTAGAGGAATTGGATTAGAAATCTCGGAAAGGCCAAAGGTAGCTTCCATAGTAGAGCTTCACAGGGTCAAGGCGGACGTCGTTCCTCGTCTGGAACTATATTCGGATAGTGCGGCAGTGACGAGCCTCTCCTTTCTTTGCACACTCAAGCTGCATACCAGCTAGAATCACAGTCAAATTGGCAAAGGAGTTCTCGTGTAATATGTTACACTACCTGTATACAACTACCAATAGCTATGTGCCCTTGTAACACCGTGGGCACTTCAGCATATAAAGCCCTGGGCTATTTGTGACAAGCTCAAGGTCTTGCTTGCACTGCGGACATATAAGTCTCTGTGTCTCCAACCTATCCTTACCTCCAGGCGGAAACGCTTCCCCCCTCCACTTCCCATCGCCTGATCCTCCAACGCTGCCAAGGATGAGCAGGTTAGCAGCCTGCGGTATGGTCAGGCCATAGGATCGGCTAATGCTAAGCAATCTGTTGTATGCCTCTTCACGTACCCGGATAATCTTCCCTGTCATAGCATACCTAGAGACAAAGCTTCTTGATGATGTAACTACAGATATCGTAGCAAACGTAACATATCGTAGCGCAGCTGTCAACACACCGAGATTACATATCGTTCAGCAAATTCCCAAAAACATCGAGAAAAACTTTGCCCTCGTTTGTAGCCATATGGCCTCAGAGCTATTAAGAGGCAGACGAGATGGTTGACATTAGTGTTACGTTGTGTTACAATAGGTTACGCCCAAGAAACTAGCTATGCATGTAATCCGCCGCCTTAAGAAGGGCTATCAGGCAGAGTGAAGCTGCCGAAGGATATTTGGATGGGGGTGCCACAATGCGATAATAATTCCGAATAGGTTACAGTATTTCACAAGTTTAGGAAAATGGAGGAAAGAAGATGGAGAGGATACCTTTAAGAAATAAATTGCTGGCCGCCAGTGCAGCGCTACTGTTGTTTTTCCTGCCTTTAATAAGTGGTTGCGCATCAGAGGCGGCCAAATCAACTGGAGATCCAATTACCAGAGTTGTTTTCACTCGGACTGGTGCCGGACTCTTCTTCGACAAAACCCTGGATGTTACCCAAGTAGCGGTAGTGAACAAGGCAGGGCAGGAAGTTAGCTCTCAAGCAGTGAATGGCAACGTTAACCAAGTACTGCTTGATTTTGGGTGGGAGCCCAACGAGAAGTACCAGTTCGAAATAGATGCTGCCCCGGGCAGGTTCGCCACAACTGCCTACGCTCCCACCAAGCCGTCTCCGCTTGAGTTAGGAACTCTGGAGCTTGGAGAAGTCACTCCTGCCGACAACGCCTTTAAACGTGGAGGTTGCCCTTTGCCTCGAGACCCACAACGGCGTGTTGAGATCTCCCCAGACGATAGATATGTCGCCATAGGGTGTCAAACCGGCAAGGTACACATGGTGCGCATAGCAGACGTGAAAACTCACGAAGAACTGTGGAAGCAAGAGTTAGGCGAGGACCAAATAAGCGCCATGGCCTTCTCTGCCGACAGTGGATGCCTACTGGTGGGTCTAGAGGGCGTTGAAGCTAAAGTCCGCTGCTTTGATACGACAACAGGTGCTGAAAAGTGGAGCTACACAGCGTCAGACGATGTAGGCAAAGGTGAAAAGTCACCCATGACCTGGCCCCTGATACGAGATATCGTTGTGGATTCGATGAACAGAGCATTTGTGGCCGCGGAGCGCGCTTGGTTCGAACATAAAGAGGTTGAAGGAGTCCCAGAGAAGTTCGTTCACTTCGCAACAAAGTTTTACTGCTTTGATGTAGCCAGTGGTGAAACGCTCTGGGTTTACCCAGAGGAGACTTTGGACCAACCAGCTAGAGGTATTGAAGCCAGCCCCGATGGCAAGTATGTACTTTTGAGCAACGGAATGATCAGCATCGATGTCTATCACGAAGGGGTTGTATATTGTTTGGATGGAGAGGGCGGGACAGAGCTTTGGCAGTACTCAATCCCTGTGCTATATCCCTTTACCAAAGCAGAGCACCATTACACAGGAAGCTACATCACGGGCTTTATATCGCCTGACGGAGCATATGTCACTATGCTAGACCACGATGGCCGGGTCTCCGTGTTCGATATGGCCAAGATGATGGCGGCCAAAGGAAAGGCTGAACCTTTGTGGGAAAAGAGCCTTTCCATACCACTTGTTGATGGACTAGCCGTGGGGTATACAGGTGACGCGACCGTCGAATATACGGCAGAAGGTATCCTGTTAGTTAACACTGGTTTTACCTACGCACCCGCCTACGGAGGTGTAGAGCTTCGTCCTTTACCGCTATTGGAGTATTCCTACCTTAATTGCCTATTCATGTACAGTTGGGATGGCGAGCTGCTCTCAAGATACAGGCTTGAGGGTTATTGCCCGAATGCCAAAGCCGTTGTCTCAGACGACGGGATGTACGCAGTTATTCCCATAGGTCAAACGTACGTCCCTGATACCTTGTTGGACAGTGTTCCAAGAAGTCCCGAAACCCATGGACTATGCATTTTCGACCTCAGGCGGGAAGGATGCTGGACTGAAAAGCTCGACTGGTTCTTCCACACTGAGGGCCCGGTTTTGGGCGTCGATATAACGTCAGATGGAAAACATGTGGTAGCCATCGAAGTCCCGGTGGACATGGACCCCGGTCCAGAGGTTGAAAAGGTAGTCGGCTCACACAGGGTACATTTTCTCAATTAGGCAATCATGTATGCCCTCCTCCTTCCTTTACTATGGGGAAGTGAGTGCTGCCCCCGCAGGGGCGCACTCACCCCTGTATGTGCATAAGAGGAAGGTAGAAAGGTAAATGGAGTGATGGATAAGAAATACATCAGAATTGCAGTGGTGCTGGGCATCCTGATGGTAGCTGGTATAGCCTCATACCTGTTGATTCCAACCCAGCCGGAGGTGGTAGCCCCTGAAATTCCTGCGATTACACCAGAGGAGGTTCAGCCAGAGATACCTGAGGCTGAGCCAGTAGCGTCACCAGGCGAGGAGCTGCACCTTGACGGCGTCATTCTTCGTAATTCGGGCGATACAAACCCGTTCTTTGGGACTCCGTGGATCTATGTAGGTTGCACGGGCTATGTGGGTGAACCGATAGTCGCTGTGGACGCGGAAATTCTGGCTATTGTTGACACCCTCAAAGAAGCCGGGCTGAAACCGGGGCAAAACATCCTTTACACTGGCGAAGAAAAACAGCCTAGCGGACCACCTGTTAAGCTGTTGATCCAGTGGAATGACGGGAGTAACACGAAGACCTTAGATATGAGCCAGATTATCTTTGACAAGACAACAGGAAAACCGCTAAGCGCGATTGATGAGCCATTTGTCTTTCTGGGCTCGTACGTTGTTCGTGGGGAGCTGGAATCGGAGCGTACCGGCTGTATCGCTTGCACCGTAAACTGTCCCAATAGCCTTTTTTCGACGAATAAGGCCAACTCAGGCTACCACATGGAGCGTAGCCGATACTATATCCCTGAGGGCATATTGCCCCAAGTGGGGACAAAGGTGACAGTGATTATCAGGTGGGGGTCAGAGCTCGACTCGGGTAAGAATGGAGACAAGTGAGCGAGGTTTGAGGTGTTGCCGCAGATTCTACCCTCGGTGACCAATCCGTATTTGGGAGCGTTCTTCCTTGGTTTGACCTATGGGCTTACGTATTGCACATTTGCTTGTGCTCCTTACCTTGTCGCCTACATAGGTGGAGCTCAAAAAGGTTTGGTCAGAGGGATACATGCCACGTTAATCTTTGGTTTGGGCCGAATAACTACCTACGCCTTGCTAGGCGGTTTAGCCGGCATTCTAGGGGGCCTCTTATACAGCTACGACTTGAAGAGATACGCTGGTATTGCTTTTGGCGTCGTCATCATAGTCATCGGTATAGGCATTTTTGTCAAGCGACGCTCTCTGACCTGCGGCAACATGGACCGCGATAAGCTGTGGCCCGTATCAAGGCATTTGCCCCACAACATCGATGTAGGTGCTTTTGCAATGGGCACTGCGCTCGGCCTTATGCCCTGCGCTCCTCTGGTAGCCGTGCTGTTATATTCAGCAGCCTTGTTTTCACCACTGCAAAGCGCTGTGTTAGCATCCCTGTTCGGGCTAGGGACGATGGTGTCTCCGTTGCTGCTTGTTGGGGGCTTGAGCGGCTGGCTCAGTGGGCTAATACGCGACGAGACACCCGATTACCGAGGATGGATGTCAGGAATATGCGGAGGGATCCTCATTCTCATGGGAGCCAGCATGGCATGGGGTTGCCTATAGCCAGCTGAGCATCAAATATGTATGGTTTGAAATGACGGCAAGTCAATTGAGACTGACCATCCAGTTCACGTGTCTTGTGTTGATTAATGCCGGCTTGTTCGGCGTAGCCGCCATAGGAATGTCGTTTCTACCATCAGGGCTAGCCATCCCGGGTTTGGCCTGTCACTACTTCAAGCATGGGGTCGTGGACTGTTTTATGTATCCACTGGAATATTATCTGGCGGGTGGGTGGGAGTCCTGGAAGTACTTGGTCATGGTTACAGTCCTGGTGGCGATTATGAGCATCGTCTTTGGCAGGTTATTCTGCGGCTGGGCTTGCCCATTGGGCTTTATCCAAGACCTGATCAGCTACGCCCGCAAATACCTACATATAGCCTACTTGAAACTAGCACCGGCTATCAACGACCTCTTGACCTTTCGATTTAGATACGCGGTTCTGATCCTTCTCGTGCTTGTTGTTTCGATTAGCAGCATACCCTTTATCTCGGCTGAATGGAGGAGAAATCTTGACCTCCCACTATGCCAAGTCTGCCCCGGAAAACCCCTATGGTTACTTTTACAGGGTGGACTTCAAATATTGCCACCGAAGGCAGCTCTTGATTTCTCTAAGCTGTCTTTGGTCATGCTTGGCATCTTCCTAGCAGGAGCATTCTCGATAAGGCGTTTTTGGTGCCGATTCTGCCCCATGGGCGGACTGGCCTCCCTATTCAAGGGAGTTAGAATGGTATCCATCACTAAAGACACACAGAAATGTACCAAATGCGGGCTTTGTGCCAGGAGCTGCCCAGTGGGAGTTACCGAGGTATATGAGCAAGACGAAGGGGGAGAAGTAACCTCTTCCAGGTGCGTTCAATGTTTCCACTGTATACAGATGTGCCCTGAGGAAGGATGCCTCAAGGCGGACTTCGTTGGGCAGACGATCTACAAGTCAAGAGCTTGGTGGCAAAGGGCATCGGCACTGCCTGAGAAGGGATTGGAATGAAACAAATGAAGGATAAGAGATATGCTCCCGAGTTGTCGCCACAAGATGTGCAAAGCATTAGGGAGACAGTTGGGTCCGCCTCACTGAAACTAATGTCCGAGAGTATTGATAAGATGAAGGCAATGCCAAATAGGGCACAAGGAATGGCTTATTTTGACGAGGCGGCAAATCTCTTCAGCAAACGTCAAGACGAAATTCAGGCACATAAGGACGCTGGCGGCAGGGTTATCGGTACTTTCTGTACATTCGTACCCGTCGAGTTAATCTACGCCGCCGGTGCTATCCCTGTCAGACTAGATTCCGGTATTTACCATACAGTTGATATTGGCGAAGAAATTCTGCCAAATGAGGTTTGCCCTGTTGTGAAATCCTCACTTGGCACCAAGATAGTACAGTCGTCTCCATACTTCGAACTCTGCGACGCCACAATTAGCCCAAGCACCTGCGATGCAAAGACAAAGTTGGGGGAGATTCTAGAGGACTACCTACCGGTCTGGATGATTGATCTGCCCCGTGGAAGAGACACCGCTCAATCAAAAGGCTTTTGGGTAGCGGAAGTCTTCGAGTTGAAGAAAAGAATCGAGAAATTCTGTGGCCAAAAGATATCCAGAAAAAGTCTGAAGTCCGCAATCGAACTTGTATCTCAGGCACAGAAGGCCTTCTGTAGACTACACGATGCCAGAAAGGCCAGTATGCCCGTTATCATGGGAAGGGATGCTATGTTAGCTATCCAGGCCCTCTTCAACGATGATATAGAAAGGTGGACCCGGAAGACAGAGGAACTGTGCAATGAACTTGACGAGCATATCGCCATGAAACGGAAGGGCTACGATGCTGAGATGCCAAGGATGATGCTCGCTGGTTCTCCTATTATATGGCCTAACTGGAAGGTCCCCAATATAGTTGAGGAAGCCGGGGCAATAATCGTCTGCGATGAGCTCTGTTCAGGGGTCCGAGGTCTCTATGACCCCGTGAGGGTAGATGAGTGGACTATGGACGATATGCTCACGGCTGTAGCTGAAAGGTACCTTCTACCTTCCACCTGTCCATGTTTTACCCCAAACGACAATAGGGCTAACCGATTACTGCAGATGGTAGAAGATTTCAAGGTTCAGGGAGTGATCTATCACATACTCCGTGGCTGTCATACCTATAGCATAGAGTTCATGCGGATAAAGCGAGTTTTAGAGCGCAGCAATATACCAATACATAGGATAGAAACAGATTATAGCCAAGAGGATACGGGACAAATCAAGACGAGGATTCAGGCCTTCTTGGAAATGGTGAAAGAGAGCATCATCTGATGGTAAAGACCTGAGGAGGCTTAGAGACTTCCCGTAGAGGAATGCTGAGGTGATGGACAATGATAGTTGCCGGGGTTGATATCGGCTCTTTAACCACCAAAGCGGTGATTCTAAAGGACGATAAAATCTTATCCTGGCATGTTATGTTCACCGGTACCCATGGTGCCGAAGCTGCCAACAAAACGGTGGGTGAAGCACTGAGAGAGGCAGGTCTGTCCCTTGGCAGCGTGGACTATATCATATCCACCGGCGTTGGGAAGCTGGAGGCCTCGTTCTCGAATGAACAGGTTGGGGAGATTCTGTGTGCCGTGAGGGGGGCATGTTGGCTCTTTCCTTCAGTGAGAACGGTGATTGACATCGGTGCCGAAAATTGCCGAACGATAAAATGCAATGAGAACCGAAAGGCTACGCAGTTCGATTTGAATGATAAATGTGCAGCCGGGACTGGGGTATTCCTAGAAACCATGGCAGCGATGTTGGAGGTAAGGTTGGAGGACATGGGTAAACTATCAATGGGATCGAATAGCGATATAAATGTCAATTTCTCTTGCGCTGTTTTCGCTGAATCTGAGGTCATATCGCTGGTTCATAGTGGAATAAGCAAGGTCGACATCCTAAGCGCCATACATAAATCAATAGCTTCGAGGGTTTACCTCATGGTAAGCAAAATGGGCATTGAAAAGGATGTAGTCGTGGCTGGCGGAGTTGCCAAGAACGTTGGTTTCACCGCTGCATTGAGCCAACGGATGGGGTCAGAATTGCTTGTGCCACAGGAACCACAAATTATGGGGGCCTTAGGTGCTGCCCTCGTTGCAGAAGAAACATCGAGGTGATGGAAAACGATAGTTGCCGGGGTTGATATCGGCTCTTTAACCACCAAAGCGGTGATTCTAAAGGATGGCAAAATCCTCTGCTGGAATATTATGTTGACCGGTGCCGATAGCGCTGAAAGTGCCGAGAAGGTGATGGATGAGACACTGAGTAAGGCAGGTCTATTACTTGGCAGCATAGAGTACATCGTATCAACTGGATATGGAAGGCTCTTGGTTCCATTTGCCAACAGGAACATAACGGAGATATCTTGTCATGCAAAGGGAATCAACTCGCTATTTTCGCTTGCCAGGACGATATTGGACATGGGCGGCCAAGATTGCAAGGCTATAAGGTGCGATGAAGGGGGAAAAGTCACAAACTTTGCCATGAATGATAAGTGTGCAGCTGGTGCTGGCAGGTCTATGGAGGTTATGGCAAGGCTGTTAGAAGTGCCACTTGAGGATATGGGTGAACGTTCACTGCAGACAGTAGAAAGGCCTTCAACCATAAGTACTACATGCGTTGTTTTTGCAAAATCCGAGGTTATCTCACTTCTTCACAGTGGTGTCCATAAGAATGACATCATAGCTGGGCTGTGTGATGCGCTATCTCACAGGGTCCTAGCCTTGCTGAAAAGAGTGGGCGTTGAGAAAGAATTCGCCATAGCTGGCGGAATTGCTAAGAATATAGGTGTGGTTCAAAGGTTAGAGGAAAAGCTCGGATTAAGAGCTCACATAGCTTTTGAACCACAAATAGTGGGGGCTTTGGGCGCAGCACTTTTTGCCAAGGAGCTGTTAGAAAAATCTATAAAGTGTGGGGTAGATAATTGATCGTTCACTATGGGTATGCCGATGGTAGAGGTGAATTCTACATAACTATAGATACTGATAAGTGTGACGGATGCGGTGAATGTGTAGATGCATGCCCGCAAGACATCTTTCAAACGGCAACGAACGATCATGGTCAGGTTCTCGTTGAGGTTAAGGATGGTGTGGCAAGAAGTATTGGATATGTGTGTCCTGGACATAAGTATTGCATCATCTGTCACCAAGTGTGTAATAGGGGTGCAATCGGGCACTCTTGGTGATGCTCACTGTACAGAGACACGGTACCCCCGAAGAATGAAGGCTATCGGGCATCAGCAAGGATGGGACACATGGAGATCTTACAATGTATAAGGGAGGTGATGTGAATGAATAGAAGACGAGGTGGATTTCGACCTGCTGAGGCAAGACTGAATTTGCCCTGACTCCAGGGCATAAGGCCTTAAATTTGCGGAGTAGCCTTAATCGTGAGGCTGAAAATCACGCACCGAAAAGTAGAAATCTTCCCTCTTTTGGGTCTCATAAGCAAGGGCGAACGGGTCGAGTTCGCTGAAGGTTACCGAGAGAAGAGATTTTTTCGGGTTTAGAAATAGGAGGAATTAATGAAAACAAAATATCCAAGTATGCTTGGAGCCTTAGCCATCTTGATGCTGGTGGCAAGCTTGGTGGTGCCAGCCAACCTGGCTACCCCAGAGCCGGTCGATGCCGAAGTCTGCTGGTGGACTACAGTCGGTACGCCAGGGGTTCGTGGCAAGCGTGATGTATTGCGGTTCTCCGAGATCATTGACTGGGCGGTTAATGGCAATACCATGATTGCCGCGGTGGCTGAAAACGCCACACCATGGGTTAGCTTTCTGCGGGCATCATTCAATGGCGGCATGACCTGGACAGGTACTCGCCAGACCCATCTAGTGGCAACGCCAGGATGGCAGGCAGGTGATGATGTGTACTGGATGGCTATGGCTCCTGATGACTCCATGGTTTGGGCCGTCGCCGTAGGTAACGTCACCGCCGGTGTACCACTAAATATTAACAAGGTGTTCTACACCGACAACGGCGGCGCCTCATTTACGACCACTGCTTTCCAAACAGCGGGAGCAGTTGGCAACATCTCCTGCATTGACATCTCCATGGACTATGGGGGCGTGCGTGACATCGCTGTCGGCACCCGAACCGGTCTGGCTGCTGGTGGTGGTCAGGTCTGGGTAGTAAAGTCCAGCGGTTTTGGTACCTGGACAAACCAGGGGCTTCCAGCTATAATCGGGGGAGCTGACGTACTTGACCTCAAGTTCTCACCCACCTATGTCGGCGATGCCTGTATAGC
>DUEX01000054.1 GCA_011170325.1 Dehalococcoidia bacterium | reverse complement strand
CATTTGGCGCAGAGGATACACTTATTCAAGTCACGAATAAATGCCGGATGGCTCTTGTCCACGGAAAACACCTGAGTACCTTTTCGAAGTCGCTCAACACGATCCTCTTCTATACCCAGATACCGAGCAATCTTAAGTAGTTCACAGTCCTGGCTCTTGGCACAGGCAAGGCAATCGCCGTGATGATTGGCGATAATAAGTTCCACAGTGATTCGGCGAGTTCGATTTATACTTGGCGTATCAGTCTGTACCGCCATACCGTCAGCTGCAGGTGTAGTGCATGAGCTAACCAAGCCCGACATCCCCTCTATTTCAACTACGCAGAGGCGACAACCCCCATAAGGCTTAAGGTCAGGGTCATAACAAAGTGTGGGAATGTAAATGCCAGCATTCAGTGCGGCTTCAAGCACAGTGGCTCCCTTTTTCGCTATGACCTGGCGATCATTAATAGTCAGCCTGACGATATCTTCTTCCATTTCCTTGAATTTATTTGGAACAGATGTACTCATTGTTAACCGGCACCAGTGTTACCTGCGAAACCTATTGGTACAGGTTCTTCTGGAATTGCAGGTTTCTCGCCGGAAGTCTTTATTACTGCACTAAAGCGGGGTGGACAAACATTCATACAGGTACCACATTTGGTGCACTTATCTTGGTCAATGACGTGCACAACTCTCTTACCGCCCTTAATAGCCCCAGCAGAACAAGCGCGGAGGCAAATCATACAACCTTGGCATTTTTCAGGATCAATGTAGTATGCTATAAGAGCGTTACAAACTAATGCCGGACATCGCTTTTCCTCTATATGTGCTTTATATTCATCACGGAAGTAGTGGATACTGGTAAGCACCGGGTTAGGAGCAGTTTGCCCTAAACCACATAAGGAACTATCTTTGACCGATTGTGCTAATTCCTGAAGCAATTCAATATCCACGGTCTTGCCTCTTCCGTTGGTTATATCCTCCAGTATGTCGAGCATCTGCTTAGTACCCCAGCGACATGGTATGCATTTACCGCAGGACTCAAGTTGTACAAAAGATAGAAAGAATCGTGCTACGTCAACCATGCAGGTGTCTTCATCCATTACTACAATACCGCCAGAACCCATAATCGAGCCGGCTGAGGTCAGAGAATCATAGTCTATTGGAGTATCAAGAAAATCTGATGGCAAACAACCTCCCGAAGGCCCACCAGTTTGCACTGCCTTGAAGCGCTTCCCTGCCAAGATGCCGCCACCGATTTCGCAAATAATCTGGCGCATAGTCATGCCGAAGGGAACCTCAATAAGTCCGGTGCGCTCTACCTTGCCCGCCAATGAAAAGGTTTTTGTCCCTTTGCTTCCTTCCGTGCCGTAGTTAGCATACCAATCAGCTCCTTTCTGCATTATGATGGCGACACTTGCCCAAGTCTCTACGTTATTGATGTTAGTAGGTTTGCCCCACAACCCTGAAACAGCTGGGAAAGGAGGCCGGGAGCGCGGCATCCCTCTCTTTCCCTCGATAGAAGCCATCAGTGCCGTTTCCTCCCCACAGACAAATGCTCCTGCTCCCTCCTTTATCTTGAGATGGAAACTAAAATCGGAGTCCAGAATATTATCGCCAATGAGTCCATATTCCTCCAGTTTCTTTAAAGCTATCCTGAGCCGTTCCAAGGCTAGGGGATACTCTGCTCGGCAGTAGATATAACCTACCTTGGCTCCGATAGCACGAGCACCGATAAGCATCCCTTCCAACACTGAATGGGGATCACCTTCAAGAAGAGAGCGATTCATAAAAGCTCCAGGGTCACCTTCATCAGCGTTGCAAATAATGTATTTCTCCTTGCCAGTTGATTTACGGCAAAACTCCCATTTCTGTCCGGTGGGGAAGCCAGCCCCTCCCCTACCACGCAAACCAGACCTCTTAATCTCCTCAATAATCTGTTCTGGCTTCATATCCAGTGCTTTAACTAAGCCACTGTAGCCACCGCAAGCAATATAGTGGTTAATGTTTGTTGGGTCAATAAAGCCACAGTTGTGTAGGACTATGCGCACCTGTGATTTAAGCATCGGTAGCTCAAAGAGATTAGGTATCCCATCTACAACGCCATGTCCAATCGTGCCCAGGGCTAGGTCAGACCGGGGATTACCTTTGACCAAGTAGTCTTCAATCAGTTGCGCCACAATTTCAGGAGTAACATTCCCATAGCAAATACGAGGACGCCCTGGCTTGATTATATCCACCAAAGGCTCGGCATAGCATAGCCCAACACAGCCTACCTGCATAACAATGGCATCAATATTTCGCTGCGTCAGTTCCCTATCAATTTCAGCAAGCACTGCCTCGGCACCAGCAGCTCTACCACAAGTACCAGCGCCTACTAAAATACCAGGGGTTGGGCCGTGTCGCAGCGCGTCCCATTCAGCTATTGCCCGTTTCTGGATGTCAGCAAAGCTCATTTCTCACCGCCAATATTACCCAAAACCTCCTTCACCCGAGCCGGCGTCATCCTGCCATACACATTGTGTCCAATAACCACCACCGGGGCGAGTGCACACGAGCCAAAACAAGCTATAGCCTCCAGTGAGTATTCGAGGTCTGGAGTGCTCTCCCCAGGACCAATACCAAATTGTCTCTTCACTTCGCCAAGAATGTTTGTTGCACCACGCACATGACAGGCAGTTCCACGACAAACTTTAATGATATTTCTACCTGAAGGGACAAGCTTGAACTGGGCATAGAATGTACCCACTCCAAAGACGGTGCTTGCAGGTAGCTTGAGGAATTTAGCTATCTTTTTCAAAGCCGGTTCTGGTAGATAACCAAAAACCTGCTGAACTTGCTGCAAAATAGGGATAAGCTCATCTTCCCTTCCTTCGTAGAGGAACAGAATTTCATTCAGGCGTTCCTCAACGGTCGTCCCCCGCTCTGCCAAAAGCGCCTGAGTACCTTGCGCCCCTGAAGGATTTGCCATTTCGCACCTGTTATTTACCGTCTCTCTTGAGACAGCCTTGAAATAGGCGTCTTCAAAATATCCGCCCAACTAATTTCCCAAAAGTGGCTCAAAGCCTCGACTATATCACACATAGGGACACTAACGCAAATATAGCCTACGGTGATTGTTCAGCAACTCCCTCCACCATCTTTCAGCCCTTTGCTTTGTGTTATTTCGAGGAAGTACTGTGGTTAGTAAGTTAAGTAGAGGGAATGTCTCTAACTAACTTCCAGACAAGAGTTTCAGTAAGCACAGTTACATCTTCAGTGGGAAGATAATCAGAAATACTGGCATCAAACAATATATTGCCATTAGGAGCAAGCTCCTCATCACCTCTCCATAACACTAATGTTATGGGCACATGGTCGAAAGCATTTATAGTCACAGACACATCTCCGTAGTCTGACTCACGGCCTCCTAACTTTGCAGCCACCT
>DUEX01000053.1 GCA_011170325.1 Dehalococcoidia bacterium | reverse complement strand
GGAGGGAAAGTAATAATAAGCTTTCTCGGGCAGTGTGGTTACCGGTGCCGCCTCTATAGACTGGTGTCTTAGGACAATATAGCGTGAGTAAGGAGGTTACGACTATGGAAAGCCAATTAGAACTTGAAGCTGAGCGGGTCAAGCTGGTTGATAAGCTCAGGCAAGCCCTGCCCGATTTGACGACTAAAGAAGCGGCGGTGACTGATGGGGTGTATCGGGACGGGGCACTCAGTCATAAGGTAAAGCGGTTGATAGCCCTGGGTATAGCCCTCCGGGCGGGATGCACCAATTGTATTCTCCACCACACTATGAAGGCATTAGACCTTGGTGCCACCAAGGATGAGTTATTAGAGACCATCTCGGTGGAGATGGCCATTAGTGGTACCACCGGGATTGGTGAGTCGTTGCGGGTGGTCAAGATACTGGATGAACTAGGCAAGCTGTAACTACCCCCGCCCCCATAGACAAGTATTTGAGGGCGAACACGGGGTAAATGAGGAGGTCACACGTGTCGTATATAATCATCTCCAGGCTGAGGAGAAGGAGCATTAGGCCCTAACATATCAATAAAGCGGCTAGCTTCAGTTTCTGGCCAATACCGTCGTGCACTAGCCCTGACTTTCATCCTCGCCGCATCACCTCTTCTCATAATACCAGTACTGGAAAGCAATAATATATTCGTTGTTCTTGTTAGAGCCACGAAGAATAACCTTTCCTGCTCAGCTAACGCTTTCTCTTGTTCCTCTTTACTATCATATCTACCTACATATGGAATACATCCTTCAAGGCAATTTACAAACACTACCATTTTAGCTGTCAGTCCTTTGGCTTTCTGTAGTGTCAGAATCAGAATACTATCGCTAGTTTTCGGCAATTCTGGTTGGGTTATTTCTCTGTTTACCATGTCATATAATTCATGGATGTCTCCAGCCCCTTCCATTGCTGTCATTACCAATTTCCTTATCTCGGCAACTTCATCGACTCCATCTGGAAACAATTGCTCAATGACTTCTGGCACTGTTAGAGTAGATAGGTACTGTAATCTTTGGCAAATGATTTGATAGGGTGCAACTAAATGATCAGTTGAAGGGATATGCAACTCCCCAGATTTCAGCTTTGACAACGTTTCTATAACGGCATCCCCAGATTCAAAACAATGCCTTCTAATCTTCTCGTAAGACTTTCTCCGTTTGTCGGCAGCATAGATTCCTAATAAGACACGCAGTGACACTGCATCATTGCGTTCATGTAGCAAGTTCAGATAAGCATAACCTTCCTGCGCCTGCTTACTATATAGCACTGCTTCACTAAAACATGTCTGTGCTCCAATGCCTCTATCAATCAGATTATTCTTAATTGCATATCCTATTTGTTTTCTCGGTGTTAACACGATGATTTCTCCAGGTTTAACCTCACCAGCGGATATTTTCTTTGCTATAATCGTGGCAACTCCACTAGCTTCATCATTGGGCGTTCGCCATTGAAGTATGGCAACTTCCCCCTTAATGGCGTTTGGGGCTGGTTGTAGCAGTTTAGGTTTCTCTTTCCGCTTGGTCGATTTGAGAAACACATTTGCCAACTCTATAACTCGTCGTGGACACCTCTTACATGTTACCAATGTTGTTTCAAAAGTTCCGGGGTATTCTTCCTTGAAGTTTGTAATGCCTTCAGGATGTGCATACTTTAAGGTAACAAAAATTGACTGGTCATCATCACCAGCAACGGTCAGAGTTCTGTTTTCTGGTATTTTATATTCGGACAACAATCTAATCAGTCGTTGCTCTGCTTTGTTTAAATCTTGATATTCATCCACAGTCATGTGTTTATATAGGCTTCGTTCAGGGCTTGTCGGGTTGTTTCGTAAATATTCTATTGTCAAGGGCACTAACTCTCCAACTAACATAGCTTTGTGAAAACGAAGCCACGAAATCAACTCATTATCAAATTCTCTATCTTCATCACTATGGGGCCACCCCGGCTCTTCGTTTAACAACCTCGCCCATGCAGATGTAAATGCATGGAGCTGTTCCCTAAGGATTTTTATTTTTCGTTCAAGCCGCACTGACAAGTCTGCTATCAAGTAATCTATTTCATGCCCCAATAAGGTCCTTGTTTTCCGTTCCATCACCCTAAATACCTCATGTCTGCTTAGTATCCAGAGGCAGAGAGAATGTAATGTGCAGGCCCGTACTATGTCACAGCCTTCAACCCCTAGTTCCTCTAGGTCATTTTTTAGGTCTCTCGCTGCAGTCCGTGTAAAGGTGACAACTAGTAAGGAACTAGGTGGTTCTCCTTGCTCTAGTAACCGCGCAATCTTCCTCTTCAACGCAAAAGACTTTCCTGTGCCAGCGCCTGCGATGACACAGCTGTAACTCCCCTCATATTCAACTACTGGAATGCACTCTTCATCTAATCCTTCGTTCCAAACCACTTGAAACCCCTCGGCTACTACTAGTTGAGAAATATTACTTAACATATTATACCACAGCCTCAAAATCACTCTATGTGATACGTTCATCGGGGAGTCTAAGAGGGGCGGAGCCCCTCTTTTATATTATCTCCCCCTCTCCTTTGAAGGAGAGGGGGATTAAGGGGGTGAGGTAGATAAACCGAGGTTATTTATCAATCTGTTTTTCCCACCCACCCGCCCATAGGAGCTTGACTATTAAATAACTTCATAAATGCCCTCTTCTTTTTAGTCCAAAATTCTAGTAGAATAGGCTTAAGATGAAAGAGGGTTCAACCCCTATCCGGCAGCAGTACCTCAGGATAAAGCGGAAGTATCCCCAGGCTATTGTCCTCTTCCGCCTTGGCGATTTCTATGAGACCTTTGACGACGATGCCAAGCTTGCCTCTCGGGAGCTGGATATTGTCCTGACCTCCAGAGAGATGGGTAAGGGGTATCGGGTGCCTATGGCTGGCATCCCCTATCATGCCCTGGATAACTATCTGGCCCGACTTATCAATAGGGGTTATAAGGTGGCTATCTGTGAGCAGGTGACCAAGCCGGGTGAG
>DUEX01000052.1 GCA_011170325.1 Dehalococcoidia bacterium | reverse complement strand
GAGCTAGTTCGAGGACTATAGAATAATAGGCTAACAAAACTGGAGCAGGTGGTCGATAGCGTAACGAACTATGTAGTCGAATCTGATTGTACTCCCTCCGCCATTCCTTAATCAATATTTTCGCTTCAGTTAACGTCGTGAATATCTCCCGGTTGAGCAGCTCGTCCCTCAGTTTCCCGTTGAATGATTCTATATAGCCGTTCTCCCAGAGACTTCCCGGTTCGATGAACAAGGTCTTCACCCCAAGACGATTCAGCCAATCGTGAATCGCCTTCGATGTAAACTCAGAATCATTATCCGATCTTATGTGCTCCGGGACCCTCTGAAAACGAACAGATGAAACAGCTGATCGATGACGTCCTGTCAGCTGATGCGATGGTTAACAAATATGGCCAAAGACTCCCTGGTATATTCATCAAGAATGGTGAGTATCCTAAATGGCCTACCATCAGATGTCCTCGCAATCACAAAATCATAGCTCCAGACGTGGTCTTTGTAATTTGGTCGGCAGGTCAATTCAGCACGAAGGTTACATTTGCTTGATTAGTTTCGATGATAAACAACCTTAGGTATTACTCATCATTAACTTTAAAGCCTATGGAGTTATGTGTCATAATACTAATCAGATTCATGTTATCGAATGTTGCTCTTGGGTGGCGCAAATGAATATTGAGACAAATTCATACCCAATACATTATGAAACCGACGCAGTGTTGAAAGATGGTTCAAGTATACTGCTCAGGCCAATCAAGAGAGAAGATACCCAATTGTGGTTGGATTTTATTGGTCGTCTCAACCCCCGCACAAAATATTTACACTTCCAACATATGCCCTATCTAGGAGACGAGGATGCAGTTCGAGCCTGCAGTGTAGACTACAAC
This sequence comes from Dehalococcoidia bacterium, assembly GCA_011170325.1. Taxonomy (GTDB): domain Bacteria; phylum Chloroflexota; class Dehalococcoidia; order GIF9; family UBA5629; genus W265. Next base: position 2,847 of record DUEX01000052.1, on the reverse strand, counting down.
AACACCCTTGCTCTTGTTGCTGAGTTAATGAAGGATGAGCATAGGGCCATAGTAGGCATCGGGAGGTACTATCGGCTTCCCGATCATCGTTCAGCAGAAGTAACTTTTATAACTGAGGATGCACATCAAGGTAAGGGTATTGCTACCAGGCTTCTGGGATGGCTAGCTAACATTGCCCGTGACAAGGGTATTGATATGTTCGAAACAGATGTTATTGCGGAAGAGAATCAGCTAGCTTTTTTCAGAGATTACGGCTTTCACATTGCCAGCAGTGTGGAGTCAGGAGTGCATCATGTCATCTTTCCCATTGCCAAGACGAGGCGAGTCATAAAGAAAGATGAGGAGAGAGAGTCTAGTTCTACCATCGCTTCGCTTCAGTACATCCTCTCACCCCGCTCGGTAGCTGTAATTGGTGCTTCTCGTGACCCAAATTCAATCGGTAATGTACTTTTTCGCTGCATTCTTCAGTTCGGTTTTTCGGGCACAATCTACCCTGTAAACCCAAATGCAGATGCGGTACTCGGGGTGAAGACCCACGCATCGGTACTGGACATACCAGACAAAGTTGAGCTTGCAATTATCGCTGTGCCGGCGCCCATAGTAGCCAAGGTATCCCACGATTGTGGCCGAAAGGGGGTTCGGGCATTAATCGTCATCTCAGATGGATTCAAGGAGATAGGGCCAGAGGGCATGGCACGCGAAAGGGAGCTTAGGGAAATCAGTCTTGGTCATGGAATGAGAGTGTTAGGACCGAACTGTATGGGCGTCATTAATACGGACCCAGGTATCAGTTTGAACGCAACATTTTCGCCCGTATATCCTCCAAGAGGCAATGTTGCCTTTCTCTCTCAGAGCGGTGCCATGGGACTGGCTATTCTAGAGTATGCCAGGGATCTCAATATGGGCATTTCCAGTTTTGTAAGCTTTGGCAACAGAGTTGACATTTCTCCCAGTGACCTTCTGCAGTATTGGGAAAAGGACCCGGCAACCAAGGTCATACTGCTCTATATAGAGTCGTTTGGTAGCCCCGAAAAGTTCGCGCGTATCGCCCGCAGGGTCTCAAGAAAGAAGCCGATTGTGGTAGTAAAAAGCGGAACTACACAAGCAGGTATACGTGCAGCAGCTTCCCACACTGGGGCTATAGCGACTTCGGAGGCGGCTACAGATGTGCTATTCCGCCATGCTGGTATAGTTAGGGTTAATACCATGGAGGAGCTTTTTGAGGTTGCTGCTCTGCTCTCTAACCAACCACTACCGGGAGGTAAGAGGCTCGTAATAGTCACCAATGGTGGCGGACCTGGTATCATTGCTGCTGATGCCGCTGAGCAAAATGGTTTGAAACTAAATCCATTGTCGCAAGCAACAGTAGAAAGGTTGGGATCAGCAATCAAACGCAAGGTCTCGCTCAACAATCCCCTCGACACTACTGCTGGTGTCAGTGCTGGAGAGTTTGAGAACATACTGAGAATTCTTGCTAGTGATCCAGAAAACGACGCCGTTCTAGCCATCTTTGTTCCACCAGTAGTTATCGACCCGAAGGCCATTGAGAATGCTCTGCAACGTGTGGCATCTGTTTTCTGGCGACATAGAAAACCATTGCTAGCCTGTTTCTTAGGGCGAAGAGGTCTTCAAGCAAGGATCGGGGCGGCTGGAAGATATGTGCCTTGTTACGCCTTTCCTGAAGAAGCAGTATCAGCTCTGGCGAGAGCTATAGAGTACGCCGAGTTAAAGACCAAACCTAAGGGAGCTGTTCCAGTAATTCTAGGTACTAGGCCAGCAAAGGCACGTGAGATTGTAGAATCGGTATTGAGAAGCCGGACACAGAGACCAATTTGGCTTTCTGCACAAGAGATAATAGGGCTACTCAAATGCTACGGAATACGCATGGTTGAAACGATTACAGCTAAAACGGCGGCTGAGGCGGTTTCAGCTGCAAAGCACATAGGCTTCCCGGTTGCTGTAAAACTCGCTTCAACCACCATCGTTCACAAGACAGAAGTTGGTGGTGTAATACTTAACGTAGACTCGGTAGAAGGTGTGGAGAAAGCCTTTGACAATATTGAACGGATAGTAACCAGAATCGGGCGTAAAGATGAGATGGAGGGTGTTATAATTCAGCAGATGGTAAAAGAAGGAATAGAGGCTATTGTGGGTATGACATATGACCCTCAGTTTGGCCCACTCATCATGTTTGGACTGGGGGGTGTATATGCTGAGCTGATTAAGGATACAGCTATCAGATTGCATCCACTCACTGATTTAGATGCTCACGAAATTATGCAATCGATAAAGATGGCCAGGTTATTTGAGGGCTATCGAGGATTCCCTACTAGTGATACTAAGGCTATTGAGGATCTGCTGTTAAGACTCTCTGCAATGATAGAGGATATGCCTCAAATCGCCGACCTAGACTTCAACCCCGTTAAAGTGTTGCCCCTTGGACAAGGTTACTGGATAGCGGACGCTCGGATCATGCTAAAGTAGCGCCTAGTAGTACTTTAGCTAATCACTTCATCTTTTAGTGACCTTAGCACCTTTACTTGGAGCCATCTAGCTTATCAATGGAAGAGGACTAATCCTACCTTATGTGGCAACACTAATTCCAGTTTGGTGCAGGACCGTCTCCTCCGCAAAGATACGTGCCCCAGCTCTAACGCCAAGAGCAAGTGCCCACGCACATGGGCAATCAATTTGGTAAGACTCGCCACGCCAAGCTATTAAGAATTTGGTATAGAAGACATCTTCATCAAACCGCTCGATTATTAGGGACACAGAATCGGCGAGAGACAGGAACCTTCCAATTCCCCTAAGTGAAGGGTCATCAAATACTGGTCCGGGGCATCGCTC
>DUEX01000051.1 GCA_011170325.1 Dehalococcoidia bacterium | reverse complement strand
TTCTTCATCAGTGTAGTAGTTAAATGTTACTACGGTTTTACTAGATATTTCCTTGACCCTTGTGTGAGGAGTAAGGACAACACCTTTCCCAAGAACCCGTTGATAAATGGTATGGAATGTCATGGGCTCGAGCTTGGAGCCACAGAAACGACCCCAAGTGAGTATCTCCACGTTCTTCCCACGTTCAGCAAGAAAGTCAGCGGTGCTCATCGACTGTATATCCTCGTCATCACCGATTATAACAACATTATCACCAACCTTTACCTCTTCATTTAACACCTGCCACACGTTGACCACATTGTTACCATCTATACCCGGTATGTCGGGAATGAAGGGAACGGAGCCGGTAGCGACTACCACTGCATCCGGGTCTTGCTCTATTACCATATCAGGTGTTACTTCAGTGTCCAAATGGACATCTACATTAAGCATTTTCATCTGGAAAGTATAATAGCGAGGCAGGTCCAGATATCCGTCTCTTCCTGGAGCTTTAGCAGCTATCAAGGTCTGTCCTCCTAGTTCCGGTCCTTTATCATATATAGACACGGCGTGCCCTCTAAGGGCAGCCACTCGGGCTGTTTCCAGTCCTGCTGGGCCACCACCGATTATCATTACCCGTTTTTTAACTGCCGCTGGCATCAACTCACCCCAGCCAGGCTGACCTTCCATTCCAACCGCTGGATTCATAGTACAGCTCATTCCCCCAAATCCTGGTATCATTAGCCTAGTACGTGCCAGATTACCCCAGCATCCCTCGTTACAGGCAAGACACTTACATATCTCGTCCAATCTGCCCTCTCTGGCTTTGTTGGCAAATTCGGGGTCGGCGACAATAGCTCTAACCATACTGACCCCATCTGCCTGTCCGTTGGCAATGATCTGCTCCGCCTGAATCGGGTCCTGTATTCTCCCCCTAGCGAAAACTGGTACATCTACGACCTGTTTGACGGCTGCAGCGCAATAGACAAAGGAATTGAGAGGATAATACATCGGTTCAATAGCGCTGGAAGGTGAAGCGTAGGTGCCTGTACTCACATTCAACCAATCTAATCCAGCTTTTACCAGCACGGGAGCCATTACTAGCATTTCATCAAGCGTATAGCCTCCGTAGACAAACTCATCGGCACTTATTCTCATACCCACCGGGAAATCGTCTCCGACAGCTTTCCTCACTGCTTCTATGACGTCGATTGGGAACCTGAGCCGCTTCTCTATGGTACCCCCATACTCGTCGGTTCGTCTATTGTGATCGGGCGACATGAATTCGGTAAAAAGGTATCCATGGGCACCGTGGATTTCCACACCATCGAGCCCGGCTTCCCTAGCCACAGTTGCAGCATGGGCAAATGCAGGGATGAAACTCTGTATCTCTTCCCTGGTCATTTCGTGCGGTAGATAAAGCTGCATATCCCCAGCATGAGTTAACACAGAAGAAGGTGCCCAAGGTGCTACCTGGCCGTATCCGCCTGCCTGTGCTCCCGAATTAGCAAGCTGGCAAATTAGTTTTGCGCCATACTCATGTACAGCATCGGCGGCTTTTTTAAAGGCGTCATTTATTCCGGGGCGCCGGAAGGTATCACGTCTCGGGTCAGGATGAATCGGAGCAAGATATGTTCCAATGGTACCGACACCCCCCTTAGCTTTGGCTGCCCAGTAGTTGAGCATCCTGTCACCAGGAAGGCCAAACATATCTACATATAGAGGGTGGTGAGCACTACTATAAATCCTATTCCGAGTTGTTATGGTACCCAGTTTGAGTGGTGAGAACAAATTTTTAAATTCTTCAGCCAAAATTTTTACCTCCTACATTTTCAATTCGTATAGGCCTTTGAAAAAGCAACTTATTCTAACCATTTTCAATGAAGTGATAATTAAGATATAAATTGCTATCCTTGCATAAACTGACCACAGCATAGAATTTTCTTAATGAATATGTCAAACTGCCAAACTTGTAAAAATAGCATAACTCCAAAGCGAAAGTCCTAAAGATCTATATGAGACAAAAGTCGCATACAAACACTCTATGATGGTCTAGAATATCATTGTCCAGGTAGGAATGATAAATCAGACAGAAGGGGGCAAGTGCTATGCGTGAGGATGTACAAGCAGTTCTGGAGCAAATAAGACCTGCCCTGCAGGCAGATGGTGGTGATGTTGAGCTAGTAGATATTAAAGACGGTGTAGTTCATCTGAGATTGATAGGTGCCTGTAACGGCTGCCCGATGTCAGCCATGACTTTAAAAATGGGAATAGAGCGGATATTGAAAGAGAAGGTACCCGAGGTAACCAAAGTTGTCAGTGTGTAAGATAAAGTGAATATATGGAAAAAATTAGCCGTTGGTGCCATAATCCTGTCCGTTGTTGTATCGGCGATTTTAATACCAAACTGTGCTTGTGAGGTGGATGTAGCCGTGAATAAACCAGAGGAACTGGCACCAGTAGAAATCAGAGAATATCAAGGTGAAAATCTTTCATCGATAAACGACTTTTTAGAGAATTCCATTAAAGGCCCGCAATACATAGAGAAAGAAAAATATCGTCTTGAGGTTATCGGCCTTGTCGAAAAGCCTCAAAGCTATAGTTACGATGAAGTTGTAAACGACCAGCAACACTATAAGAAAGTCGTAACGCTGAATTGCGTTGAAGGATGGAGCGTGGATATTCTATGGGAAGGGGTACTGGTCAAAGACCTGCTTGAGGAAGCGCATCCCACACTGGATGCGAAAGTAGTCATATTCCACGCCTACGACGGCTTCACGACTTCTTTACCTCTGGACTACATCATGACGAACAACATAATTATGGCTCACAAGATGAACGATGTTACTCTACCGCCAGAGAGAGGGTTTCCCTTCGAACTCGTAGCTGAAAGTAAGTGGGGTTATAAGTGGATTAAATGGATCACCAAAATAGAGTTCTCAGATGATGAGAGTTATCGCGGTTTCTGGGAAACACGAGGATACTCCAACAACGGCGACCTTGATGAGCCATTCTTCTCACGCTAGTAGTCTTTAGCGTTTCGTTGGTTTCAGACGTTAGCAAACAATCGAGCATTCTGTTTAATGACCTTCTATGTCCTTTGCATTGTAATCATCTGCAGCGCCGTTGCATATCTACTTATTTTCTTGACAGCTAGCGAGAAACGATGCTAGCATAGCCACACAAATTTATATGGGGAACTTCAGCCTCATAAAAGCAGGCAATTAATGTCAGAGAATAAACAGCAACGTGTAGCTAAAAGATTGAGATGGTCAGGGCGAATACTCAGTCTGGTAGTAGCGGCATTCTCTCTAATTGCTTATCTTGTATCAGGTGTTGCTGAATTTCTAACTGAAGGCTGGGAAGTAGTTTCAGCTGATATACAGGGCCTTATACTTGCTCTACTTACAGCAGCTGCACTGGCTGGTAGCATTCTATCGTGGTGGCATGA
>DUEX01000050.1 GCA_011170325.1 Dehalococcoidia bacterium | reverse complement strand
TAGTCCACTCCAGCACCTCTCCATGGTGCATTATAGCGGCGGAGAGGGTGGGATTCGAACCCACGCCCCGCTTTCGCGGAGACCGCTTTTCGAGAGCGGCACCATGAACCACTCGGACACCTCTCCTGAAGCTAAATTCTATCAGAATCTTTGTTAAGTTGCCAATTTTGCTAACCGTTTGCTAACGGGGATTTTTACAAGGGCATCAAAACTCTTAGCAGCGGCCTCTTGAAGCCCTGGGGCCACATGGCTATAGGTGTCTAGAGTTATCTGAATACTGGCATGGCCCAGCCTCTCCTGGACTATCTTGGGATGTATTCCCTGTTTGAGCATAAGACTAGCGTGGGTATGACGTGCATCATGGAGCCGGATAACCTTGATACCAGCCCTGTTAGCCATATTCTTCCATGCCCTGGTTACTGTATTTGGACGGAGTGGTTTGCCTTCAACCGTACTGAATACAAGGTCATTATCAGTAAGCGATATGCCCAGCATGGCGGCATCCATCTGCCTTTTATCGTAGTATTGCCGTAGAACACTGATAGCCGATGGAGACAGGGCGATAGTCCGGCGGCTCCGGGCCGATTTTGGCTGTGTGAAGACATAGCTACCGTCTTTCAGGTGGTGGAGGCCGCGATTAACGTATATCTGGCTATAGACAAAGTCGATATCACACCACCTTAACGCTAATAGTTCAGATCGCCTCATACCAGTAAATAGGGCAAGGTAATATAGTTCGTAATACTGGCTATCTTTTGAGGCCTCCAAGAATTGGGCTAGTTCATTCTCATTCCACGTCTGCATATCGGCTTCAGAAGAGCGGGGAATATCCACACTATCGGCAACGTTGCGAGTCCCCATTCCCCACTTCATGGCAATAGCAATTGCTTTATGCAGTACCACATGGTGATAACGAACTGTCCGGGGCTGTAATCCAGCTTTTATTTTAGCTGCATAGAGTTTTTGCAGATGTTCTGGCTTCAATTGCGTAAGTGCAATATTCCCTATCGCTGGTATAAGGTGTACTCTTGATATGCTTTCGTATCGTTCATATCCTTTGGGTGATAGATTTGGCTTTACATATTCTGCCAGCCAGTATTCAAGGTATTCTGCCATTGTAGTTTTAGATGGTTCAATATAGCTACCAGTATCTAACTGGTGTAAGAGCTCGGTCAGCTTTTTCTTGGCATCTTTATGGCTGCCTTGGAGAGTAAACCACTTCTGGCGACGCTTTCCGGTGGTTGAATCCCTGTCTAGTTCGATAACGATTGACCACGTGCCCTTATTCTTTGATCTCTTTACTATGTGTCCCCTCATTTTCAGCCTCCTTTTCACCTTTTCGATATTCTAAAGTATCTTTCTGAATTTTTGCCCATAATCCAGGACCATCAATCATTTTGCCATCTTTTGTGCCTATAAAGTAAGCATAATCAGGGAATACTTCTATGCCAGCAAAATCAGACAGGGCGGTATCCAGATTGGTAGTATCAGGGGGGATTTTGGCTATAAAGCTTAATTTTTCCTCTATCGCATATGCTCGCGACCAATGCCAGAGCCAACGTAGAGCTGCATCCCGTTCTTTCCTTTTGCCCGTTAATTCTGTGTTGCTAATACAGGTATACAGCCTAGAAATCCATATAGCTTGCCCTACAGTAACAGCTTCATGCTGGGTACGTTTTGCCCAGGCTTGGACAGCGAGAATATGCAATACAGCTTCTGGAATGATAGCGGGGTATTTCTCCATAAGTCCTAGGTGCCAAAGGTTATCTAAGCCCTTCTCTTGCCATTGTTTATTAATATCTTTTAAGTATTCTATGTGTTTTTGGACAGCATTTAAAGTCACAGCGTTGTTAGCATCGCCAATCAATATGAGGTAGCGGTCATATATTTGTCTAGCGTTCCAGTCGGGGTGCTCAATAAATATCTCTTTAATTAATGTCCGGGTATCCTTACGCCTTTTATTTGTTATCATTCTTAGTACTCCTAAATTCTATGCTTGTAGACATGAATATTCTATATTATAGTTATGTTGATTCTATACTAAAGTCATTGACTATTCTGATAATTATAATATACTAAATATAACCAATTGTCAATAACCAACAAGGTAAATTATTTAGAGAGGTGGCAGTTATGGAAGAAAGACCAGTCTTAACAGTCGAAGAGGCGGCTGAATATCTAGGAATTAGCCGTCCGACGGCTTATGAAGCAATACACACCGGCGAAATTCCCCATATCCGTATTGGTAAGCGAATCCTCATCCCCCGCGTAGCCCTGGAGAAAATGTTGCTTGAAGCCGGTAGTAAAGCCGATTAGAGGGTAAACTGTTATGGGAATACTGACCACTAACAGGAAAAGCCCAGTGATTTTCACTGCCGGGGACATCGAACACTTGGCAGCACGATTCACTATCCTACAGCTAAGGCACGAGCTGCACAGAGCTAATGTTAACCGAGCTAAGGCTTTGTTATTCTGCCAAGAGGATTTAATGGGCTATTACGATGAGTATATTGAGGCCGTTAATCTGGCTATCGAACTGAGGAAATGGTGCAAGCAAAGAGAAAAACCTATGGGTTCTCCAACTCCCAGAATTAAAGTAGAAGATATAAAGAACAATATAGATATAGTTACCTTTATTGAGCAATACACCAGATTGCGTAAGTCGGGCCGAAATTTCCTCGGCTGTTGCCCGATTCACGATGACCGCCACCCTAGCCTCACTGTTTACCCAGAAGACCAGCGCTGGTGGTGTTTTGGTTGTAACCGGGGTGGAGATGTGTTCGACTTTATCATGGCTGTTGAGAATATTGACTTCAAACAAGCAGCGACCCTATTGGTGAGTAGATAAGATGAACACTTTAGAAATACCAGAGGTTGCTTGGAAGGGATTATTTCAAGATTACAGGTCGCTAGTTGGCGATACTACTGAAGCTTCTGACAATTTCCATTTTGCGACGTTCTGTCAGGTCCTGGGATGCACAATAGGGCGTCGATTGCACGTTTATCACGCATCCAAGCTATACTTAAATTTTTATACGTGCCTTGTTGGGCGCACCGGGCTTACGAGAAAGGACACGACGTTAAATCGGGGTAGCGATATTCTCTCCAGATTACATGCAGAATCCGATGGGGAACCAAATCCACTTTTCCGCATTATTCGGGGAATTAGAAGCTATGAAGGGCTGCTCGATGAATTATCCGGGGATCGTAAAGTCAGAATGATCTGGGTTCCGGAGTTACTATCATTACTTGCCAAAGCAAAGCAGGAATCTTTGAGCAACATAATTCCCGCCCTAACCGAGTTATACGATTGCCCGGATCGAGTCAATCCACCTATCCACCAAAAGGATGCTGCGGATTGTAAGGAGCCATTCGTTTCTATCATAGCTGGCACCACACAAGCCTGGCTACAGAAGGCATTGACGGAGCGCGATATCTATGGTGGATTTGCAAATCGCTGGACATATTTCTTTGGACTACCCAAAGAACCTAAACCCAATCCGGCAAAAGTGAACCCAAACAAACGCGATGAGCTAATAGAAGCTATCAATGATATTAGGATATGGGCTGAATCTGTGCCGAATGGAGAGGTAACGATTTCAAGCGATGCTGAAAATCTTTTTGCTAATTATTACGAGAGTTACTACAGGCGATGCCAAGAAGATGGTCTGATACCTACTCTAATTGTTAGAGTGCAGGACTTTGTGTGGAAATTGGCACTACTATACGCTGCTTGTGAGATGCATGAGGAAATCCAGGCCCAGCACCTAGAAATCGCTATCTGTGTAGGAGATTATATTGAGGCAAGCATATTAGAGGTATTCGCAAACTTTGGGACTGCAAAGACTAAGGACAATGAAAACAGAGTGCTGGATATTCTGAGGAGTGAAGGGGGACCTATCCCAGAACGTGAGTTATACCGGAGACTGAATCTATCGGCGAGAGAATTACAGGCAACTATTGAACCACTAGTCAAGATCGGGCTGGTTAAGAATTCACACAGGCTTACTGAAGCAGGCCGGAGGATTAGAACCTATGAGGCAATATAACGCTAGGGTCTATGACACTTATGACATTATGACACTTGAGTATAAATCGTGCGTAGAAATCTTACTGACAATTGTCAGTAAATTACTGACACTTTGGAGAAATGTCATAGAAGTGTCAGTAAAGTGTCATGCGTACTGTCAGTAAAGTGTCAGTAAGCTAAATTGTGGCTAAAAGTACGAAGTGTCAGTAAGAAATCTTGTTGAGGTAATTAATTGATAGTTCGGTGCCCGAATTGTGGTCAAAAAGTAGAGATACGTGGTTTAGGTCGGAAACCACTCAATATACCACTCAGAAATGTTTGTGAGTCGTTACAGGCGCATTGTAACGTGGCGATAGCTGCCAAAGAATTGAATTGCAGCCAAGGATATATTTTCGGAGTCCTGAAAGCTAATGGGCTAAAAATAAAGGACGTATTAAAGTGCAAGACGAACTGATCCTGATTTTGTCGAGAACTCATGAATTCAACAAAAATGGTGACAGATGGAACCGAAATGGTTACAAATGCAATTATGGATAGTATACTCTGCAACTAGATTTTTGTAGAAAAGTGCAATAAACGACAATGAGGACAGTAATCTATTTGAGGGTCAGCACAACGGAACAGACTACCGATAACCAGTTGCCAGCTTTAAAAGCCTATGCTGAAAGTCGAGGCTGGGATATCGTTGATTGTTATGAAGAAGTAGAATCCGCATGGAAAGCCGGCCACCAAAAGGAGCTGTCAAGGTTACTCAATGAATGTAGGAATGGTCTGCGTAAGTTTGACATTGTTTTAGTTTGGTCTCTAGACAGATTGTCACGCGAGGGAGCTGCCGCAATACTCAACCTGGTAAACACCTTTAAGGCCTACGGTGTTAGGATAATCAGCTATCAGGAATCCTGGACAGAAGCACCAGGTGAAATAGGCGAAGTGCTTTATGCTATAGCTGGCTGGGTCGCCAAGATGGAGAGCCAGCGGCGAAGTGAAAGGACAAAGGCAGGACTAGCCCGGGCTGTGGCTCAGGGCAAGAAGCTGGGGAGGCCGCAGGGGAGTAAAGACAAGAAGAAGCGTAGTAGAAAAGGTTATCTATTGCGCTACGCTAGTCCTGAACTGCGAGAAAAATATGACTAATAAAGGGGTATAAAAAATCAGCGGACCTTTTTTGAAATGTGATGGGGTAATAACAATCTAAGCAAACAAAGGCACGTTTTTGCCAATCACTCTTGAGTGAAACAGTACTTTAGCAATTGAATAGGCTCTGGGTGGTCTCCTAATCACTGGGAAGAGAGGGCTTTATCTACAAACGCAAGTATGAGTTCTCGCTCCTCGGGAATATTGTCTGCTAGCCGCGACGCAACCAATGGTAGTTCCCAAACTTCTATCTGGTCTTGAGAGACAGGCCGCAATTCCAGGTACCGCTTCAGGTAAGCCGAATGGAACCGCGCACGAGACATATTTATCAACCATCGTCCAACCATGAATTGAGGTAACGGGGCTAGTCGTAAGAGCAGTGAGCTCGCAGCAACATCCGCCAACGGGTCACCTCGTCTTGGATTAGCCCAGTCTATCACCACTGGTCCCCGTGATGACATTAGGATATTATCTGGGTGAAAGTCGCCATGGCAGACGGTGTTGCCGTCAGGTAACCGCTCCAGATGACTTAGTATCGCCTCCTTTGTCTCACCTGGTAACTCTGCCTGCCCCTGGATAGCTCCCCGCAAGTCCTCTTTCAGTGGCGCAAGCTCTGGCATCTCACACAAGTGTATTTTCGCATGTAGTTCGGCTAATATACGTGCCATTTGGCCAATCCGCCACGGCTTGGACTTAAACAACTGGAGCATTGAGGATCCATCAACCCGTTCAAAGATGATTCCTTGCCTTCCCTCAACCTCCACTATCCCCTCAACTGCAGGGACTGGCAAACCGGCCTTGTGCGCTGCTTCTGTCATCCATGCCTCATGCTTTGCCTGTTTAGCTGGGAATCCCGCTAGGAACAGCTTTAAGACCTGGCCATCCTTCCAAGCGAATACTTCGGCGGTTCGTCCCCGAGCGATCATCGTGTTCTTTTCCATCACTTCATTTTACATCGCAGAGGTTAAGTGAAGGTTAAGATTGACGTGTCTGAGGTTAAGATGAAGTTACGAAAACTCCCGACAAAACAGAAGTGACAACTGTCTAGTCCTCTACTGGTGGTTTGTTAACGAGAATAAAGGAACAGATTTTCACTAAACTCCAGCACTTTAACAACAAAATACTCAAATCGCTCTGATTACAGACGAAGGACTGACTGGTCGATGAAGCAAGCAGCAATCTAAGAATCTAACCTTTGTCTACCACATACTGTATAATGGCTCTCTGTTTCATTTAAGGGTAGTAAAATGGATCAATTCTAAGCTTAGCCATCCGGAATGCTGATACGAGCTTAATAGCTAATCCTGCCTGCCCTACTTCCATGAAGGTTATTGCAGCGCAGTGACAGACTCATTCTCACTCTGCTTCTACCTCAACGTCCGCAGCAAAGATGCTCCATCTTCTTCCATGACTATGATCGTCACATGTGAACCTTTATCTGGTTCTCCCTCAATCTCAGCTTCACTGACATCCACTGTACTTCTCTCTCCTTCGACATTGATGGTCCAAATGGTCCCTTCGATTGCCTCAATGGTTCCCTCTAATGTGGGTTCCAGCATCGGACGCCACTTCCTCCCATCGTAGTGCGAGATTCTCCTCTCATCGTGACCGCCGACGGCGAAGACATCGGACGAAGAAGAACCCCAAGCACTATTCAGACGCTCCGTGGTGCCGCTGGTCATCAGGCTCCATGTGCTGCCATCGTAGTGTATGATCGTACCGACATGGCCCACCGTGAAGACATCCGATGTGGAGCTGCCCCAGACACCCCTGAGGAGACGCTTGGTGCCGCTGGTCATCGGGCTCCATGTGCTGCCATCGTAGTGTACGATCGTTCCGGAACCACCTACAGCGAAGACATCGGCTGAGGAGCTCCCCCACACACCAAACAGTTCGGTCGAGACGCCGCTCGCCATCTCACCCCACTCCGTGCCGTCATAGTGCAGGACTGTACCCCTCGCACCCACGGTGAAGACGTCGGACGAAGAAGAACCCCAAACACTATTCAGACGCTCCGTGGTGCCGCTGGTCATCAGACTCCATGTGCTGCCATCGTAGTGTATGATCGTACCGCGACTGCCCACCGCGAAGACATCCGATGTGGAGCTACCCCAGACACCCCTGAGGAAACGCTTGGTGCCGCTGGTCATCGGGCTCCATGTGCTGCCATCGTAGTGTACGATCGTTCCGGAATCACCTACAG
>DUEX01000005.1 GCA_011170325.1 Dehalococcoidia bacterium | reverse complement strand
CCCCCAGCAGCAATGATTGCTGAACAGGCTCCGATAAAAGTAAGTAAACCGGTTTCACGGAGTTTCAGGATATCGACGTAGTTGAAAAATGTTCTCTGGTTACTTAGAGCGATTCTCAAGATTTTATCACTTCTCGAAGAACGTTAATGACTTCTTCTGCCGGTACATCGCCGTGTACTACTGCCTTGCCAATGTCTTCGAGCAAGACCCACTGGATTACTTTACTTCGCACTTTCTTATCCACTTCCATAGCAGTAAGCACATCAGCTAGATTTACTCCGGAGCAATCAATGGGTAAATGGAATTTCTCCAAAAGTGCTTTTTGGCGTTCCACCGCACTTTGCGATAAAAGTCCCAGTCGGTGGCTGAGCTTAGCTGCTCCGATCATACCAACAGCTACCGCCTCACCGTGGAGAAAATGTTCGTATTTACTAGCTGCTTCAAGTCCGTGAGCTATAGTGTGTCCATAGTTTAAGATAATGCGTTTCCCAACTTCCCTCTCATCTTCAGCGACGACTTGAGCTTTGATACTAGCGCTACGAGCAATCACTTTCGAAGTAATCTCAGGCCTCAACCTGATTAGGTTTTCAACATTAGCTTCGAGAAACTCAAAAAAAACAGAATCGAGGATCAAACCGTGTTTGATGATCTCAGCCCAACCTGAGGTCAATTCTCGCTGGGGTAAAGTAGTCAAAGTTTGAACATCAGCTAGAACAAGACGCGGCTGATAAAAAGCACCAATCAGATTTTTCCCTCGGGAATGGTCAATAGCGACCTTGCCCCCAATGCTAGCATCGGCCATGCCGACAAGGCTAGTAGGAACTTGCACCCAAGATAGCCCACGTAAGTAGGTCGCCGCCACAAATCCAGCTAGGTCACCAACCATGCCACCACCTAGGGCAACGATTACATCACTTCTTTCTGCACGATGCTCGATGAGGAAGTCATAGATTTCGACTGCTTGGTCGATATTCTTCGTGGCTTCACCAGGTGGCACTAAGCAGTAATTGACTATAAAGCCACCACTTTCTAGTGCTCTCCTGACCTGGGTACCATACACAGAAAAAACAGTTTCATCGCTGATGACATTGGCTACGCCTGACAAACCTGCCTGCTTCATTTTTTCCTCTAACTTGTCCAGTAAACCCCAGCCAACAAATACAGGATAAGGTCCGGTAGCTGTTTTTACTTCGCAAGCCAAGTTAGCTTTCGCAGATTGTGCCTCATCTTTGCGGTGGCGGTTCGCATATCGCCAGCCTTTTATCACCTCTTGGCTTACCTCTTCAAGAGTCAAGTTATCAGTATGAACTGTCCACTCAGCCATAGCATAATAAGGCTGCCGAAAAGCTTTAAGCTGCCCAATACGCTCCAACGGGTTATCACCAGCAAGAAGCGGGCGAACTACAGGGTTGGAAGAATAAAGGGTGTCTTGTAATAGACGCTGGTAAATTGTCTCCGCCCTGGCTTCCAGGCAAACGACCGTGCTGGTTTTGAGAAGCAATTCCTGATTTCTAGGGTCGAGGATAGCCCCACCTCCGGTAGCAATAACTACATTGCCCTTCTGGCAGGCCTGTCTCAATGCTTGACGTTCTAGCTGCCTGAACTTGTCCTCGCCGTCTTGCTCAAAGATTTCGGGGATAGCTTTGCCACTAAACCTGACTATTTCATCATCGGTATCTATGAAGTTCCAGTTCATGTATTCAGCTACCTTCTTAGCTACAATTGACTTACCGGTAGCCGAGAAACCTATAAGAGCAATATTGCTACTGACTTTCCGACGACGCATAATGATTTCAGGAGGAAAGAGAGCTAATATAGCTGTGATAGTTGGCCAAAGTCTCCTTTAAATGGTCACCGCCAAACTTTTCTAGCATGACGTTCGTTAGAACGGTAGCCAGCATTGCCTCTCCAATTATCCCAGCTGCAGGGACGACACAGATGTCACTACGTTCATAATGAGCTTCGGTTGTCTTTCCACTGTATATATCTACAGATGGCAATGGTTTACCAAGAGTAGCAATTGGTTTCACCGCTGCCCGAACTACGATTGGTTGTCCATTGCTTATTCCACCTTCAATGCCACCGGCTCGATTGGTAGCTCGGTGCCACTGAGAGGCCATCCCCTCCGAATTGGGCTCGATTATGTCATGGACTCGAGAACCTTTCATGTTAACTAGGGCAAAGCCAGTTCCTATTTCAACACCCTTTATAGCGTTGATACTCATTATTGCCTGGGCGATTTGCCCATCAAGCCGACGATACCACTGGACATGGCTACCTAATCCAACAGGAACACCAGCAGCAATTAACTCAAAAACACCACCTAAAGTGTCTCCTTTAGCCTTGGCTTCATCAATAGCTGCCATCATTGCCTTTTCCGCTTCAGCATCAGTACAGCGGACAGCTGAGTTCTCTACTTGTTGCCAATCAACAGGCTTACTCTGTTTCATCCGGTGATTGCCGATACTTATTGTGTGACTGTGGATAGCGATGCCAAACTCCTCGAGGAATCTTCGGGCTACAGCTCCGACAGCAACTCTAGCTGCCGTTTCTCTAGCACTCGCCCGTTCCAAAATCGGACGAATATCTCCAGTCCCGTACTTGGTTACTCCAGCTAGGTCAGCGTGTCCCGGACGAGGAGAGGTTACTGGCCCTACTTCTTTGCTCACAGGGGCAACATTCATAGTCTCCTGCCAGTTTTCCCAGTCACGATTCCAAATTAGAAGGCTTATCGGGCTACCCATAGTCAGCCCGTAGCGTACTCCCGAGACAATTTCTGCCCTATCTTGTTCTATTTCCATGCGAGGGCTACGTCCATAACCAGCCTGCCGCCGTTTAAGGTCCCGAGCTATATTCTCTTCACTGATAGACAAGCCGGATATCATCCCCTCAATAACTGCCACTAAGCCTTTGCCATGAGATTCACCAGCAGTAACGAAACGAAATTGCCCCATACTTTCTATCCCTTCATAACTTGTCTATCGATACTGAGGCTCTGGGTAAGGATTACCTATGGTTTCTAGAAGTATAATACCTTCAGCACCTAATGACTGCATTTGAATAATACTTTGCAACTTTTGCCAGTTCATCCCCAATAGGGAACTCAATAGAGAAGGAACTTCAGGCTTATAATACTCCACTGCTGGTTCCTCAATACCAGCTAAGTTAGCGGCTAAGTCTATAGCAGTCTCGAGTCCGCCCAACTCATCAATCAAACCTAGCTCCTTAGCCTGTTCCCCAGTATAAAGTTGACCCGTAGCTAAGTCTCTAACTTTGCCCTCGCTCAAACCTCTGCCCTCAGCTACCACTCGGACAAACTGGTCGTAGAACTGGTCAGTCATCTTCTGCATAAGCTCCTGCTCTTCAGAGGTTAACTCCCTGAGACCACTATACATATCTTTATGTTTCCCGCCTGTGAAAACCTCCATCTCTATTCCAAGCTTCTCAAATAGTCCTTTAACATTAGCTACTTGAGCAATAACTCCAATACTCCCGGTTAGAGTGCCTGGGAGAGCCACAATTTTGTCAGCTTTTGCCGAGATAAAATAGCCGCCAGAGGCAGCCAGGGTTCCCATACTTACCACTATTGGTTTTTCCACCTCTCCAATCTCATTGACGATCTCCTGGCAAGCAGCCACATTGCCTCCCGGGCTTTCTATCTGAAGGACAACCGCTTTTATTGCGCCATCTTCTTTAGCCCGTTTCAGTTGGCTTCGAACCAACTGCGGAGTGATAACACTGCCACCGAAAAATAGACTACCCCCCCCCGCCTCAATAGAACCGTTAAGTGAAATCACCGCAATTTTGTTTCCCGCGCTGGTGCAGGCAAGAGGTACCGCGGATATAATCAACAAAATGGCTATGCTGATTATTGCCTGTCTTCCCTTCATGCTTCACCTCCTACTTTCAATAAGGCTTGTTTGGCCGCCAAAAACATTATGTCAAGTGGTGCTTCCTTACCCGTCCACAACTTGAAAGAAGCAGCCCCTTGATGAACCAACATAGGCAAACCACCAAGGATACCAGCACCCGCTTCCCTAGCCATTCTTAATAGGGGTGTTTCTGAAGGATTATACACTAACTCATAGACCAAAGCACCTTTGGGGATCAAATCCGCTGTGAGAGGTGATTGTTCCTGCTGAGAAGAATATTCCATTCCCAAAGTGGTGCAGTTGACTATTAACTGACAATGCTCTAGCGCCTCTCGAAGTCTTGAGTCTTGCCACAGCAAGGCAATAACCTCGGTCCGTATTCTTTTATCAACAGCGTACTCTGTTAAACGGTCCACCAGAGCCTCAGCCCGCGCCGGGGTCCGATTCATGATAACCAATGAAGTCACATTTTCCTGAAGAAGAGCAAAACTCACGGCTCGGGCAGCTCCACCAGCACCAAGAATTACCACGCACTTATTCTCGGGTTCGAACTTACCATCGTCCCGTAATGCCTGAAGGAAACCATGAGCATCAGTATTGAAACCTACAAGCTTGCCATCTCGATTAGCTATTGTATTCACTGCACCAATTAGGCTAGCCAGATTATCAACCTCGTCTATTAAATGTAAAGCTGTCTCTTTATAAGGTACAGTTACATTTGCTCCAAGATTTTGAGGCTGCCTTAGTTGATTTATCCTAGATGATAGGTCCTTAACTTTTGTCTCCCAGACTTCGTAGTGAATATCAAGTTGGTAGTAATCCAAAGCAGCTTGCTGGAAATCAGGCGAAAGCGAATGTTTCAGTGGATAACCGATGACGCCAATATACTGTGCCATTTAGTCAAAAACTTTCAGGCTATCCAAGTACCCTTGCAAAACGAAAGCTGCGGCCGCAGCATCACGTTGTAGCTTCCTTTTATTCTTTCTATTAGCACCAGCCTCTAGTAGCAAACGCTCGGCAGCTACAGTAGATAACCGCTCATCCCGAGTCTCAATGTCAGCTCCCGTGCATTTAGAAAGCTTTCCCATAAAAATCATTACCTTGTTGGCCTGCGTGCCAATGTTACCATCTAAAGAATAAGGCAAACCAACCACAATCCGTTGCACCCCGTGTTTGTTAGCGAGTTCAAGAATAGCATCTATGGCTTTGTCATCATCATCCCTGAGGATAGTGGTCAGTGGACTAGCCAGAATCTCTTCGGGGTCGCTGATGGCAACTCCTATTCTTTTATCTCCAATGTCTAATCCTAAGCTACGCATTTTGAAACCCTAGCCAATTTTCTGAACTAACTTTTTGACTAATCCAAGAGCCTCGTCAAGCTTATTCTTATCTCTACCGCCAGCTTGGGCCATTTCTGCTTTACCGCCACCGCTGCCGCCGGTGACCCCTGCTACCTGTTTTACTATTTCACCAGCGTGTAACCCTTTATCCAGTAAATCTGGAGTCACCATGGTCATAAAGCCAGGCTTGCCATCATAAACCGTTCCTAAAACTATCACCGCGCTCTTCAACCGATCCCGTAATAAATCTCCCATCTCCCTCAATACAGGCATCGAAGAAGACGGCACTTTAGTAGCTAAGACCTTTATTCCATTCACTTGCTCCGTTTGCCCAAGTAAAGCTTCAACCGTATTCCGTGACAGCTCTCTCTGCAAGGATGCCGAGCGTTTACGCTCTGCAGCTAGCTCAGCAGCGAGAGCTTTCATCTTCTCCCTGGCTTCTAAAGGCGAGCTTCTCATCTCCTCAGCTATAGCCTCCAAAATCCCGAGGCGCTCCCCAAGGAAAGCCTCAGCTTCTCTCCCGGTGACGGCTTCGATTCGGCGCAAACCGGTACCAATGCTACTTTCACTAACTATGAGAAAGAGACCGATTTCTCCGGTTGATTCGACGTGAGTGCCACCGCAAAGCTCGGCACTCATCGGAGGTTCGCCGATTTCCATTACCCTGACTGTTTCCCCATATTTCTCCTCAAAAAGGGCAATAGCACCTTCAGCAATAGCTTGTTTATACGGAATAACCTTGCTTTTCACTGGTAGATTCTGGCGTATCCTTTCATTGACTAGGTGGTGAATCTCGTCAAGCTGCTGTTTGCTGATAGCTGTCAAATGGGAGAAATCAAAGCGAAGTCGGCCAGGAGCTACCAGCGAGCCCCTCTGAGAAACACGGTTCCCCAGCACCTGACGCAAAGCTGCCTGAAGTAGGTGAGTCGCAGTATGATTGCGAGCGATATCAAGGCGGCGGTCTACATCAACCTCAGCCTCAACGATATCGCCAACTGAGATAGTACCTTTGACAACTTGCCCCAGATGGACAATTGCTCCTTCAGCTAAATTGCCAAAAGGCGACCAGACGGTATTGGTAACATCAATTTGATTGGAATTGACAACTATCTTGCCGGT
The DNA here is from genome assembly GCA_011170325.1 of Dehalococcoidia bacterium. Classification (GTDB taxonomy): domain Bacteria; phylum Chloroflexota; class Dehalococcoidia; order GIF9; family UBA5629; genus W265. The sequence goes on along the minus strand of DUEX01000005.1, from coordinate 45,569 downwards.
ATCTCCCACCTGGCCTCCCATCTCGCCATAGAAAGGTGTTTCATCCAAGACAACAGCAACCTTTCGACCTTTCTCAGCAGACATTATGGAATCACCAGATTCTTGGTCCAACATGCAGTTCACTTTGGAGCTACTACTCAATTTACCATAACCAACAAACTTAGTCAGTTGGGGTAGAGGTTCCGGGGGTATAAGTTTCGCATGAACCTTACCTTTCATTTCAATCACCCCACTGACACTGAGTTTCTGAACCGTCCTGGCTCTCTCCCGCTGCTTTTCCATCTCAGCTTTAAAACCTTCGAGGTCAACAGCTAAGTTTCTCCCCCGGGCGATTTCGGCGGTTAACTCCGAAGGAAAACCATAAGTATCGTACAGACGGAAGACTTCTTCGCCTGCAAGATATTTTCTTCCACGACCTATAGCTTCATCAACAGCTTTTTCAACGAGATTAATCCCAGCATCCAGAGTGCCGATAAACTTTTCCTCTTCTGTCTTAACTACTTCCCTTACAAAGCTTTGGTTAGTTACCAGCTCAGGATATACATGCCCCATTTTGCTGACAACAACTTCAGCTACTTCGCTTAGAAATGGCTCTTCCTTGTCCAGTTTTCTACCGAAAAAGCAGGCTCGGCGCAATATCCGACGCAGGACATAGCCTTTTCCTTCATTGGACGGCAAAACGCCATCAGCGATAAGAAAAGCGATGCCTCGGCTGTGCTCAGCTATAATCTTAATAGCCTGGTCAGCGACCTCGTCCCTGCCGTATTCTTCCCCTGTTAAATCACATATTCTAGCAAGTAGAGGTAGGAAAAGGTCTGTCTCGTAGACTGACGTCTTCCCTTCCATGACAGCCGCGGTCCTCTCTAGCCCCATCCCGGTATCGATATTTGGCCTAGGCAATGGAGTACGTTTACCATCAAGGTCTTGATTGTACTGGGTAAAAACTAGATTCCAGATTTCGGAGAAGCGGCCGCAATCGCAATTAGGTTTACATTCAGGCCTACCACAGCCAACATCCTCGCCGAAATCGTAGTGAATCTCGCTACACGGTCCGCAAGGCCCCGAATCTCCGGCCGGACCCCAAAAATTATCTTCCTCTCCAAACCTTAGTATTCTCTTTTCAGGAAAGCCTACTTCCCGCCAACAGTTAAATGCTTCATCATCATCCAAATAAATGCTCACCCATAGTCGCTCAGGCGGAAGCTTTAAACGCTGGGTGACGAATTCCCATGCCCAGGCAATGGCTTCCGGCTTAAAATAATCCCCCACGCTGAAATTGCCCAGCATCTCAAAGAAAGTAAGATGCTTAGCATCGCCCACCGAATCGATATCAGTGGTGCGGAAGCACTTCTGGCACGAAGCCAAACGAGGATTAGGCGGCACAGCTAATCCTAAAAAGTAAGGCTTGATCTGCACCATACCAGCAGTAGTTAACAACAGGGTAGGGTCATCACGAGGGACTAAAGACGAACTGGGGATAACCTCGTGTTGTTTCTTCTCAAAAAAACTAAGAAAGGCTTCGCGGATTCCATCACTGGTCACTATTCACCACCTTTCTGGATTTTAGTGGAGTATTGCTCTAGTGTCAATTAACCGCAACTGGAACAAACTATGAGAATAGCCCAAAACATTCCACCGTAAGACAAAGAGCAAGCCAAAAGGGAGTGTCACTCACATCATGTAAAAGCTATGGGTTGCCTTTACACGGTGCTTCTGCGATTATAGTCGTACCTTTACCCGGTTCAGACTTTATTTCCAAGTTACCTCCGATCAAACGTGCTCGCTCCTCCATCCCCAATACACCGAGTTTCCCTTCCCTAACTAGATCCCCAGTCAATCTAGGCATAGAAAAACCCCTACCATTATCCGTGATAGTCATCTTCACATTACCGTCACCTGACTCCACTGTAATACTGACCTCAGAGGCTTCAGCATGTTTCCGGACGTTATTCAAAGCCTCCTGAGCAATGCGGAACATGACTAGCTCCGTTTCCGAAGAAAGCGAAGGCATTGTGCTCGCTTTCAGTTCAACTTTGATTCCCAGTTCCTCGCTAGCTTCCTCAGCCAACCAATTCAGAGCTGCCACCAGTCCCATCTGATCCAAGATGCTCGGCCTCAAGTCTCGGGCATAGCGCTGTAAGTCTTTGTAAACCTCATCAGTTATGCCATGCAACTGCTCCAGCTCACCTACTACTGCTTTTGACACCTTGCGGTCAGCCATGGACATTAGAATATCGAGCCGACGCGATAGTAGCAATATAGACTGGGCAATATCGTCATGGAGTTCGCGAGCAATGCGTTTCCGTTCTTCTTCCTGAGCCATGAGGTTCTTATGGATTTGAATGTGGAGACTGTCCCTCAATCTTCTTTCCTCAGTTACATCACGAGCAATATTCTGAAAGGCATTTGGCTCACTGTCGACCTTGATTAGGCGGGTAGCCAATTCAACAATTGCCTCTGTTCTATCTTTCCTAATTATACGTTGCTCATAGCGCTGTTCTATAGCCTCACCTTCTAACAGTTTAGCTTTCACTTCTCTAGCTAGAAGTAACGCCTCTGGGGAAAGAAACTGGGAAACATTTCTACCGATTAATTCACTTGGGGAATAGCCCGTGAGTGCCTCAGTGGCTTTATTGACTATAGTCATGTTACCTTCAAGGTCATGAACCCAGATAGCGTCGCTGGCATTAGTAAAAAGCTCTTGATAGTCTTCCTGGGATGATCTCAAGGCCGTTGCGATTCCCTTCAACTCCTCTTGTTGCCGCTGATACCTCCGGCGTACCTCAATAAACGCGATACTCAAACCACCGATAATAAGTGCAGCGATGCTCTCGACCAAGGCATCTCTGGAGCTAGAAGAAATAAACATCGCCCTTGGTAACATGGCCATAGCAGATGCCAGCCATGTAGCACCACCACTTTTTACTCCTAACACCCAACTGGCATAGGCTATAAGCAGGAAGTAGATGAATCGCTCTACAACATGTCGTGATAAGCCAAAGAACAAAGCAAACGATAATTTGTCTACAATAGGTATTTCAAGCAGAAGTTCATTGTAATGAGACAGAGTCAAGATTAAAAAGAGAAGGATTATGAACCAGATATGAAAATTTCGCCATCTACTCGACATCGCCGTGGACATTCATCTTCGATTGCTTGTTAAGGAAAAAACTTGCTGAGCTATCAACCTGTTCTAGCTTCCCAGATTCTCCTCTTGCTCAGTATCTCTCAAAGTAACCAGTCCCAATTTTAGAGCTTCAACGAGGGCTTCACTACGTGAGGCTACATTCATCTTTGCAAAAATATTGGATATATGAGCCTTAACAGTGCGTAGACTGAGACATAACTTTTCAGCTATCTGTTTGTTGCTCCTACCCGTAGCCAGCAGCTTCAATATCTCCATCTCCCGATCACTTAGGAGTTCGCTTGCCTTGGGTCCCTCGATCCCAGCTGATTTACTCACAGCACGCTTGAGCAGCTTCTCGATGATTTTAGGATGAAGCACTGACTCACCAGTTTGTATAGCCCGTATAGCCTCTACTAAGTCTTGCCCTCGAGCACTCTTCAGTAAGTAACCTGCCGCTCCAGCCTCAAGCAACCCCAACACATAATTATCATCATCATAGGCAGTGAGAATTAATATAGCTGTATTTGGAGCAATCTTCTTAATCTGCTTACTAGCTTCAATACCATCAAGCTTGGGCATCATAATATCTATCACCACAATATCCGGCTTCAATTGGGAAACCAAGGTGATGGCTTCTTCACCATCACCTGCCTCACCTACTACATCCATGTCTTTCTGATTAGAAAATACCTGGCGCAACGCTTCACGCAACAACGGATGGTCATCAACAATCAAGACCGTGGTCTTCGACTTCACTTTTTACAACTCCAAGCTGACTCAGCACCAATTATAAGGCATACCAGATAAAAGAGCCAATGCCAGCAGTCCAGATATATTTGCTTCAAGCATTTTTGAAATGTGGGGTTTTCTAAATCTCATTCCTTCTTCTATCAAATTTCTAATACTTTTGGACATGACTAAGGTTCTACGAAAATTAGAGCTCAAGACCGATGAGAGAGACCTTGGCAATTGTTAGACTAGGTTTAGGAGGCAGAGAAGAGGCAAGTTGTACGTGAAGGACGGGATGGAGTGACAAGCTAAAATAAAGAACTCGTCATGATGAAGAAGAGGCCGGAGAGGTCGAAACTTGAAGCCAAAACCGTGGGCTTACCGAAATTGAACGGCCTAAAGTAAATAAAGAAAGGAGGCAAGAAAATTGACACCAGTGGTAGCTGAGGAAACCAAGGTTAGAGAAAAAGCAATTACCTCAGTGATGGAGGAGGAAAGACTTTTCCAACCTCCAGAAGAGCTCAGGGAAAAGGCGTATATCAAGAGTCTGGACGAGTATAGACAGATTTATCAATGGTCTATCGATGCCCCCGAGGAATTCTGGGGAGAGCTGGCAGAACAGCTGGATTGGTATAAGAAATGGGATAGGGTGCTCGTCGAAGATTTCAAGGAAGGCAAGCATGAGTGGTTTCTGGGAGGTAAGCTCAATGTTTGCTATAACTGCTTGGACAGGCATCTTAAAACATGGAGAAAGAATAAAGCGGCACTAATTTGGGAAGGTGACATTGGTGATAGTAGAACCCTTACCTATCAAGATGTGCACCGTGAGGTATGCAAGTTTGCCAACGTATTGAAGAAGCACGGTGTTAAGAAAGGCGACCGGGTATCCATTTATCTGCCCATGATTCCTGAGCTGCCAATCGCTATGCTAGCCTGTGCCAGGATTGGTGCTATTCATAGCGTCGTTTTTGGCGGTTTTAGTGCTGATGCGTTGAGGGATAGGATGTTGGACTGTGAGTCTAAGGTACTCGTTTGCGTTGATGGCTACTACCGTAGCGGCAGGATTATCAGGAGTAAGGACAACGCAGACGAAGCCCTTGAGGCCTGCCCTGATGTGAAAGACGTGATTGTAGTCAAGAGGGCTGATATTGAAGTACCTATGAAAGAGGGGCGTGACTACAGCTGGGATGATGAGATGGCTGCTGAGAATATAGAACCATATTGTGAGCCTGAGGTAATGGATGCTGAGGATCCCCTCTTTATCCTGTATACGAGCGGCAGCACGGGAAAACCCAAGGGAGTTCTCCATACTCAAGCTGGTTATCTACTTTACTGCTACCAGACCTTCAAGTGGATATTTGACGTAAAGGAAGAAGACACCTTTTGGTGTACGGCAGATATCGGATGGGTGACAGGTCATAGTTATATCGTCTACGGCCCTCTGGCTTTTGGGGCCACAAGTCTTATGTTTGAAGGGGTTCCAAGCTATCCCCATCCGGATAGATTCTGGGACATTGTGGAAAAGTACCAGGTCAATATTTTCTACACTGCTCCAACCGCACTACGGGCGATAATGAGAGAAGGAGACGAATGGCCAAATAAGCATAATTTAGGCTCATTACGCATCCTGGGCACAGTCGGTGAACCTATCAATCCTGAAGCCTGGATGTGGTACTACAATGTAATAGGTAAGAGCAGGTGCCCAATTGTGGATACTTGGTGGCAGACAGAGACAGGTGGCATACTGATTAGTCCTCTACCCGGGGCTGTTCCTATTAAACCAGGTTCAGCAACATTACCTTTTCCTGGGATTGAGCTAGCAGTACTCAGGGAGGACAGCTCTGTTGCGGATGCGAATGAGGGTGGTTATTTGGTAATCAAGAAACCATGGCCAGGTTTGATGCGGCGGGTATATGGCGATCCAGAAAGGTTCAAAAACACTTACTTCGTTCAGTACCCCGGTGTGTATACTACCGGAGACGGAGCCAGAATAGATGAAGATGGTTACTACTGGTTAATGGGGCGTATAGACGATGTTATCAATGTATCAGGTCATCGCCTAGGCACAGCTGAAGTTGAAAGCGCTCTAGTATCCCATGACAAGGTAGTAGAGGCTGCAGTCGTTGGTATGCCCCACAAGATAAAGGGGCAAGGCATATATGCTTTTGTTACTCTGAATGCTAGCGTGGAGAAATCTGATGCTCTCAAGAAGGAGCTGGTGGCTCATGTTCGTAAAGAGATCGGCCCTATAGCCACACCAGATGAGATCCAGTTTGCTGATGCTTTACCCAAGACCAGAAGTGGTAAGATCATGAGGAGGATACTAACCAAGATTGCTGCTGGGAGTGTTGATGAATTGGGTGATACCAGCACCTTGGCTGACCCATCAGTGGTTGAGGCCCTAGTGAAGGAGAGGAGCTAAACGTTCTTTTTGCTTGGTGGAGGCGAAACTAGCTTTGGCTCTAATCCTCCACTTTGAAGGTAGTGATGCAACGGTATATAAACAAAATAGAATTTGTGCAATGCTGAGTACTGCACAGTAATCGGAGGTAGAAAATGAATAAGCTAGAGGTACTAAGAAGGTCTGATTTGTTTCGTGAGTTGACCGATGAGCAACTTAGTGTGGTGGAGAAGATGTGCACATCTGAAGTATTTGAGCAAGGGACAATTATATGCAAACAGGGTCGCATGGAGGACAAGGTCTACATAGTGGAAGAAGGCCTAGTAGGAATTATCCTAGAAGTGGGACCCCTGGCCCAACGTCAAGTCCAAGCGGTTTGTAACTTCGAGACCTTTGGTTGGTCAGCTATGATACCGCCATATACTTGTACTGCTACAGCAAAGACCATAGAGAAGACAAGCGTACTAGCCTTTAATGGACAGAAACTGTGCGATTTGTGTCTTACCAAACCTGAGATAGGCTGTAGAGCATGCCGGGCAGTAGCACGTGTAGTAGCAACAAGACTGCGTCAAGCATACACCCAGTTACTGGGTGTTACCTCACAGGACTAACTCGACTTATGACATTTGGTTACGGTGTCTCATTACCTTCTTCCATCAAAGGTCTAATACTTTTGGACACGACCAAGGACTTTTGAACATGACTAAGGTTCTACCAAAATTAGAGCCCAAGACCGATGAGAGAGACCCTAGTAATTGCTACAGTTATTATAGAAAGATAAATAAAAAAGAAGGAGGTGACAAAAATGCCTAAGCTAGCTCATAGAAAGACCGAAGGAACTACCAGAACAGTTGAGGATCTGTTCAAAGCACCTACTGTTGTCCCAAAGGAAGGCCTGGCTGGAAGATGGGCAGTACTGAGTGTGTTGGCTAGGGCAGCCGACGAGCCTGAGTTCCTGTCACGCTTGGCAGATAACCCTCACGAAGCCCTTAAAGAGTATTACACCTTGACCCCAGAGGAAAAAGCCGCTCTAGCCAGCGGCGATATCCAGAGGATTGAAAGCTGGGTGGGTAAACTGGACAAGCGTCTAGCGACCTGGCTGTGGTGCCGATTATGTCAAGAGAAATGGTGAAAGCGAGGGATAGAACTATGGTGCGCTCAAATTTGTCGGGCAAGGAGACACAGGCATTAGAAGCTTTAGAACCCCGGATTGCTGAAGTGTCTCGCCTCCAAACTGCCTTAGAGGAACTGAAGAAATCTGCTGTTACTGATTGTCGACCACCAGCAGAGATGGCAGTCAAAATGGAAGCCACAGGCGTAACCAAGGCAAATGGAGATATCCTCACTATCTCGCTTCTTGGCATACTGGCAGGATTTTTCATTGGTCTAGGAGCTATGTTCTGCACCTTGGTTACTACTGATATCGACATTGGCTTTGGCTTAAGCAAGCTGCTGGGCGGAGTCGTATTCTGCTTAGGACTTATTCTTGTGGTAGTAGCTGGAGCTGAGTTATTTACCGGCAATGCTCTTATGGTAGGCAGCCAATTTAGTGGCAAAATCAAACTGACTCAATTGTTTCAAAATTGGGGCATAGTTTATTTCACCAATCTCATCGGGTCGTTACTCTTGGTACTCGTAGTGTTTTATAGCAATTTCTGGGGGCTGAATGCCTACAAGGTAGGTGCTAACGCCTTACTGATTGCTAATGCTAAAGTCAGCCTAGCTTTCTGGCCAGCTTTTGCCCGAGGTATCTTATGTAATGCTTTGGTGTGCTTAGCTGTCTGGCTCTGTTTTGGAGCTCGTACAACTGTTGACAAAATATTTGCTATCCTCTTCCCTATAACCGCTTTCGTAGCTTGTGGCTTTGAGCATAGTGTTGCGAATATGTATTTCATTCCCATGGGCATAGCTATAGCAGGACAGTCTGAGGTTCTTAATGCAGCTGGTGTAGCTGCTAGTCAAGTAGCCAACCTTAATGCCAGCGGTCTTATTGGTAATCTCATTCCAGTTACTCTGGGCAATATAGTCGGTGGCAGCTTCGTAGGCAGCATGTATTGGCTTATATACCTTCGTAAAGAGCGTGCTGCTGAAGCGGTAGCTGCTAGACCGTGGATGACAAACGTCTTCCGTAAGCTCCGTCTCCAACCTCAACAGGCAGGCTACCTAGATGCAGAAACCAAAGCTCTAATATCAGTGTTAGCTAAAGCCAGGGATGACAACGCCTTCTTAGCCAAACTCGCAGATAATCCCAACCAGACTCTTAAAGGTTACAATCTAACTCCCGAGGCAAAAGCAGCTCTGGAGAGTGGAGACATCCGCTGGCTAGAATCCAGAGTCGGTGTATTGGATGAACCACTACGCACCTGGCTTACTTCCAGGCTGGCTCAAGAGAAGTGGTGATAACTCTTCAGCTATCACCACTTGTACTATCGCCTGCTTTTCCTCTCTCCTAATTCAGCTTGGGATAAGCTTTTGGCTAGCCGCTCAAGGAGCCATCGTTGGTGTTCACCAAGTGAGGTTGGCGTTACCACTCGTATCTTGACCAACTGGTCACCCTTACCCCGTCTATCAAGATGAGGAATGCCCTTGCCTTTGAGACGAAAAAGCCTGCCCGTCTGGGTACCAGGGGGGATTCTTAATTTGACACTGCCTTTCAACGTGGGCACCATCAATTCAGCTCCTAAAGCAGCTTGAGCAAAATTTAACGGCATCTCATAAATAACATCATCGTCACTGCGCTGAAAAACTTTGTGCGCCCTGATAGAAACTATTACATCGAGCTCTTCCAAAACTTCTCCTCTTAGTCCAGCTTGATCCTTGGTGTTAACATGGAGCTGATAACCATCCTTAACACCAGCCGGTATGTGTACTGATATAGGATAAGACTGATATATTTGTCCAATACCATGGCACTTTGGGCATATTGTTGAATCTAGCGTTGAACTTCTGCCAGAACCCTCACATGAAGAGCAAACTTCACCAGTTTTTATCTTGGTTATCTTTTCACAGCCAAAAGCAGCCTCCTCCAAAGAAAGGCTGAGTACGTATCGAATATCATGCTCATTCAACATCTCTTAGATTATAGCATACACCCAATCTGAAAAATCCGTCACTTTGACAGCCAGATTCAACGGTTAATTAAAATCGGAAACTTAAATGGGGATTGTTCTCCGAATCCTTCTTATGCTAGAGTGACAGACGGCTTAACTTGCCAAATGAGATTAAGACTAGCTACCTCGCCCGGAATCAAATTGAGAGGTAACAAAGCAACTAGGCAACTTCCTTGATATAGCCTTTCCATACCGCCTTCAGAATTGGAAATGCTCTCCACAGGGAAACGCCACAGTCTTATTTTTGGCATTGCCGTTAACTCTAGTTCTACACCCAACTGGTGATTACCCAAGACAACCCTTTCAATGTCTATCAGCTCACCCCAGGAATCAAGATGATAGTCATCTAAAGTAAATCCAGGTACCTGGTAATAAGCTTGTTCATTGTGTCCGCCACCAAGCAAGTTTATATTCCATTCGCTGCCAAAAGTAGCCTGAACAGGTGAATCGCTCATGTTCTTCAATTGATAGCTTATTTCTATCTTCTCCTTCCCTGTCTCCAATTTGATTTCCTTCCCTACTTCAAAGGATAGACTCTTTCTGCCAATTTGTAGAACCCCATTTCGTCTTAGCCAAACCCTCATTTCGGTGCCCCTACTCTCCACTGAAGAGTCATAAGGTTGGTTAACAAAGTTTCCCAGCTCCTTATAAGAATAGGTAGCAAATTCCTTAAGCGCCGTCTTAGGACTTAAAAAATGGTCGATAAAGCTAGACCGGAGATACTGGTCATAGACCAAAGAGGGGGAGGATCCCCCGTCTTTTATTCTTATCAAGTCATGTATACTGGGAATTGCATTCTCTCCCGTGGTCTGCTTTTCGGAGGATGGCTCGGTCAATATCCTGTGATAAGCCTCTGGTCTTCTGGCTAACGTGCTGAATAGGTTATAGTTATGGTGGCGAATGTCCCACTCAAAAATAGAGCCGCCTTCTTTAGGGCTTAAATAAACGGAAAAAGTATCGCCCTCAATAAGCAACTCCTCAGCACCATCCCCATCAAAGTCAGTCTTTTGCCATTCCAGCCATTCCTGGCTCGGGTGAAACACTCTCTTTAACCACGAACGATGCTGCCGAATTATCTTATCGGCCTTGTTCTCCGCCTGAATGAGATGGTTATAAGTAGCTGCCCGAATATCAGCCAGGTAAATCCCACCAAAAACGCCATGCCAGTAGGGGCAATTGCATTGCCCTTTCCATAGCTCCTCCAGCCCACAATCACCCCCACCGAGAACACGCGCTTGGTAAACTTTTTGATGGACACGGAGCATTTTTTTGTGCATTCGGTTTATCTCTGGATACTTGACCAAAAAATTGCGCCATAAACCACTATGCATGAATTGCGTTACATCTTGACGTCCTTCAGCTTCAAGCTGATGTTTAAGATTAGTATATTCCCAAGACTTGTCAGCTGGCAGAGACCACTCCAGCATCTCATCATAGGAAGCACAGGGCAAATAAACCCTACCTAGGGGCGGAAACTGATGAGCATATTCACCAAGCTGAATAGTGTGCAGCCAACCCTGGTTAGCCTCTAGCTCAGTGAAAAATCTATCCACCCATCCTTTCTGCCAGCAATGGTCGTAAGTTCCAGGCCAGACACCAAATTTCTCACCATCGTCACCTAATATAGCTATTTTGCCTTCTTTATCCGAAGCCTCATCACGCAGGTAATCAATAACCTTGTCTACACAATGCCAAGGTATAGAGTAACGTAGATGCTTACTAATCGGAAATGCTTTTACAGAGTGACCTTGCTCCTCAGTAACATAGTAACCGAAGAGGTCTTTGCCCTCTAGCCCTACCAACTTGAAGGCGGTATCATCAACTAGTGTCCATTCCACACCTGCCTCGGCTAGGATCTTAGTCAGATATGGCTCCCAAACTCGCTCTGCCAGCCATATCCCAGTCGACTTTGAACCGAATCTTTGTCTGATAATAGCACCCATTTTGGCAGTCTGCCCCAATTTATCAGCATCAGGAATGGCTGGCAGGATAGGCTCATAATAAGCACCCCCCATGATTTCCACTTGATGTTGGTTTACCAACCTAGCCAGTCGATATAGGAACTCAGGATGGACTTGCTCTAACCAATCGATAAGGCAACCGCTATAATGCAAGGAGAGGTGAATGGCAGGATGTTTCTCCAGCACCTCAACCATAGGCAAGTAGGCTTGCTGATAAGCTTGCTCAAGGACCCACGGAAAGTTACCCAAGGGCTGGTGATTATGGATGGCCAAGCCAATGTAAATTTGCTTCATCGAATTGCTAATATATTAACGTTAATTATCTGCACAGTTGAGGAGTCTGAAAAGTACTTTTGCTCCAGATTGTTTGGAAACAATATCGAACCATATATCTGAAATCATAACTTGCTTTCCGTATCTTATCCCCGATAACCTTCAGCACAACCCTGCCCCCATTCCCGTCAATATCTTCCGGTGGAATCGATATTTTCTTTGTCAAACCTGATTCCACCACGATGTTACTCATAGCCACACTAGCCACATCCAAATCTTTGTCAGCAACTTTACCTACTACCTTCCTAGCATCAGCGCCAACGACCTCCCTACCGATTAGTTCCTTTGCTTTCACTTTTGTTCTCCTCTTTACCAGCAATACTATTATGACATCAGCACTCTTTCAAACCCTAATTGTTATAAGGTTGTCTGTAATAAGCATCATCTTAGCTTAGGCTTCTTTAGTTCCTCTAGTTCCTCCTCACTCAAAGTGCTTTGCAATATTGCGGGGAATTTGGGTGGATAAAGCCTATAAAGGTACTCGTACATGGCGGTGAGGACAGTATCTACATCTCCAGCTTTCACCCAAGTGCGTTGTATGCGGTCAATGGAGATGAAAACTGCTCGACAATATTCACGGAAGTTGAAGAGCATGTGCCTCAGCTCTGTGGTGAACCTGCCTCCGGTGGCAAATCGAAGCCGCTCACTATGATGCTGTGCTCTGAGAATAAACTTGGTTGCCTCTCTCCTCCAATGATATGCCAAGTCCAGTTCTTCAAATGCCTCGGTATATTCCCAGCCAGATTTCAACGACAATTTGACCAGGGCTTCAGTTAAGTAACTGCACCGGGTATCAATAATGACCTCAAGTATGCGCTCAAGTCCATAGAAAGAAGAGTTGTCTACTAGGACAAGGTCATTTCTGAGAGAAGCAGAATTACTCGTTTCTAATCTCTCAAAAAGAAGGTCGGCAAGGCAATAGCCATGGATGAAAGGTCTTTTCTGTAAGCCTTCGTTGGGAAACCACCCCCAATTGCAGGCTCGCTTGATAATACGCGAGTGTAAGAGAATTTGGACATTGGTGGGGAGTTTGCCAAAATCGTAATTTGCTTCATTTAGCTGCGCTGCTGTCGCAGGTATCTCTTGTGACAAGCCGAAAGTAGCCAGAAGAGCGTTAACAAGTTCAGCAATATAACGTCCCGGTTCCCAGAAAATAAAAGGTAGTGGCCGGAAAATTTGCTTAGTCGCATCAATGCCTCTGAACTCACCTGCTTCTAATGGCGGGTAGTGGCCATCATAGCGCAGAACTAACCTGATTTCAGGAGCCCAAGACACCTGATGAAAGCGAACATGTTTAAGCTTGTCAAGTTGAGGCAACACAATTTCATCTAAATACTGATCAGGCGTGACAAAGTTCACTTTGATGTCATTTTGTTCAATCACGTTAGTCCACGCACTCCGCATGATATCAAGAGCCACATCGCCAAAGTCCATCAGTTCCAAATCTTGAATGTACAGGATAAGCCCTTTGTCAGGAGCTCCTTTCAAAGCTTGATACAGAACCGCCTCATATTCGGATATAGCTACCTCCCTGCTAATAGGGAATTGGACAAATTGCTGGTGTTGATATTCCTCAGGCAACACCCAGTAGCGTCCCAGGATGTAGCCCTGACTCTTTACGCCTTCCGTCTTCCACTTGGTAATGGGACGCCATATATGCTGCGAAACTGCGAAATGGCGTGGTAAGGCGATAATGTCGTGGAAGATCAAGAAGGGCTCATATTCTTCATTGAGATTACCATCAGCTTTATAGTAAGCCTTGCGTTGGTCAAAGTTGGGGAAGATAACCCATACGATGCCGCTTCGTTTCAAAGCGGCAAGCTTGCTCGAATCTATGGAACCCTCTATGGGAAAAAGACCAGAATGTATCGGTTGAGGCACTTGCAATATATCATGAATGTATTCCCGGTTGAGGCGTATCTCGTCTTCTATTTCTGTCTCAGTCAGCAATGCGATATGGGTGTGGTGTGCATAACCGTAGACGGGGTAAAAAAAACGCTCCTGATAAGCTTTCTTAATCTCGTTCAAAGTCTTCGGCATAAAGGTGGCTATCTGAATCAATAGCTCATTAGTAATTTCCAGTGCCACTGGAATGTTCATGCCTCGAGCAAAGTTTACCAGTTCCAGATAGATGTCACGTCCCTCGGCACTGCGTTTAAGAAGCCAATTCTCATCTTGCAAAGCCTGCCTCAAATCCATGTCATCGACGTTCTCTAGTAGCCTCTGGGTAAGCTCCCAAATGGGTTCATGGGCATGGAAAGCTAGAATAACATATACTTTCTTCACACAGGCTCCTTAGTGCTGCCCGAAAGTCAACTCGGAGGTTACTTCCTTATGTTCTTCGAGATACTTCCATTTCAGTGCTTCAGCCTTGCCTGTCCCCTGCCATTCTCTAGCTGTTTCAACTATGAAAATGAAAAGTGACTTTGCTCTATCAACTTGCTCTTTAGGTAGATTCCTAATACTACGAACTGCATTGTAGAGTTTCTGCGCTCCAGCTTCAATCATCCCAGTATCCCACCATGGGCGACAGCTCGCCCACCAGTACTGGCAGCTATGCAGCCCTTCATCAAGAAGGTGGCGACCTTCCTGGTAGCCTTCGGAATCCTCCGGAGTCTCACGGATGATCTGCACGGCTAAATTAGTCAGGTACCACTGGAGTCGGTGGATTTCATGGTCAGGGTATGACCATTGAGGATAATATATGCCATGAGCCATTTCATCTTCCCATGTACTCCATGAACATGGCAGTGGTGTCACTTTTTCCACGCTTCGGAAAAACTGGGACAGTTCAGAAATGGTGCAGGTCTGGGGTTCTCCCTGAGCAAAGACCTCCTCAAGCAGTCTTTCCTGTCCTGGGCGGTGATGCCCGTAGATTTCTCCGTCAGTACCGGTTAATAAATAACAATGTCTATTCAACTTGTTTCCCAAATCTTTAAGGAAAAGTTGGGCATTAGGGTATTTACCATAAGTAAGTCCAGCGCTGAGCGGGCGCTCTTTGAAAAAAGCGCCGAGGTTCTCCAGACCATTAATTTCGTAAATTACGTCGTCTCTGGCAGTTCCTATCTTGCCTTGAAGGGATAGCTCATCTACTATGATCCACGAAAAACCAAGCTTGGCAACTATTTTAGCTACATCAAAACTGTAGCACATCTCAGGGGGGGAAAATCCCTTAGGGTTGTAAATCTCACCGAAATAGCGCTTATTTATTTTTGTGTTCATCTCTATTTGTCGCACTACCTCGCCTTCAGGGATAAGTGGCAAAATGGGATGATACATGGCGCTGCCGGTAAATTCAATCTGTCCTTTCTCTGCCAATTTACCTAGCCTTTCTATAACATCACTGTATCCATAACGGTCAAGCTGCTCGGTTAGGACAGCACTTATATTCAAAGTGATTTTTCCTTGAGGCCCATCTTCCAGTACCGATATTAGTTTTTCATAGCATTCTTCAGTAACCTTGCGCACAATTTCTTCGGTTTGCGTTGGCGGCTGATAAATATGCAGAAAATTAACCCAATACATCCATCATCCTTTCCCATCAAATACAGTTGAAACGAAGGATTTACAGCTGAACTACGTCTCCGGGGTAGTATAGAGATAGGAACATAAGCAAGTAATCTCTAAGCTGGCGAGTTATTAAGAAATTTTGTTTGACATGCTGTCGGCCATTTTCCCCAAGCCAGCCAGCATATTCGGGGTTGGTTAAGAGCTGCCTTAGAGCATAAACCGCCCCCTCAATGCTGTAGCATAAAAGGCCAGTGAATCTATGTTGAATTTGCAGTGGTATCCCACCGACCGCACCGGCTATTACAGGCTTCCTCTTCCAAAGAGCCTCGCTTACAGTTAGACCAAAGCCTTCCTTTAAGGACTTCTGCATGATTATTGTAGCTGCCCTCTGCAAGGCATTTATTTCAATATCACTACCTGGAGGTATCAGAAGGATATGAATGTCTGGATTTCCTGCTGCTCGTTCCATAACCTCGTTAAGCACCTTTTCCGATTCTGGGTCATCGCTGGCTGTACCACCAGCTAAGACCAGTTGGCAGTCTATATTCCTTTTCACTCTTTCAAAAGCGTTTATCACCCCTATAGGATCCTTGAGATAATCAAAGCGAGAAACCTGGACAATCATAGGTTTGTCTTGACCTAGGCCATATTTTGCCAGCACAGAATCAATTGCTTCCGGAGGTATCTCCTTGTTCTTGTCACTCAATGGGTCTATCGAAGGTGAAATCAAGAACTGGCTAACAGGTATTTGCCGAGAGAAGCTAGGAGACGAGAAGGCTACGGCATCGTAATCATGAATGAAACCACGAAGGAAATCCCATACTTCCTGATTAGGATTTGATACATCAATGTGGCATCTCCATACCCATTTTCTACCGATCTCATCCTTCTTGGCTATCAGGGCTACTGGTTGGGGATCATGAACAAAAAGTATGTCTCCGAAAAAATTCAGTTCATTTAGATTACGCTGGTTTATCTCCAAGAACAGAGAAAATTCCTCGGGAGATATCTTCTCGTCCTTGCCGTGGAGAGCGTTGTGGAACTTCTTGGTAACCTCGAAAAACTTGTCACTACCCTGAATAACATTCCATCTAGCATCAACGCCCAGTTGATTAAATAAGGGCACTAAGTGGCTCAAGATTTCAGCTACGCCCCCACCAACATAGGTGGAGTTTATATTCTGAATAATCTTTCCAGAGAGCCTGTCTCCAAGTATTTTGAGCTCTTCAATATAGCTTCTGCCAACAATGGTCTCATAATCTTCAATTTTGCTTTTAGACTGTCGGTAAATCTCTTCTTCCATAGAATTCCCTATCTAAATATGCTTCTCAACAAGTTGAATTATTTTGGCTCTGAGACTCTCCAAAGTATAAAGATAAGGGTCAAATCGGGAGATTTCGTTAGCCAATTCCTGCTCTCCCAAGCCATCTTCAATCCATATAGAGAAATCGTTCGTGGCCTTTTGCAATCTCAACCTAGCGTCAAAAACATGGAAGTAAATGGAGTCAATGGTAATTTTTTTCATTACCTCCACAAATTCCCTCAGGTCCCTAGCGACATAGGGGGTAGGGAGTATGATACTTCTCGACCGAATAAAATGAAATTCTCGCCCTTCTGGGGCTGTACCTCCAGCCGGACTTCTTGCCAGATAGTCTTCGATGACATCCACAAGCCGTTCTTTCAAAGCCCCCATAGTGGAAAAATCAAAGGTGTCTATACTGGCCAACCTCTCTCCCAACACCTCGTTGCCCAAGGCATCGCTGACCCATAATGCGAAATCGTTAGCCGGTTCAGGAGTGAGATAGTGATGCTCCTCCAAGAAGTGGTGAGTATGGTAGTAAACAACTGAGTCAGGTACCTGTTTCAATGTATCGACCAGCTCACGCAAATTGCTTGCCTTAAGCCCGGTCAACTCTTTCAGATGGAGACGAGTGGAGAAGTGAAGAGGAAAAGTAGCCTCCTTAACGGGATGCCCGTAGTTAGTCAAAGTAGTTCGAGCCAGCATGCTATTAGGAATAAGAACAGAACTACCCTCTAGCGTCCTGATTTGGGTATTGCGCCAAGTGATGCCAGTAACATGACCTGTTTCTCCCGACCCCAGTCTAATAAAATCACCCACTTTGATTTGTTCTCCCCAAACTACCTGTGCTCCCGAAAAAAGGTTAAGGATGGTGTCCCGTAAAGCTAAACCAGCTATAAAGAGGCCGGCAGCTAGAACGAGAATAATGGGAGTAGTTGGTGCTCCCCAGATATCAAGCACTATTAATACACCAACGACAATGACGCTAACTCTGACAATATTTACTACTAGTGTGGTTGGGGTTGGCGGAGCTTTCAATTTGGGCAAACTGAGTTCTAGGAGTTTTTCACTTAATCTAACAACTACCCAAGTTAGGGACAGAATAAACAGGGTAGCTACTATCTTGCCACCTGCAGTTTTCCATTCCGGAGGCAATACTGAGACGTAAATAGCTATATAACCGCCCAATAACAGGAACCAGTGCAAAAAAGGACGCCGTGTCGTCTCAACAACTAATCGACTTCCTTCCCATTTTGCTCTCGCAATCCATCGGTTGAAAGCATCATAGGCAACCCTTCTCAACCACAGACCAACGACATAGGAGGCGAGAAAGGCTATTACTGGAATGGCTACCTGAAGCCAATTGCCCGTTAGCCACTGAATCCACTGACCCATTTCAACTCACCAAAGTCTGGATGATGGCAACACCGTATATTTCACCATACAAAAAGCCGGTCACTAATCTTGCTCCTCAAATCCCTGGCAGCTACCAGCTTATGATAGTAATCCCGCTTGATATCTTCGTCAGCCTGGCTAAGGTTGATAGCTCGATACGCGTTAACAATAGCCCGTAATTGTTCCAGCAATCCCATGTGAATCAAATTAATATCCCACATTGGCCTCCGGCTTGCCCACCAAAACTGACAGCTATGCAGTGCCCTATCAAGCAAGCCACGCGCGATATTGGCAAATCGTTTAGCTTCACCACTATCAGCAACTTCCATAGCCTCGTCCACCAATGCGATGGTTATATCCACGTGTTCCCACTGAAGACGATGAATCTCATTACCTCTTTCCTTCCATAAAGGGTAAGGATTTTCAGCGGCCAAATCTTGAGCAGAAGTGCTCCATGACGATGCCAGTGGTTCTATACGTCTACCCAGCGGGAAAAGCTCTAGAAGTTCACTTATAGTCACAGCTTGGACTTCTTCAGCCATCTTACCATTTTCAAGGAAAAGGCTATGCTGATGAGCCAGCACTGTACTCTGCTTGAGGCTGCCTAACACCCCTAGGTTAGATTCAATTTGCTCATAAACGTCGGCCAGAAATAGTTCTTCCCAGTGCCGGATGTGATGACCAAAGGTTTCGGCATCCATGGCGGTGACAACATATATGTTCTCCTTCTTCCCCTTGATATACTTTAAGTTATCCAGAAATTCAGCCGCTTCCAAATTTCGAAAGGATATTCTGTTGCTGACAACGTCATCACGAAAGAGCACCAGCAACCGTTTATTGCCTTCCTTGATATAGTGAATCCTGTCCACTGGCCAACTCTCTGTACAGCCACAGGCGATGCCACTCAATATAACCCATTCATGCCCAGAATTCAGGATAGATGAGACAATATCTTTACTATAGCACATCTCAGGCGGGAAAAAGCCGCGTGGCTCATAGACCTTTCCTAACAAACGCCTGTTTGTTCCTGAATTTAGCTGAATTTGCCTTTCCACCTCCTTTTGGGGAATAAGCGGCAGGATTGGGTGATATTTGCCGCTACCGGTGAACTCTATCTGGCCCCTTTTGGCTAGCTGTCTAAACCCATCAATAACATCACCATATCCACAGTCATGGAGCATCTCAGTGAGGACACCATTGATGTTCACCGTGACTCTGGCCTGAGGATATTGGAGGAAAACATTCATCAAAGGTCGGTAGGACTCCTCACAAATCTTCCTCAAGACAGCAGGTGATTGAGTTGGTGGCTGATAGAAATGGAGAAGTTGCGCCCAATAAATCACGCCTTTGTCTTCCTTTCTAGTTGCTGGTCGAAAACATATGCAGCAGCACCAATTATCCCGGCGTTGCTGCCAAGGCGGGCACGAACAATGCGCACTGTTCGAGCTGGCAGTTTGAAAGCTCTCTCTTTAACCACTTTTCGGGCTGGTTTAAGCAGCATATTCCCCATCTGAGACATACCGCCACCGATGACAATCAGCTCAGGATTGAAAATATTGACCAGATTTGCCAGACCAATGCCTAGATAATTAGCAGCTTCCGCTACTATATCACAGGCTAAAGAATCACCTTGTCTTGCAGCCAAAGCCACTATCTCAGCAGTAATGCTTTCAAGCCTACCAGCAACAAGTTCAACGATAGAGCTTGTTTCACCTCCATTAACTCGTCTTACTGCTTCCCTAGCTACAGCAGTGCCCGATGCCAGAGCCTCCAGACAGCCCAAGTTACCACAATTGCATTTCGGTCCACCCGCTTCAATTGTCATATGCCCCAGTTCACCAGCACAACCATCAGCCCCAGAATAGAGTTTGCTGCCCATGATTATACCGCCACCAATGCCTGTGCTCACCGTAAGATAGATTAAATTATCTACCCCTTTCCCAGCTCCAAAACGATGTTCCCCTAAGGCAGCAGCACTAGCATCGTTAATGAGATAAGTAGTGATACCCAACCCATCAGCCAGAATATCTCTTAAAGGAATATCATGCCAATTGGGCAAATTAGGAGAGTCAGTTATAACCCCTCTTTCCATATCTAAAGCTCCAGCAGCGGCAATGCCAACGCCAGTTAGCTCAGAGGTCTTCAGCTTAGCTTGGGTCACAGTCTTGTTAGCAGCAGATAACAATCGATTGAACACTGCCTTGGGGCCTTTATCAGCCACAGTCAGGCAGTAGTTCCGAGATATTATTTTGCCATCAGGCAGAACTACAGCAGCAATAATCTTAGTCCCGCCTAAATCTACGGCTAAGGCCAACTGCTGATTGACTTTTAGCATAGCCTTTTAGCTCCAAGGTCTTATAATAAAGAGACTCATATTTCTTAGCTGAAGCTTGCCAAGAAAAGTCGAGAGCCATGATTCGTTGCATCACCTTACGCCAGGCTTCTTTCTCCTGGTAGGCATCCACTGCTCGCCGGATAGCAGTCACTAGGGCTTTTGAATCATAGTCATGAAATACAAAACCAGTACCCTCACCAAGGTTCTGAGTCAAATCTTGGACGGTGTCAGCCAAGCCGCCAGTACGACGAACTACAGGCACGGCCCCATATCTCATAGCGATAAGTTGCCCCAGGCCACACGGCTCAAATCGAGACGGCATCAAAAACATATCGCAGCCAGCGTAGATACGATGGGCTAAGGCATTGTCAAAGCCTATAACCACAGCTAATTGCTTGAGATATTTGTTAGCTGCCTGCTTGAGCAAGCCATGATAGTACTCTATACCTTTGCCCAAGATAACCATCTGGGCTCGCGTCTTGTGAAGCAAGAAATCAAGGCTCTCGGCCACAATATCCAAACCCTTCTGCTCATCGAGACGTGATACCATACCAATAAGAGGTATTTCGGCATTTTCAGGCAACTTAGCTTGCTTCTGGAGAGCTAGTTTATTAGCAATCCTTTTATCCAACGTTGAACAATCATAATTAGCTGGGATAAGAGGGTCAGTAGCTGGGTTATATTCCTCATAATCTAAACCGTTAACTATGCCAAGGAGTTTCTCACGTCGATAGCGTAAAAGCGGGTCAAGCCTCTCACCATATTCTGGAGTCACAATCTCTCTAGCATAAGTTTCGCTGACCGTAGTCACCATGTCAGCCCAGAGGATTCCCTGACTCATGCAATTGAGTGGTGGTTCAGGCACATTCGCTGGCCGAGATTGCCAATCTCTCCTCAGTCCAGAGTCAGACAGGAATTTATCATCGAAAGGTCCTTGATAAGCTAGATTATGGATGGTGAAGAGCGAAGCATAATGATAGTCATTTCTCTTCAGCCACAGAGGAATCAATGCGGTGTGCCAGTCGTGGCAATGAACCAGCTCCGGCTGCCAATCCAGTTTGGGTAATATTTCCAAGACAGCCCGGCAGAAAAGGAAAAAACGTTTCAATGCGTCCTTACCGTACACCTCGCTTGAACCAGAGAAATCAGCGCTATCCACCAGATAGACTTTACCACCATCGCTGAGCTCGGTGACCTTCAAAGACACAGATTTTGTGGTATTCATCACTCGGATATTAAAATCATCAATCGCTGTCGCGACGGAAAATCTACCGGCATCGATAACGCCATATCTTGGCATCATCACTCGTACATCATGTCCCAGCTCACTTAGAGCTTTAGGTAATGAACCAACAACATCAGCCAAGCCTCCCACTTTGACCAGCGGAGTGGCTTCAGCAGCGACAAAGAGGATTCTCATCACGTGATTTGACCTTCTCTCTCAGCAAAGGAACGGTAATCAATACCGGGGAAAACTTTATCCAGTTCCCACAGCTGGTGACACAGGGCTAAAGCCGTCTCATCTGCCTGTCCTGATTCAGCCATATCAGCCAATTGCTGGAAGCGGTTCACGTGCTCCAGGAAGCGATTCTTACCATAGGCTTCAGCTTGCCCTGTGGTTATGAGAAAAGGCCAGTCACTGGACTCCAGTAAGATTAGTTCTCTGGCCGCCTGATTCAGGATTTCCTTCATTGCCCCACCAGCTTTAGGATACTTGGCCACCAGCTTTTCCATCCTCCCTTCAGCTGAGTAAATAATCGGCCACATCCAGTCGTTATCAGCATTTTGCCAGGTAAAATGACCACCACCCATCCCCCAGGAACCTTCAGGCAAGGCAAGTACATCCTCTGGTGGATGTCTAGTTATAAACTCGTGGGTAGTGGTCAATTCCACTAGCTCACTCTGGCTGAGGTGCTGCAAGACCTGTTTCACCCAGTCGACTCCCTCAAACCACCAGTGTCCAAAGAGTTCAGTATCATAAGCAGCAGCAATAATGCCATATTTGCCAGTTTCCTGGTAGAAATTGGTAACCAACTCCTCGACCAAATGGGCATAATGAGAGCTGTGTTCAGCCACACGTTGCCCTGCCCAATAAGGGTCGTAATATTCCTTATAACCCAGGTCTACTTTAGCTCCAGTAACCTTCCAGTATTGAAGCCCGGAGATACCATCTTTTTTGTGAAACTCACGATAATGGTAGTCGCCGGGGTAACCCCATTCCGCAGACCAAACTTGCATACCAGTACGATTATTCCTGCCAATGACAGCTACTTGCGGGGTCTGCACCCAGTAAGGCAGGTAAGTGGTCCTCTGCGTTGGTTCAGAATATTGGGGCAGTGGCACAACATAGCGTCGTGGGATATCAGCATAGGGACCAATAACTTCTTCTCTAGCTTTGCCTACTGGCTCACCGCCTTCTACAGTATGAGTTTCAGCAAAGAAACAGCTTATGTCTAATTGGGCAAGAAACGATTCCAAACCAGGCTTAATATAGCTCTCGCTTTGGCTGTCAGTATAATAGGCAGGACGATAGCCACACTCAGGAAGCCAGGCAGAGGACGGACTTACACCAAAATGACGTTGATAGCTCTCCTTGCCTGTTTGCAGTTGACCGTAAATGGAAGAATCACTTTCTAACAACGGTAAATAGGCATGTGTGGCTGCACTAGTAGCTATTTCTACATAGCCCTCGTCTTGCAGTTGTTTGAAGGCAGAAACTATGTCTCGTCCAAATCTCTCGTTAAAACTGTTCATTATCTGCTGATATCTAGCAAGATAGAATTTAGCTAGATATAGGAGATGACCTTCCCTAGCCTTGCCAAATCGCTTTACATCTGCCTTAGCTCGATTGATTTTCTCTTCGATGAATTCCGCCAAATGGGCAATTACCAGCGAGTCAGCCAGCTGTTCAACCAACACTGGAGTTAAGCCTACAGTTAACTTGAAAGAACAGCCCCCTTGTCTTAAATCATAAAGGGCATCGAGCAGTGGTATGTAGGTTCCCAAGGCTGCTTCATGAAGCCACTCCTCACCATGAGGCCAACGTCCAGCGTTACGGCAATAAGGGAGATGGCTATGTAAAACAAAGGTAAATGCTGCAACTTTCATCTTTCACCTCTCATAGTGGATGGCGTCTTGGCTTCTTACTGGCCACGCTTTCCCCACTAGGGACAGACTTGCTAGCGAAATCAGCGTCTTCCACCCAACAGCCGATTTTGCAATTGCGGCCGACTTTCATATCACCAGGTATTCTAGCCCCCTTGCCCACTACGGTTATGCCGCTATTAAGATTCTCTGGCTCTTCTTTATTGGCTGTGAAGTCGATTCCGTAACCGATATAGCATCCCGGACCAATCCAGACCTGCTTATCGATAATAGCACGGTCAACAGTAGCCTCCCTGCCTACGGTACTATCATCCAAAATAACAGAGTCTTTCACCACGGCCCTTTCCTCCACAAATACCCCTGAAAAAATAACCGAGTTCTCCACCTGCCCATTAATGATAGTGCCATTAGATAGCAGGCTCCTCACTGCTTGTGCATTTGGTCCCAATTTCGCCGGAGGCTTGTTCTTATAGGCAGTCCGGATCTCAGCAGTCCGGTCATAGAGGTTCAAGTCAGGTAAATCAGCGATCAAGTCCATATTAGCTTGCCAGTAAGATTCGATAGTGCCTATATCCCGCCAGTAGCCGCGAAACTTGTAGCCATGGAGTTTATATTTTCCGATGATGCTAGGTAAAATATTATATCCGAAATCAAGACCACCCTTCTTTCGGCCATACTCCTCAAGGCAATCAATGAGAACACTCTTGTCAAAAACATATATCCCCATAGAGGCAAGATTGCTCTTAGCTGTCTTCGGTTTCTCTTGAAAATTGACCACACGTTCATTGTGGTCGAGAGCAATAATCCCAAACCTCGAAATCTCTGATGCGGGCACTTCGGTCACAGCCACAGTAACATCACTTTCCCTGCTACGATGAGTCGATATCATGTGGTCATAGCGCATATTGTAAACATGGTCGCCAGACAGAATAAGGACTTCATCTACCCTTTGTTCTTCCACATAATAAAGGTTCTGGTATATTGCATCAGCAGTACCTCTGTACCAGTCTCGGTCTGACCGGCTCAGAAAAGGCTGAAGTAGTGTAATCCCGCCAGCAATCCTGTCTAAGTCCCAGGGTCTGCCGACACCGATATGTTGGGCTAGGGAACGAGGATTAAACTGGGTAAGCACAGCCACATTATAGATCGCGGAATTAACACAATTGCTTAGGGTAAAATCGATAATGCGATACTTACCACCAAAAGGCACCGCTGGCTTTGCTCTCTCGCTAGCCAGAATACTCAACCGCTCGCTGGCGCCACCAGCTAAAATCATAGCTAATACCCGATTCATACCATCACCTCCCCACTAACTTCATTTTAGCCCAATCTAAAATATTTGTCGATTTAATGTTCCCTCCAGACTGCGGCGATAATTCTTAGATAGCTCAGTCCTCAACTACCAAATTGAATAAGTCGATATCTCATTTAACTTCACTGACGCTTTGCCTATTTGCCCTTCACTACAGATTTCAATACCTCAAGCGTTTGCCTTGCGGCCTTACTCCAGCTGAACAAGGCAGCCCGTTTCATAGCTTTCCGGGAAAGATCAGCGCGCAACTCCGGGTGTTCAATTACTCGCAGTAAGGCTCGAGCAATCTGCTCAGCATCATTTGGATCTACTAAGATGCCGGCATCACCAACCACCTCCGGCAATGAAGATGTCTTAGAAGCAACTACCGGAGTTCCGCATGCCATTGCTTCCAGTGGCGGCAGCCCAAAACCCTCACTGAGTGACACGGTAACAAAGACAGTAGCTCCACCATACAAATAGGGAAGATGATTCAGAGGTACGTAGCCAAGAAACACTACCCTGCCCTCAAGGCCTAGCTCCTTGACCATAGTCTCAAGCCCCACCGCATACTTGGAGTCACGCCTTCCTTGCAATACAAGCTGGTGCGGTACATTTGAGGTAATGAGCTTGAAAGCCTGGATGAGCGTAGCAACGTTCTTGTGAGGCAAGATATTGCCGCCATAGTGAATGTAGCGTTCAAGACCATATGTCCTAGTTACAGTTTGGGTATTTTCACGGGGATAGAAAAGCCCCGTCTCATAGCCTTCGTATATGACGTGGATTTTCTCCGCTGGCAGGTGATAGAGCTTGATGAGGTCCTTCTTTGTGCTTTCTGAAACAGCGATGGCAGCTGCTGAGCGCCGCAATATCCACGGGAGGAAACGACGAAAGAAAATAAGCTCGCTTGTATGCGGATGAAAGCTCGGGAACAGAATAGGAATTATGTCATGCACAGTGACAACCTGAGGAACCAGTGGCAATAGTGTACCCTCGGAACCTGTGGAAAAAATGACGGAGGCACCGTCATAAAGGGTTCTTAAAGTTAGTGAGGTCTGCATCCACATTAGGCGGCTTAAAAAACCAGTGAGACCACGTTCTGGTCTGGTGAGACGGCTCACCCTACGCACCTTTACCGGGGCAATCTTGAAAGCGGAAGGATATGAAGTGTAGAGCAATAAATCATCATACAACTTGGTCAGCTCATTTACCAAGTTAATTGAATAGACACCGACACCCGTCGGGTGTGGCTCGACAATGGGAGCACTAACACCTATTCTCATAGAGCTAATGTATCACAACACCTCTTCTCGCCTAAACTCTAATTTGTGTAAGAGCCAGCCCAGCCCAGTGCATCAACTAAGTGAGCTCGAAGCACATCGAAGCTAAAATACTTCCTGCCCACCATAATATTGTGGGCAGTGATGCTTCGGTACTTATCACGGACAGTTAAAATTGTTACCACGTCTCGCGCAGCCCGGGTGAGGACTCCGACAGGTACCTTTACAAGTCCTCTAGAGTCTCGCTCTTCAAGGATAGTATCTTTGAGCGATACCACCTTAACACCTTTTGGAGCAATATCCTCTTTGAAAACGGGATACTCGAATACCACCACAGGCAAGCCAGCGGCAAAGGCTTCAAGAAGTTGGTTACCAAACCCCTCCCAACCCGTGGGATATAGGACAAAGTCAGCCATAGTATACATATCCGGATAAAGGGCATAGAATCCTGCCTCCTCCAAGCGCAGTGGGCGAACCTCATTCCCTATGTACACCCAAGCAATCTTTAGAGCATCGAAAAGCTCAAAGAGCCTCCTCTGGTAATCAGCAAAGGCATGCTCAGGACGACCTGCTAATACAAGCACTACCCGGCTTTCTTCAGAGAACACCTCGCCATGGTAGAGGTTCCTGCCCACAACATCTTGGCAGAGACTCTGCAGGACAGCTGTCAGGTGCCCAGCTATTTCCATCTGCTTGTTCGGGACGATGCGAGCCCCGACAAAGAGTACAATGTCATTTGGCTTGATACCATACTCCCTACGAAGAAGTGCCCGAATCCTAGCTTGCTCTACCGAGTCAAGCTGTTGGTCAAAATCCATGGTATCGTGAATAACTTTGGCCTCCACCCCCCTCTCCTTAAGAGCTCTCTTGTTGCGCGAGTTGATCGTCCAGTGTCTCAGGTTAGGCAGTGTTGGAGGGAAATATCCCTCGAGAACCAATTTAGCAAAGTCACATGTCGGAGTAAACTTATAAGCACCTTCACTCAAAATGTCATGATGGATGGCAGCACAAGGTAACCGAATACCCCTGAGTAGCTCCGTTAGAGCTACCGTGGCCACAGGATGGACGGGAAGAGACAGTATGTTATGGACAAATAGCATGTTCGGTTTGAAATCCCTCATTGCCTTGCCCAGCCTCTGCTTCAGCTCTGATAAGGAAATATCAAATGCTCTTTTGAGCTCAGTCTCACTAGCAAAGTCCATTATCTTAGGCCCGAAGAAATTCCGCATCATCTTAATCACTTCTTCAGAGTCAAACTCCAGAGTCGGCACAGGAAAATCTGCCCAATTATAGGCTGAGCAAATCGCCACCTCATGGCCCATCCCCTCAAGGATGGTTTTACGTTTCATCATCTCTAGTGAAACACCATCGGTGCCAGCCGAATCAATCTCACCTACTTCAGCTGGCTGATGCTGTCGCTGCCAGCCGCTGCTAGGAGCGGAACGAAAATGAATAATAAGCACTTTCATCAGGCTAACTCCCTACCTTGGACGGTGAACCTTCTCTTATTCTTTCCAACTGAGATTTGGGATCTACCTAGCCATATCGTAGCTCCTCCAGCGTGCGGGGTCAAGCCAATCACGCTACGTCACGTCTAATAACCCCACCTCGCTCAAAGGTAAGCTTACAGTAATACTAGTAGAAGATGCCACCAATCTAGCTCGACGAGCAAGATTTGACTTGTTGGCAAACTTTTCCCCTCTGTTAGAATCTAGTCAAAAAGGTAGGGCTATTATGGATTGGACACCAATAGTCAACTGGCTTTTGGAACACGGTGGCCGCATTTTGCTAATCATTGCTCTGTCATTGGCTCTGTACTATCTACTACATCACAAGGAACTTGTTGAACAGAAGCCGACACCCCCACCACCCACTCGACCACCAAGCAAACGCAGAAGGCTTAGAAAATTGTCACCAGAAGATGACGACGAAGGTTGATAAAATATACCTTCAATCCTGGCATAACTCGATAACTAGAAGGTCGAGAGCCAGCTCATCATCATATCTCCCGGTTTTAATGGCGATATCGGCTTCCAAAAGCCTGTGATAAGCTCTCTTTATCCGCTCTAAGGTGTATGCCTTAGCCTGCTTCAATGCCTTATCCGAACTGTAGTCTGAAGTTAATCCCAATCTATTCCGAATCTCCAGTCGGGACAATCCACGACTTAGGTCTTTAGCTCTGACTATTAAACGAAGTTGCCGAGTAATCATTACCAAGAGATAAGATGGGGCCATTCCTTCCTGAAGTAATTGATGAAGCAACTGCTGAGCTACCTTTGTCCGACCTTCGAGGATAGCATCCACTAAAGCAAAGATATTGGCTTCTCGAGCGTAACTTGTAAGCTGCCTGACACTGTCCTCGGTGATGGTGTGTCCTGAGCTGTAGACAATCAGCTTATCGATCTCACTGCTCATAGCCCATAATTCTCCACCAATAAGCTTAACGAGCAAGTTAACTGCCCCGGGAGATATGGTGCCACCACCTTGTTTTACCCGTTTTTGTACCCAGTTGGCAAGCTCTCTGTTCCGTAGCTGAGGAAAAGTCATCACCTTGGCTAGTGGAGACAGAGACTTTAATAAGGGATTGTTGGCACTTATCCTACCATCAATTAATACTAACACAGTTGTCGGTGGCATCTGTTTGACATAGTCACTCAAACCTTGCCATTCTTCTAGCTCTGAATTAGGTTCCGCTCGGGAATGGTTAACACGACGTTCCAATCTAGGTCTCGGCTCAAAACGGTTGAGCAAGTCTTTAACGATAACTAACCGGGCTGGACATAAGAACGGAGCAACACTGCAAACATCTCTGAGTTGACTTAATCTTAATTGCTGACTATCCAACAGGTTGGTATTAACTGCCAACATCTCTGAGTTACCCAGCCCCTTCTTAATCTCCTCTAGCGACTGATGGCAGGAGAAATCATCCTGTCCATAAAGTATATAAAACAAGCTTTATACCCCTTTCCATTGTATCACAGACAAACTTCTCCTTTCAGAGAATAAGTTTAGGGCGGATAAAAGGCATTGAAGGAGGGAGACGGCTTGATTTTACTCTCGGCACCAGATATACTCAATTAACCGGTGGGCTTCCAGAGCACACTTCAACCCAGTTTTTGATAAGAGCAATAATAGCTATCTAAATCATCAAACACTTAAGGAGGCAGAAATGAGTTACCCCTTTGATGAAAAAGGCAGCGACATCGAGGATGAGAGGGAAGTAGACCTAGAGATGCTCCGTGAGGATTTAATAGGAGAATTGCAAGCTATTAACCAGTATCAAGAGCATATCGAGACTTTGGAGGATGAGGATGCCATAAGCGTTTTGGAGCATATCCGTGATGATGAGAAGGAACATGTCGCCGAACTGGCTAAATTGATTCAAAAGCTTGACCCTGTTCAAGCTGAAAAGTTCATGAAAGAGACACTGTGACTGAAATGGCACATAGACCGAAACTAAAGGGCGTAAAAAAGAACCGGGGCAAACATCGGAAAAAGAAAAAGGCTTGAGAGAACAGGGAGAAGACCATTTTGAAGATAATGGTTGTTGGTGGTGGGGCTCGAGAGCATGCTCTAGCATGGAAAATTGCCCAAAGTCCCAAAGTTAGAGAGAGCTACATTGCCCCAGGCAATGCTGGCACAGCTACCATTGCCCATAATCTGAACCTTCGTCCTATTGATGTAGAAGCTCTAGGTAAGGCATCCCAAGATATCGGCATTGACCTTGCTGTTGTTGGTCCAGAAATACCTCTAGCCTCAGGTATTGTAGATTATTTTGAGCGCCTAGGCATGCCTGTTTTTGGTCCAACAAAAGCTGCTACCCAGATAGAATCAAGCAAGGTCTTTGCCAAGAAACTAATGCAGAAATATGCCATCCCCTGCCCCGAGGGGATTACCTTCTTCAGTTACTCTGAAGCTAGAAAATACCTCGAATCTCAGAAGCTACCGATTGTGATTAAAGCTGATGGATTGGCAGCCGGCAAGGGGGTAACCGTAGCTGATTCTAAAGAAGAGGCTCTAAAAGCCTTGTCAGCTACTATGGAATCCAAGATTTTTGGCTCGGCTGGCGATAGTGTGGTAATCGAGGAATGTCTTACTGGTAAAGAGGTGAGCCTTTTAGCTTTCACCGATGGCAAAACAGTTATCCCCATGGTACCAGCTTGCGATTATAAGAGGGCGTTCGATAATGACCAAGGCCCTAATACTGGTGGCATGGGCAGCTACAGCCCCCCAGCATTTTTCGATGCCAAATTAACCAAACAAGTAACGGAAACTATCATAAAGCCAGCAGTGAAGGCAATGGCTGAAGAGGGGATGCCCTATAAGGGGGTGCTTTATGCTGGGCTGATGGTAACTACCGAAGGACCAAAGGTGCTTGAATTTAACGCCAGATTTGGTGACCCGGAGACTCAGGTCATTTTACCTCGTCTTAAGACCGATCTAGTGGATATTCTTCTAGCAATAATCGATAATAGACTTAGCAAAGTGAATATAGAGTGGAGCAATGATGCCTGTGTTGGAGTGGTTATGGCATCAGCCGGATATCCAGGGAGTTATGAGACAGGTCTTCCCATAAAAGGATTAGACAATTTAGATAAGGAAATTTTGGTGTTTCACGCCGGCACTAGGCAAGGGGGGAACTCACAGATATATACTGACGGTGGCCGAGTGCTCACGGTAACGGCCATCGGTGAAACTATGATCGAAGCCAGAGCTAAAGTTTACCAAAACCTGTCTCACATCCATTTCGATGGTTGCCATTACCGCAAGGACATTGCAGCTCGGGAGGTCAACTAAATGCCCCTAGTCGGCGTAGTTATAGGCAGCAAGACCGATGAGCCACTAATACAGCCAACTTTGGACATACTAAAGCAACTAGATATCGAGTATGAGTTTTCAATTACCTCAGCTCATAGAAACCCAGAACAGGTTAGAGAATACGGTTTGAAAGCCAAAGAGCGAGGCCTAGAAGTCATTATCGCTGCTGCCGGCGGCGCTGCCCATCTTCCCGGAGCCCTGGCTAGTCAGACAACCTTGCCTATCATTGGTGTGCCCCTACCTACCAGCGAGCTAAAAGGCACTGACTCCCTTTACTCCATTGTCCAGATGCCAGCCGGGGTACCTGTGGCCTGTGTTGGTATCGGTACTTCTGGAGCCAAAAATGCTGCCTTGCTAGCAGCTCAAATTCTAGGTCTCAAATATGGAGAAATAAGAGGCGCTTATGAAAAATACAAACAGAAATCGGCTGAGACTTAAACTCTAGAGGGAGATATGATAGAACGCTATTCCCGACCACAGATGAAGAAGATATGGTCGGATGAGAACAAATTTGATAAGTGGCTTCAGGTAGAAGTAGCTGTCTGTGAAGCTTGGGCAGAGTTAGGCACAATCCCCAAAGAGGCTATTCCCAAAATAAGGACGGCTCATTATAGCTTAGAGCGTATTGGTGAAATTCTTAAAGTAACCCATCATGATATGACCGCTTTCCTTCAATCATTAAGCGAAAGCCTCGGCGAAGAATCCCGCTTTATCCACCTCGGTCTTACCTCATCTGATGTCATGGATACTGCGCTGAGCCTCCAGTTGAAAGAAGCCTCAAAACTTCTGGCCCGAGACGTTGCTGAACTCATCGCTGTTCTGGAAGATAAAGCTGTTGAGCACAAGCAGACCATCATGGTGGGACGAACCCACGGTGTCCATGCTGAACCTATTACCTTTGGTCTCAAACTAGCTTTGTGGGCACAGGAGATGAGACGCAACGCCGCCAGACTATCCGAAGCAGAAAGAACCATCAGTGCCGGCAAAATCTCCGGAGCAGTAGGTACTTACGCTACTGTACCTCCCGAGGTTGAAAACAAAGCCTGCGCTAAGCTAGGGCTTGCTCCAGCACCGATATCCAGCCAGATCATCCAGCGTGACCGCCATGCTCAATTTGTCACCACCTTAGCCATCATCGCCAGTTCACTAGAAAAATTTGCCACTGAAATCAGAAGCTTACAGCGAACCGAAATTCTAGAAGCTGAAGAACCGTTCGCTGCTGGGCAGACCGGTTCGTCAGCTATGCCTCACAAGCGTAATCCAGAACTCTGCGAGCGCGTTTGTGGACTGGCGCGGCTGGTGAGAGGTAATGCCATAACATCTATGGAGAATATTGCTTTGTGGCATGAGCGTGACATCAGCCATTCTTCCACTGAGCGTATTATCCTCCCCGACTCTTGCCTAGTTCTGGATTATACCTTGAATATCTTCACTTCACTAATGAAAGGCCTCCAAGTTTATCCTGAAAATATGCGACGCAACCTTGAGCTTACCCAAGGCTTGGTCTTCTCCCAGCGAGTGCTCATAGCTCTAATAGACAAAGGTTTGACTCGGCAGAAAGCTTATGAGCTCGTCCAGCGCAATTCTATGAAAGCCTGGCAACAGAAAACCAGCTTCTTAGACCTGCTCAAAACCGACCCCGAGGTAATGGCTCGACTATCTGGGTCAGAGCTACAGTCGCTTTTCGACTATAACTACTTCCTCAAACATGTGGATAAAGTCTTTCAGCGGCTGGGTTTAACCAAGAAAAAGAGGACTGAAGCAGCTAAAGCTGGCGAACTGACACCTCAAGCACCTTAAGTTTTGTAACATTATGTCAATTTTATTAGAGGCCAATCTACCTCTTACCTTGTTTCGCCGTGGCAAGGTGCGGGATACTTATGATTTAGGTGACAAGTTACTGATTATTGCCACCGACCGCATTTCTGCCTTCGACTTTGTCTTGCCCTGCGGTATCCCCGATAAAGGGGCAGTTCTTAACCAGCTATCCGCCTTCTGGTTTGAAAAGACGAAACAGATTGCGCCTAATCACCTGATAAAAGCGATTGACAGTGCCGACTCACTCAAACCTTATCTTCCACCTGAAGTTAGTCTTCCCAATCATGTTGCCGGTCGAGCAATGATTGTTCACAAAGCTGACCGTATTCCTGTTGAATGCGTTGTCCGCGGCTATCTCTCAGGCTCAGCCTGGGCAGAATACAAAGAATCTGGCACCATCTCAGGCGTATCCCTATCTAAAGGGCTGGAAGAAAGTCAGGAATTACCTCAACCCCTGTTCACTCCAACCACCAAAGCCGAAAGCGGGCATGACCAGCCCTTGAGCAAGGATGAACTGGAAAACCTGGCCGGGAAAAGCACAGCTCAAGGCTTGGAAGAGAAAAGCTTAGCCATCTACCAATATGCCCGTAACTATGCTCAAAGCCGAGGTATCATCATTGCAGATACCAAGTTTGAATTTGGGTTTACTGACGGCAAGCTTATTCTCATTGACGAGCTACTTACACCAGATTCAAGTCGCTTCTGGGATGCTAGCCAGTACACTGTCGGCCGTTCTCAACCGAGCTTCGACAAGCAGCCGGTTCGCGACTGGCTAGTAGCCTCAGGCTGGAACAAGCAGCCGCCAGCACCAATATTGCCACCTGAAGTAATCGAAGCTACAACCCACAGGTACCGTGAAGCCTACCGTCGTTTAACCGGAAGGACATTGCGAAATGTACCTAGCTAAGGTCTATATCAGCCTAAAGCCTACGGTAAATGACCCGCAGGGTCTGACTATAAAAGGGGCGTTATACAATCTCGGTTTTACCTCGGTCGAAGATGTTCGCGCTGGGAAATATATAGAGATTCGAATCGAGGAAAATGACCTTGCCGAAGCTCAACAACAGGTGAATGAGATGTGTCACAAACTTCTGGCTAACCCAGTTATCGAAAACTACCGCTTCGAGCTGGAGGAAGTTTAGCCCTAGATCTCAGCCAAATTCCTTCCAGTCACCTACAAGCCCCAACCACCTCACTATTTGGGAACTCTCCCAGGGCTGACCTATGCTGCCTAGTTTTGTTACACACAGCCGAAACCTTGCTTAAGGACCGCTATACGTAACTATCAGCTTAGGCAAATGGGAAGATGTCCAAGCTACCAAATCATTATCCCCAGCTCCATCGGTTGCCGTCTCATTAAATTGGAATCTCACCTGAAACCTCGAGCTTCCCACTTTCGCCTGCAATGCGTCCTTCACATAGGTATCACTATGTGCCACTATTTCGCCTGCCGAGCAATATCTCAATAGTGCCCCTAATGGGGAGCCAGCAAAGTAGTCACCCCCATCTAAACTGCCATAGTCATGTGGATAGACTCTTAGACATCCCAAACTACCAAACGGATCCCCATAAATAGTATTATAATCCGAAAAATCAACTACTACACTCAATATTGTAGCTCCTGCCGGGATGCCGGATATATCAAAACTCGCAAAGGCTTGAAGCGAAATGTCATTATTATCATCGCCTACATATATGAATTTAGGCCACGGCACACCTGTATCCCGTACATATCCGCTCTCATCGACGACAGGTAGAATAGTTACCGTGTGCTCCGTAGGTGGTGCTGCACTGACAATAATCTGAGTAGTAGCACTGGCCCATCCAGCCGCATTGGTGGCTGTCAAAGTATAACTGGTGGTTGTCGCCGGCGAGACAGATGTGCTCCCTACAGCAGCAACAGCACCCACTCCATGGTCAATGGTCACTACTGCCGCATCAGACACACTCCAGCTTAATGTTGAGGCATCGCCAGCCGTGATACTTCCCGGGTTAGCCGTGAAGGAACTAATAACAGGCAGACCTGCTGGTGGCGGTGGTGGTGCTGCTGAAACTATCACCTGAGCTGTAGCGGTAACGCTACCAGCTTCATTAGTAGCTGTCAAAGTATAAGTGGCGGTCGTGCTCAGAGATACTGCTCTATTCCCGGTTAGGGCAACATTGCCTATTCCTCGGTCTATACTGACCGTTGTGGCGTCAGAAACATTCCAGCTAAGCGTCGAAGACCCTCCAGAGGTGATGCTACCCGGGCTGGCATTAAAAGAGATTATAACTGGTGCAGCAACAGCTTCACCAGAAACAGCGACACGACTTCGAACCTCATCCGACCAGGTTCCATTATTATCTTGAACTTTGAGATATAATGATATGTTCCCCTGCCGATAAAGACGGGATATCAAAGGTTGCCATAGCGCTCAAATCACCGTCTATGCTCGACCGCCATCTATAAGCGACCACTGTCCCATCAGGGTCAGTGCCATGACCCTTGAAAGCCACCGTTTCCCCAGGGGAAGCTTCAGCCGGCGATATCGAATCTATATAGGCAGTCGGTGGCTGATTAGCAGCCGGGGTGACGCATGTGCAACCAGCAGTCATCATCAAAATCACCAAGATTGGGAATATTAACCTTTTCACCTTCTCACCTCCAATTAGAATCAAGTTGCCAGAAATCTAGCACCACAAAAAGCCCTCACTATTGTACATCAATCTTCGTACTCAATAACAAGCCTGGGTTTGCCCGCTCCCAATGCTAGGTAGTCAGCCTCACGATTGTTAAAAGAATACCTTTCGAACTGTACTCGTACCTGAAAGCGTGAGCTAAGATCATCGACCTGTGTTTGAATGGCGCTAACCAGGCGGGCACAACTGATCGGTTGAGTTGGCCGCACACGAGTGGTATCTATTGCTCCATATCCAGGAGCAATAACAAAATCATCGCTGTCCAATGAACCATACTGATCACTGAAAACCTGCATCCATCCAAGCCTAGTAAATGGAGAACCAAATATATCACCAGTAGTCAAATCAAGAGAAGCAGACTTAATAGTAGCCCCAGTTGGTATCATTGAAATATCAAAACTCAAAAAAGCCTGCATAGCGACGTTCGAGGGAGTATCGCCAACATTTGGGTCTGGACCTGTTTCTCCATTCTTCTTAACATGACCATCCTCCGCAGCGACGGAAAACAGCTCCACAGTATGCAGCGGCACCGGAGTAACTACAACCTGGATTGTAGACATAACACTTCCAACTTCGTTAGTAGCTGTCAAAGTATAACTAGTGGTCTTGGTAGGAGACACCACCCTTGTCCCAGCTAGGGCAACATTGCCTATGCCTGGAGCTATACTGACTGCTACCGCACCAGAAACATCCCAGCTCAACGTCAAAGATTCACCCTCAGCAATGACTCCTGGGCTGGCATCAAAGGAGTCTATGACTGGTGCGACAGGCCCACCAGGAAGAACGGTGATGTGGCAGTAAATCTCTCTTGACCAATCTCCACTGCTATCCTGAACCTTAAAATAAATAGTATGAGTCCCTTCTGATAAAGATGTGGTATCAAAACTCGCTGAAGTGCTTAGTTCTCCATCTATGCTTGACCGCCATCTATAAGCGACTACTGTCCCATCAGGGTCAGTGCCATGACCTTCGAAAGCAATCTTTCCCCCAGGGGAAACTTTAGTCGGTGATACTGAATCCATATAGGCAATCGGCAGTTGATTAGCAGGCGCTGGAACAACAGGCATGCAGCCAGCGGTCATCAGCAAAATCACCAGAATTGGGAATATTAGCTTTTTCAACTTGTCACCTCCGAATAGAACTCAAATTGCCAAAAATCTAACATTGTCAAAAACCCCTGTCAACCCGTTTTGCAAAGTTATTTCCTTTCTTTCAGCCTCCGCCTGGTGACATTCTGGTATATGGCTCTGAAGCTGCTGCCATGGAGCTTGAATCCCCTTCTAGTTTTCTTTCGCTGCCTTCGCTCAGCCTTGCTTTCCTTGCCATTCTCGCTTGCCATCTCAGATACAAGCTCCCTTAAGCTGATAGCTTGCTCCTTACCTTCTCCATAATCTCCGCCATTGCCTCACCAGCTTTGCCTCTAATAAGCACTGTAGCCTGAGAGTCCATAGGCGTTGAGCTGAGATTAATGATGACCAGTTTAGCCCCTGATTCCTTGGCATACATGGGCATATAAGCTGCTGGGTAAACAACCAAGGTCGAGCCAATGACGATGAAAAAATCGCAATTGCGGGAGCGATAGATAGCATCGTTTAATGTTTTTTGTGGCAATGCCTCACCAAAGAAGACAGCATCTGGCTTCAGGATACCATGGCAGATCTCACAATCAGGAACGTCTTCCTTCTTCAGTTCCAACCTCTGTAGAATATCCTCTATAGGAAAAAGTTTGTCACAGCTCAGGCACCTCACCCATCTCATATTGCCGTGGAGTTCGAAGACCTTATCCGGGGAGTTTCCCGCCTTTTGGTGAAGGTTATCTACATTCTGAGTAATGACACAGTCCAGGTTACCCAATTTTTCTAGCTCAGCGATAGCATAATGAGCTGGGTTAGGCTCAGCCCCCGCCAAAAGACCACCTTCGGTGAGCATTTGCCAGTGTTTCTTCCGACTTTCAGGACTACTTAAAAACTTTTGAATTGTGAATTCATCAGGGTCATACCGGCTCCAGATTCCACCTGGACTGCGGAAGTCAGGTATTCCTGACTCTGTGCTCACCCCGGCCCCGGTAAAAACCACAACCCTATCCGCCTGAAGGATTAAGTCAGCAACTTTATCGGCTAAATAATCCGAATCCCTGGTTTCCATAGCTTACCCCTTTTAGGCATTTCAAGAATAATGCTAATTTGCTCTGGCTAAAATGTCAAGGTGTCTCCTGTACCATCCCGTAGACACGGTCCCAGGCTACCGCTATACTACTATGAAATCAGCCTATTTAGGGAGCATGATAAGCGATGTCGAACTGCCAGAATATAGAATCTTCCCTTCGGAGCCAGCTAAATACCGAGTTCATCGGAAGGCAACTGCATTACTATCCCAGCCTTACCTCAACTATGGAGGTAGCTAAGAAAATAGCCAGAGAAGGGGCAGCCGAGGGAACTGTGGTTATTGCTGATGAGCAGACATCAGGCAGGGGACGCTTAGGTAGAGCCTGGCTATCACCTAAGGGCAGCTTGGCTATGTCTATCATCCTTCAGCCTTCCCTAAATAGCTTGCCTCAACTCATTATGGTAGCTTCTCTAGGTGCAGTCCGAGCCATTGAACAAATTGCTGGTCTCAAGGCACAGATTAAGTGGCCTAACGATGTCTTAATTAGGGGCAAGAAAGTCTGTGGCATTCTAATAGAAAGCGAACTCAGGGGAAAGAGGGTAAACTTTGCTATTATAGGCATAGGAATGAATGTCAATCTTAATCCTCTGGCTTTCCCTGAGATTTCAATTACAGCTACCAGCTTGTCACACGAGCTAGGAAAAGAAGTATCGAAGACTGAGCTTACCAGTGCTTTACTATCTCAACTAGAACAACTATATTTAGAAGCTCAAACTGGAGCACCTATATATAGACAATGGCAAGAACACATGGAGACCTTGGGCAAGTGGATACAAGTTAGAGTTGGCAAATCAGCTGAGCAAGGCAAAGCTGAAGCCATAACCGAAAATGGCAATCTCATCTTACGGCGTGCTGACGGTAGCCTCGCCGAAATTGTAGTCGGCGATGTCACAGTAATAAAGAATTGACTTCACCCTACCCCCCTTGCAAGGGGTAGGGGAGATAATAGTTCAGCTACTTCTTCTCCGGGCTGATTTTGCCGAGCAGAGGAGCTATTAAGTCTATAGGCAAAGGAAACACTATTGTATTAGTCCGTTCGGTAGAAATGGTACCTAAAGTCTGCAGATAGCGTAGCTGAAGGGCTGAAGGTTGAGTAGCAATGACCTTTGCCGCGTCAGCCAGCCTTTGTGCAGCTTGGAATTCACCATCAGCATGGACAATCTTGGCTCGTCTTTCCCGTTCGGCTTCAGCCTGAGCTGCCATAGCTCGCTGCATTGTATCAGGCAGCTCAACATCTCTGACTTCCACCATGCTTACCTTTATTCCCCAGGGCTCTGTCCCTTCATCAATTAATACTTGGAGCTTTTCATTAATTTTATCCCGATGAGCGAGTAAGTCTTCAAGCTCAGATTGCCCTACCACATTGCGTAGGGTAGTTTGGGAAAGCAGCGAAGTGGCTCTAATGAATTGCTCCACATTGAGTATAGCGTCTTCTGGCTTCATTACTCGGAAATAGACCACAGCATCTACTTTAACAGTAA
The DNA here is from genome assembly GCA_011170325.1 of Dehalococcoidia bacterium. GTDB lineage: Bacteria > Chloroflexota > Dehalococcoidia > GIF9 > UBA5629 > W265. Next base: position 6,730 of record DUEX01000005.1, on the reverse strand, counting down.
CAGTATCCATAGTAATACATTCCTGAGTCGGGACATCCATGGTGACGACGCGGAGGTCAACTTTCACCATACGCTCAATAAATGGAATTAGTAAGATAAATCCTGGTCCTCTGATGCCAACATAGCGTCCTAAGCGAAAGATAACACCGCGCTCATATTCATTGACAATTCTAATAGCTGCTGAGAGTAATATGAATACTACTATGACAATAGCGAAAATAGTAATTGTATTCACCTTTTCCTCCTTTTAATTAGTTTTTTCTTGCTTACTACTAATTTTAGCCCTTCGACCTTAGCTACTATCACCTCCTCTCCAGGCTCTACCTTGCCGCCGTCAACCCTAGCTGCCCAGTGCTCACCTTCCACGAGAACCGTGCCTTTAGGGTCAAGACTTGTTTGAGCTATAGCTACTTTGCCTACCAGTCCTTCAGCACCGGTAGCTACTTTCCGCCTCTGGCCTCTAACTACAGCACCGATGACGAAGATAACAAAAGCAACTATGAGAATAGTTACACCGGCAATTAAGCCTCTATTTATCTCCAGTGGCGATGAACTACTAAACAAAATAAGAGACCCAATAACCAAAGAAGCTGCCCCTCCAGCCGTCAGTATACCAAAAGTCGGCGTAAAAAGCTCGCCGATGAATAATCCAAAGGCAAGCAATATAAGCAATATACCCCCCCAATAAGCGTCGAGCACACCCAGAGAATAAAAAGCCATAAGCAAACTTAGGCCACCAGCTACTCCCGGGAATATCATCCCTGGATTGGAAATCTCGGTAATCAGCCCTATTGTAGCCAAAGTAAGCAGAATATAAGCGATATTCGGGTCACTGATGACATGCAAAAAGCGCTCGATACCATTCATTTCATTCCTACTCAGCGCCTGACCGGTAATATCGATAATCACCTCTTCTCCACTGGCTAAAGTCACTTTCCTGCCATCGAGTTGAGCAACAAGGCTTTCAAGGTCATCAGCTTGCAAATCAATAAGGTTGCATTCCAATGCCTCAGCAGCAGTAAACGATTTGCTTTCTGTGACTGCCAATTCAGCTTGTTCAGGGTCACGACCGCGCATCTCAGCAATACTTCTGATCCAAGCAGCCGAATACTCAGTTACTTTCTTTGCCTGTTCTTCGGGCATTTCTTCACCGACGCTTACCGGATGAGCTGCTCCGATGCTAGTCCCCGGAGCCATAACCGCTACATGGGCAGCTATAGTGATAAAAGTGCCGGCTGAGGCAGCCCAGGCACCACTAGGCGAAACGTAAACTACAATCGGCACTTTAGCATTTAAAATCCGCTGGACTATCTCTTCTGTTGAATCCAGAAGCCCTCCCGGTGTATTTAACTCGATAATGCAGGCGGTGCTACCTTTAGACTCAGCCTGACTAATACCACGATTAATATAATCAGTTACCACGGGAACAATCGTGCCGTCAACCTGTAGGACTTCGATACCAGACGAGCCAGCATTGGCTCCACTGGAAACGAAGACTATAGCTAGGATCACAGCCAAAAAGAGAATATAGCTGAATCTGAGTGTAGCTTTGAACATTTGTTACTGAACTCAAGTTAATTATAATTGAGACAAAAACTAACAGCAAATTGAGATTGAAGGGGTAAATAGATTAGTGTAGAATAGGTCAACTTGCCAAAGGCCTAGAATTATGACAAGTCAAAGATGTAAAGGCGCTCGAGATTTGCTTCCCGAAGATACAGAACGCTTTCGTCACGTAGAAGATACGTTTCGGAGTTCTTGTCTCAGCTGGGGTTACCAAGAAGTGAGAACACCAACTCTAGAATATCTTCACCTATTCACAGCTGCCGGGACACTTACTCCGAATATGCTGAGTAAAGTATATTCTTTTCTTGACTGGGATGGCTGGAGTGGGGAAAGGGTGGTGTTGAGACCAGACGGCACTATACCTGTTGCCAGACTCTATATTGAAAATCTAACCCAGCAAGAAATAGCCAAGCTTTTTTATGTGAATAATGTCTTCGCTTTCGAAGAAACAGGTAAGGAGAATAGAGAACGGTGGCAATGTGGGGTCGAACTTCTAGGCAGTGCTAACCCGACATCAGATGTGGAAATAATCCTGCTCGCCGCTGAAATTCTACACAGTTTAGGCATCAGTAATATCAAAATACAGCTATCCCATGCTGGTATGTTAAAGGCTCTGCTCAAAGAGCTGAAGCTAAATCCTGACGAAGAGGCTAGCCTACTGACTCAGGTTCTGGACGGCAACTGGCAGGTGCTGGCAGGAATAGAGTCGGCTAACTCTGATGCCAACAGGCTGTTATCGTTGCTCCTTGATTTGAGGGGAAAATCCAGCGGCTTCCTAGAAAATTTAAAAGCTCTGCCTCAGATTTCCCTCGACTTAAAGTCTGAGCTTGACAATTTCGCCGAGGTTACCAGCCTCCTCGATGCTCTAGACTGTAATTACCAGATTGATGTTACATCTACCCGAGGTTTCGAATACTACACTGGACTCTGTTTCCAGTTCTCAGTTAAGGAAAACAAGATAGGTAGCGGTGGTAGATATAATGACCTTATCCCACTCATAGGCGGTAAAAACACTCCAGCCTGTGGTCTTGCCCTCTATATTAACCCGCTTATGAATTTGGTCCAGCCTAAGGCTGGACAGAAGACAGAGCAGAGAATCTTAATCAGGGGCGAAACCACAATGCTAGATATAATAAAGTCTTGCTTTCAGCTAGCCCAGTCACTCCGTGAGGCTGGCTATGTGGCTGAGCTAGACTTCAACAGTCGCCAGCTAAACTGGCGCTGGCTAGTTACTGTTCAGGAGGAGCCATCACCTTTTATTGTTATCGACCAGACCCGAAACCAAAAGGGACATGCAGCTTCAGTAGGCGAGGTCATAAATATAATAGGAGGCTCAGCATAGCTTGTTAACTAGGCACCAGATAGATTATGTCAAATTAGCCTTACCCAAGGGGAGACTTCTACCAGCTACAGCCTACTTATTAACTGAGGTAAGCTTAGGATTTGAAAACTATGCTCAAGAAACGCGAACTTATCGCCTCCAGTCAACAAGACTCCCGTATCTTTCAGCTAAGATGTTCCAAGAAAAAGATATCCCTATCCAAGTAGCTATAGGTAACTATGATTTGGGCATCTGTAGCTTAGATTGGGTTGAAGAGCTTTTAGCTAAATACCCGGCCAGCGCCTTGGTCAAGGCAGCTGACTTAGGATATGATAAAGGCAATCTATATTTGGCAGCTAGCCAGCATGGAGATATATCCAGCCTTCAGGAATTGCCACCCAGACAGGATAGCTGGCGCATAGTAACTGAGTATCCCAATTTAGCAGAAGCTTCAGCTCTAAACCTCAGGTTGAGGAAGTTCAAAACTTTCCCAGTGTGGGGAGCTGCTGAAGTCTATCCACCAGAGAATGCCGACCTGGTCGTACTCTGGGCAAGAGATGAATCGGAATTAAGAGCTCAGAATTTGGCCTCGCTAAAGACTCTGTTCTCTACCAGTGCCTTTCTTATTGCTAATCGAGAAAGCTGGCAAACCAAGAATGTCAGCCAGATTATAGCCTACCTCAGCCATGGACTTGAGATGGGAGCCAAGCCATGGTCACAAAGTAAACAAACATTAGCCGGGAGCTCCAATGGTTCCCACCCTGGCTTCAGTGAGGAAAAAGTCTGGCTTGCTTTACCTGATGGGCATCAGCAGACACCAACCTCGGAATTTCTCCATAAAGCCGGACTTCAGTTGCAAGGTTATTCAGGAGACACACTGAATCGCCGCCCAACTTTCAATCTGGACTGGGTTGATGCTAAAGTAATCAGACCTCAAGATATGCCGCTCCAAATAGCCAATGGGAATTTTGACCTGGCTATAACCGGCAAAGACTGGCTTCTTGACCATCTCTATCGCTTCCCCTCAAGCCCAGCTACTGAGCTTGTTGACCTTGGCTTTGGTGAAGTAAAAGTGGTGGCGGTAGTTAGCCAAGATATGCCTGTAGCCGATATTGACGATTTGAAGCAACTGATACAAGCTAGCAGATTGTCACCGCTGAGAGTAGCTTCAGAGTATATAAATATCGCTGACAAGTATCTTCGTGATAACCATGTTGGCCAATGTAAATTGATTCCTACTTGGGGAGCAAGTGAAGCCTTCTTACCTGAGGATGCTGACCTGCTTATCGAAAACACACAAACCGGGAAGACCTTAGCCAAGCATAATCTCAAAATTATGGACACTCTCTTTCAATCTACAGCTTGCCTTATCGGCAACAAAGATAGCTTGAAGTCTTCCGCCAAGAGAGAAAAAATAGCTTCTCTGGTCGAAATCTTTCGCCAGACGGTTGAGAGTAGCTAGTATGATAATAATCGAAGGCTTTAGTAAAGCAAAACCGTTATTGGCCAGAGGAGTCTCCTTTGAATTCTCTGTGCCATCGCTAGAGTCGGAAGATAAAATAAGAAAGGAAAAGCTTCCTCCAGAGCAAACAGTTGGACATATCATCGCCGAAGTACGCGACCAAGGCGATAAGGCTCTTTTGAATTACACCAAGAAACTAGATAGGGTTGAACTTACCTCGCTGGAAGTAACTCGGAGTGAAATTTCAGCGGCTTATGAAAAGGTAGACGAAAGCCTGATATCAGCACTAAAGCTAGCCGCAAGCAGAATAGATAAATTTCATTCCACCTGTAAGCAAAGAATTGAAGCTGGCTTTCTTAGCCATGGCTTGGGACGACAATTTCGCCCTTTAGATAGGGTGGGTATCTATGTGCCTGGTGGAACTGCTGCTTATCCCTCCACAGTCCTAATGACAGCTGTCCCAGCCCGAACAGCTGGAGTCAAAGATATTATCGTAGCTACACCGCCTCGGGACGATGGTACAATTCCATCACCAACGCTCGTGGCAGCTGATATTGCCAAGGTCAATCGCCTTTTCAAGATAGGCGGAGCTCAAGCCATCGCTGCCTTAGCTTTTGGCACCGAATCAGTGCCAAAAGTGGACAAGATTTGCGGTCCCGGCAGCATTTTTGTAGTTATAGCTAAGAAACTGGTCTATGGGATAGTGGATGTCGATGGCCTTCAAGGACCAAGCGAGATAGTAGTCGTAGCTGATGACACCGCTAATGCCTCCTTTTGTGCCGCCGACCTTATAGCCCAAGCTGAACACGACCCTCTAGCTTCAGCAATTTTGATTACCACTTCCTCCAAGTTAGCCAGCAATGTTGATAGTGAAATCAAAATCCAGTTAGCGAATTTAGAGCGACAAACTATTGCTACTGAAGCTATGAACTCCGGAGGTATGATAGTGCTCGTCGATAGTCTGGATGAAGCCATCGACTTGGTTAACCTTTATGCTCCAGAGCATCTGTCATTAATGGTACGTAATGCCAGTACTTATATTGAGAAGATTCATAACGCTGGCTGTATCTTTGTTGGCAATAGCTCCCCGGTAGTCCTGGGTGATTATATTGCCGGACCGAGCCATGTTTTACCTACAGGAGGCAGTGCCCGTTTCAGTTCCCCTCTTAGCATTGAAGATTTCCTTAAAGTCACTAATATCGTTGCCTTTGACGAAGCTGACAGGAGAGAGTTGTGGCAGGCAGCTATAGCTATGGCCGAGGCTGAAGGACTTAAAGGTCATGCCCAAGCAATTAAGATAAGGTTACAGGCAACAGGGAAAGAGCTCAAATGATTTCACCCGAAAACATCGAACAATTAGTAAGACCCAAACTTAAAGACATGAAGACCTATGCCCCTATTGAGCCAACCGATGTATTGAGCCAGCGCATTGAGATTCCCGCAGAAAAGGTGATCAAGCTTGATGGCAATGAGAACCCTTATGGTTGCTCATCCAAGGTAAAGCGGGCTCTAGCCAATTATGCCTATTATCATCTCTACCCTGACCCAGAACAGCGAGAGCTGAGGAAGGTACTGGAAGAATATGTCGGCTTGAGTTCGGAGTATATCATAGCTGGCAGTGGGAGTGATGAACTCATCGACCTTGTCCTGCGGCTATTTCTCGAACCTGAGGATAAAGTGACTAACTGTCCGCCGACCTTCGGTATGTATCCCTTTAGTACTGATGTCTGCGGCGGCAAGATAGTCAATATACTTAGGAGACAAGATTTCTCTATTGATATTGCTGCCATAAAGAAGGCTTTAGATAAACGAACAAAGGTTATTTTTATCGCTTCGCCTAACAATCCCTCAGGCAATCTCACTCCAGAATCTGATGTTTTGGAATTGCTAGATACCGGCGCTATAGTAGTCATAGACGAAGCTTACTCCGAATTTAGCGGGACAACTGTGGCTCCTCTAGTTCCTGGTTACTCGAATTTAATAGTCCTACGCACTTTCAGCAAGTGGGCTGGCCTGGCTGGATTGAGAATTGGCTATGGTATCTTCCCTATTAATATTGCTGAATATCTAATGAAAATAAAGCAGCCATATAACGTAAATACCGCTGCCCAAGTAGCAGTATTAGAATCGCTGAAAGACATTGACTACCTTCGTAGCGTAATCAAAGCGATAGTCGATGAACGAGAACGGCTCTTAATTAAGCTCAGCGAGCTAGACTGGCTAAAATCCTATCCATCCCAAGCTAACTTTATCCTCTGCTCAGTGCTTAACGGCAAAGCAAAGACAATCCATCAAAGATTACAGAGAAAAGGCATATTCGTCCGTTACTTTGATACTCCCGAGCTAAATGACTGCCTACGCATCAGCGTTGGCAAACCAGA